>CAZCXW010000008.1:0-2378 GCA_964502785.1 uncultured Methanosarcinales archaeon | reverse complement strand
ATTGCCAAGCAGCACATGATGGATATGCATCCGGCTCTAAGGAAAATGATGGAGTAGTAACCACTTTTAATTTCGAATCTACTGAGAATGGCACAGTTCGAAAAGTTGAGTGATTTTGATGTTTTTTTATGAGAAAACTCTCTTTTTATCACTCATTTTTCGGATAGTGCCTTCTTTTTTTGCTTTTTCCCTTTTTTTCCAGCATCAACGTCTTTCTTTTCGAGGTGTATATCCTCAACTCGTTGACACCAATCAATAACACAAACATAAAGACAACTAGCAAAAATCCAGTCGAAGAATAGAATTTAGAATGAATAATCTTACTGGCGAGCGTATTTACTCTTTGAATGATCATCGCACCTGAATTTTTCACAAAAGAGAGTGTTTCTCTGGCAAACGCGTTCACTTCTTCCACGCTTACCACAATAGCATTTCCAATCAACGCGCCGCGTCCCGAACCGCCAGCAGAAGTCCCTGATGCAACTTCCCCGTGTGCTTGTCCACTAGTTCCTTCAGAACCTGACGTAGATCCATCTGAAGAACTGTCTCCGGTACTCTCGGAAGCTTCTCCCGCTGTAACTGCGCCAGTTACACCGCTGCTTCCACCACCTCCTCCGCCACCGCCGCCAGAACCACCTCCCGAAGATCCACTGCCGCTGACACCTGAGGTGCTGTATTCTTGAGTTATAGTATTAGAATTGTATACATCATCCTGGCAGGTGATGGTAAATGGATAAGTATTTTGTGGCATGAGATTTGTTGCTCTTAATTGCTGTGAAGAACCGATTCCGGTTATAGAACCTACATTAGACGTACAAGTCGTGGCATCAGGAGTGGTTGAGATATCCAGGATAATAGATGTTGAAGTGATGGAATTAATCGTTAGAGAAATTGCGGGCGCTGTTCTGTCGATCTTAAAAGTCATCAACTGTCCTCTGTTAACATTTCCCGCGCTGTCGTTCACAAAAACAGTTACATTATGATCCCCTTCCCCTATCGTGGAAGCATTGAAATTAAGATTCCAGTTGCCGCTGACATTTTGCGCGGTTAAGTTAAAAGGCAAGGTATCATTGCTGAATTGGAAAATAACGGCAACCACATAATTCGTTTCAGTAATAGTGGCATTCACTGCGCTGTTGTTATTTCTTGAATATTTGCTGAGATTAGAAGTGACGATACTTACTGTTGGTGAAGTGGTGTCGATTCTGAACCAAAGCCCAGTGGTTCGATTGCTATGGTTGAAATAATCATTAGCCATGATCGTAACGCGGTGGAGATTTTCCGTCAGATTGTCGGTAATATCTTCAAAAGTGACATTCCACATCCCGCTATAATTAATGGCGGTGCGGTTGAATGGAGTACCGCTTGCATTGCTGAAACTTAGATTTACAGATAAAACACCAATAGAACCATCAAACACAGAAACATTAAAGGCTACTCTTGTATCTGTCGTGAAATTACTATTATTTGCAAATGTGTTCACAAATGAAGCGTTTGGCGGTTCCTTATCTACTCTAAACCATAATTCTGTAGTTCGATTTGTATTGTTCAATCCATCGTTAGCCATAACAATAACACGATGCAAGCCGTCGGTAAAGTTAGAGGAAATATTTTCAAACGAAATGTTCCAGTTTCCTGAAAAGTTTCCTGCGGTTCTATTAAATACTGTTCCCCCGGCATTGCCAGAAGCATTGTCGAAACTCATGTTAACATTTAATACCCCTCGATAACCGTCGATAACGGTAACGTTGAAGGCAATCATCCCATATTGAGCAACAACATTTTCACTGAAATTAGAATTATTGGTTAAAGCGAGAGGAGTGAGCATGCTCATCATATTGAGGCTGCTGACGTTAGGAGGAGTTTTATCGATACCAAACCAAATGGTTTCAGTATTGTTAAAATTACCATCGATATCCTTTGCCATAACTCTTGCTCGATGCAATCCATCCGTAAAGTTAGATACATCGGTAAAAGTGACATTCCAATGGCCGCTGTAATTGACAGCTGTTCGATTAAATGGCGCGCCGCCGAGATCGCTCGTATTTTCGAAGCTGATATTGACGACAGAAACTCCTGAACTAGCATCAATAACCGAGATGTTGAAAATCAATTGATTGCTGTTGCTATAATTAGTGTTATTGAGAGGGAGAACGATGATGACTTCTGGGGGGACTGTTTCAGGATCGCCTTGGATAATCACCTGATTTGATCTCACGGGCGCGCCATCTTCTGAGCCATCATTGGGATAAGCATCAACAGTCCAGTTCTGTCCCGCAGACGTTTCATTTGCCGCCATCTGCCACGTTTTGTTCTGGTAGATATTCCAAATTTGTTGATCTGACAAGGAACGGTTGAAGATCTGAACTTCGTCGATG
>CAZCXW010000007.1:19469-35018 GCA_964502785.1 uncultured Methanosarcinales archaeon | reverse complement strand
GATGATCTCCGATATCGTGTTTATTTTCTCCAGGAAAGTTTTTTACTGTCCTTTTTACATCTAGCCACCATCTCATTTTTTCTTAAGAAAGAGAATCTAATATATAATATTTTGCTCTTTTCGGCACTATCTAAAAAGTGAGTAATATATAAACTAAAGAAAAATCTTGCGTACAATGGAGTTCAATGAGAAATTTAAAGAGATTCTGTTCTCCCAGATTATTTCTATCATTGGCGGCCTCATTGCCGGTACGTTTTTAGCTGTGCACACCGATCAGCTTCTTTTGGTGCCGGGGTTATTTATATTACTTCCAGGTTTCTTGGAAATGCGTGGAAGTATTAGCGGCACATTATCCGCACGCTTGAGTTCTGGATTATTTTTAGGCGTGATCAAACCGAATAGATTTAGTCATTAAACTTTCTTCCACTACATACTCTTTCCCTTTGTAACGTACAACATCTCTTGCATGTAATTTTCGCCTGTTTCGTGTTTCCACTTCACCATTGACAAAGATTTCTCCCGATCTGATAAGCACTTTAGCTTGCCCACCAGTACCAGCTAGTAATTGTAATTTTAAGAATGTATTCAGTTCGATAAATTTTGGTACATCCATACCTCCAAAAAGGTGGCCAGATTTATAATTTTATCTTGGTCTTTCGTTATTTGAAGTTTTCCCTGGTGATGCTGTTAGCATCAGGGAAGATCTTTTTTAAATTACGGATCGATTTTCGAATAGATTCTTTTACAATCCACTTTATGAAGAAAAAATCTCCTATTGCGCCGCCGAAGTACAACGGCACTCGATATGAAATTACAATTTTTATCTCTGTCCGTTCTTTAAGCTTTCTCAAAGTAATTGAAGAATAAAATTTTATTCCAAATAGCCTCCCCCGATATGCCACATCTCTGTTTTCTCGCCAATGGACAATCTCTTCAACAGACTTCACTTTCCAAGGGCCTAATTTACCATACCATTCATACCCTGCGCCAACACCAGTTCCAGAGGCGCTGGTTGTTTTTCCATCAACATACCCATAAACATATTTAGGAAAATTCTCAGGCGCGGTTACAAAGGTCCAAACTTTTTCTACCTCAGCGTCCAGAATAATTTTTCGCATTATATTTCCCAACGTCTCACTCTTTTTTCATGGATGCAGCAATAAAAAATGTTCCAAAATTTAAATATTCTAATTCTATGTTGCCAAAAATTTCATCCATTTTTTCCGGAATATTTTTAGCAGGATCCCATGCCGCAAATTTTGCATAAACAGCTTTAACCAGAGGATTCAGAATCTTTAAATGCCCGCTGAAAAGACGGGCATCGCAGACAACTAATTTTCCACCTGGACAGAGGAGATCGTAACATCTGGTCAGCGCTTTTTCCCAGCCCGGCACTGCGCTGATCCCTAAAACGCTGACAATGCCATCAAAATTGTTTTTGCCAATTTCAAGCTGGGCGGCATCGCCTTGAATCAGGGCAATATTCTCCCATTTCTTTTTTTTGCAGACGTGTTTTGCCGCGCTAAGCATTTCTTGGCTGTAATCAAATCCCACAATAGAACCTTCTTTCCCGACAGCTTCAACTAAATAAGAGAAGTTCCGACCAGAACCGCACGCCACTTCTAAAACAGCGTTTCCTCCCTTTAGTCCGATTTTTTTAATCGCTTTGCTTCTAATAGTTTTAGCTCTCCCGAGAAAGGTAATCACATCTTGAGCATTATATAAGAAAGGAAACTTTCCCCAAAAAGAATAGACCTTTTTCACGGTTGCCAATGTATCGCTGGAATCATGAATAATAGTCATCTTTCTGGGAATTTTTCTATCTTACGCCTCCTTTATTAGTTTGTAGCATAACTTTATTAACGTTTTGAATGTTTTCTTTTAACCATAGAGGGAAAAAAGAAAATTCTTCTCTCCGCGGGAATTCATGGCGACGAGCCTGCTGGAGTATATGCTGTTCTTACTTAGGGGATAAAGAGAATTATTTACGATGAATTTTCATGAAGATGAAACGACGAGGCCTTTTGGCAATCTTTCTCTTGAAAAAAATCCCCGACAATTTTATATGTATGATCTTTCAAGAAGAAACAGATACGGTCAGGTAATAGTGAGAAATTCCAATATCGAAGTGTGTTCGAAGGAAACCATTTATGAAGTGAAAAATAGAAACGGTGTTCTCAAAATCAATACGACTCCTGGAGAATTAGAACATTACGTAGCGGCATTTACCGATTACGTTTACGTGCCAGAAACACCAACGTGCTGGCCTTTAAAGAAAAGAATAGCTGCGCACATGACAGTGCTTAAAAGCGCTTTGAAAGAATTTTCAAAAGGAAAATAACTCTAACTCACCACTTCAATCTCAGGAGCGACTTTTTCTTCCATAGCTAAGATTTCTTCCACCAGCTTTCCATAATCTTTTGCGCCTGTACTATTCTTGGCATACTTAAAGATAGATTGTCCGTATTTGGGCGCTTCTTTCACTTTTGAATTTAAGCGGATGGGAGTGCTCACTACTCCAGAATTTTCTTTATGCATATCTTCCAGCGTGTCGCGGCAAATTCTGTTTCTTTTGTCAAACAATGTTGGAATTATTTTTGTAATGCGCAGATGGTGATCATAGCTTTGGTTGATTTTCTTAACGATATCATGCATTTTTCGTAAGGCGTCATGGCCTAAAAAATCGGTTGAGGTGGGAACAAAGGCTTCGTCGCAAAAGGCCATCACATTTTGGTTTAAAACGCCTAACGAAGGCGGACAATCCACAATTAAGTAATCATAACCTTGCAGAGTGTCTAATAACTCTCTTAACAACTGGCGTGTTTTCGGCTGCGCCGCCATGTAATGTTCCGCTTTCGTGAGCGTTTCTTTCGATGTAATAATATCGAAATTTTTGGCCAACGTAATAATGCAACGGGAGATAGGCACATTTCCAAGCAATGCATCATAAATCGTGTAGTTCGCCTGGATTCGCAAAGAGAGATCGATATTCCCCTGCGGATCAAGGTCAATGAGAAGGACTTTTTTATCATGCCGCGACAAACCCGCAGCAAGGTTGACAGCAGTAGTCGTTTTGGCTACCCCCCCTTTATGATTCATTATGCACACTTTTCTCATGTAATATCACCTTTTTTTTGAATAATGAACTGAGTAAGAGAGTTTTTTATAAAGTTTACTGTAATGTAGTTTTATAATCCACCAAAATTTATTTATACCTTAGTGAGCGTACAAAATAACAAAGAGGTTAAATCATGCCAAGTAATCCTATTGTCTCTCAAATTCTTGTCGAAAGCGGTGCATATGCAGATTTAGAAAAACCGGTTATTTTTACTTCCGGGGAATTGGGCATTAGTTATGTCCATACCGACAAAATTGTAGGCGATGCAGGGAAATGGGAAGAATTTGGCGATGATAGCGAAAGGATGATTGCCCATGCTGTAGAGATGACCCACAGAAATGAAAGATTCAAAGCAGTAATCGATGTTCTTGCCCAAACTGTCGAAGATTTAAACAAGACAGTGCGTGTTGATGCGATTTCTGGCGGACAACGCCGAGACTGGCTTTTTTCCGGACCCGTTGCAGAGCAGTTGGGACTCATGCATATTGCTTTGTATAAACAGGATTTTGGAAGGCACAACCTAGAAATTTCCAACATTGATGCATCTCTTTATCCACAAGGAGAGAGGGATCTTACCCTATTAACAGAAAAAAATGTGATTCACATCGCTGATTTGCTGACGATAGGTTCTAGCTGTTATCGCTGGGAAGATGGATTAGAAAAAGGATGGTTTCCCCTGCTCCGAGGCCAAGGAGCAAATGCCCAGCATTTAATTACCGTCGTCACCCGTCTGGAAGGGGGCGAAGATGCGTTAGGAATGCGCCATATTAATGTCTATCCTTTAGTAGCCATTGATGATGAATTTTTACGTCAATATTCGAAATTCCCAGACAGGGCTATCGCTTACCGCCAAAATCCCCAGGCCAGGAGCGAGGCTTACTTGCAAACCCATGGGGCTCTTGATTTCGTTGAAGATTTTAATCCTGAAGGAAGACGACGGCCGTATGCCAAAAGGTTTTTCGAAAGATATAATAATGTTCTGCAATCCGCAGGGAAATTAGGAGAATTAGAAATAGCAGTTCAACAAAGGTACGGTAAATCTATACCAGAAATAATTGGGGGGCGATAACATGACAACATTACTGGAAAAATGGTCAGATGCGGTTGAGAATAAAAATTCAGTTCTGTGCGCAGGTTTGGATCCGGCTGAATTTGAGATGGGGAGAGGGGAGGATGGACTTCCGAAAGGAGCGTTTAAATTGAACTGGTCTCTGCGTTATCTTGAAGCGGTAGCTCCTTTCGCTGCTGCTATAAAACCAAATGTGCAGTATTGGAAAGATAGCAATGATATGGATTCATTGATGACGATCGTGGAACGCGCCCATGATCTTGGTCTTGTTGTTATTGACGATTCAAAGCTGGCAGATATCGGCGATACGAATGATGCAGGAATATATCACGCGAAAAAGAAAGGGTTTGATGCCGTGACGCTTGCTCCCTTTGCGGGAAATATGGAAGAAGCGGTGAAACAAGCCAAGAAAAGAGATATTGGGATCATTACGATGTGTCTCATGAGCAACCCTGATTATGAGAGAGAAAAAAACCAGTGGATTGAAGTCGATGAAAATGATTATCATCGGCCTGATGTGGTGCATATAGGAAATCAAACCGTTGTAAGAAAATATATCCAGTTAGCTCATGCTGCGCGCGCTTTCGGGCTGGATGGAATTGTTATCGGCGCTCCCAGCGCTAAAAATCATATTCAGGAAGAAGAGATTGCCAAAGCCCGATCCTATGCCGGAAATGAACTGCTTGTGCTTGTGCCAGGCTTAGGAAAACAAGAAGGCGAAGTTCAAAGTTTATGGAAGTATTTTGATGCGGACAAAGCGATTATCAACGTTGGGAGATTATTGATGCTGCCTGGAGGAAAAAATACAACTCCTGAGCTTCAAATGGAAATAGCAAAATATTATCAAAAAACGCTTAATGAACTTCGCAGAGATTAAATTTTTCTTTTTTAATTTTTTCTTATTGAGGAAACAACGGCTGATTGCAAGTCCGAGATTTCTAATGTTTTAATGACAAAGGATGTAGACTATATTCTTTAAATTGAGCTTCAACTTTCAGGGCAAGAGCATCAGATGGCTTATCTCGCTCATAAACTCTGGATAATAAGCGTGGGGATTCACTCATCCAGAAGTATGGCAATCCTAATTCTGCCTGCACGGCCTCCTCAACATTTTTCCCATCGTCCCTTCTTTCCATTCTGTTTGTTAAGCTTAAAACAGCAATGATCCTCACCGAATCAAGGCTTAAAATGGGTTCCGTATGACGAAGGATAGAATCGCCGGTCGTAGAAACATCTTCAATGACAATCGTATTTTGCCGTGGTGCAGTCACAAAAAACTTATCCTGTGGCGCGCCATAGCCTTTAGGTTCCTTACGCCCTTGCGGTACGACATGGCTTCCCTTTCCATAATCTGTGGAGCGCCTTGCTAACTGCATCGACGCTTCCTGAGCAATTTTATTTGCCCCTTCCGGAATTCCATAAAAACAATGAGGCTCTAAACCTTTGGCTTGTACAAAGCGAAGAACAAACGCCGCCAATTGGTCCAGCGTCCAAGCGTCACTACACCCATTCCGCCAATTAACATAATAATTAGACTTCCTTCCTGAAGCTAAGACGAACTCTTTTTCAGAAAAAGAAACAACAGCAGGATTTGTAATTCCCACTACAAATTCATCAAATTCTTCCTGCTCAAAAGGAACTTGATTTTTTAGCATTGTAATAAATTAGACCAAAATACCATTTTTATATTTATTGATTCCTTAGAATATATTTTAAAGAAAATAAAACTCAAAAATCTAAATAAAAAATTTATTCACACTCCTCTTTCACATCTTTCACTTCCAACGTGAACTGTACTCTTTTTATTGTTGGGTGAGTAATGATTTTGCTTTTCTCTCCTTTAGTCATGGTTATAACCTGCGTGTTTAAAACTTTCCCGGTCGTCACTTTCTGCAGTTCTAAAGGCACAACAATATTTTCTCCCGGACAGTATTGGGGTGTTTTCAGTAAATCAAACCCCATCGCTCCCGCGTAGGCATAATTTCCCTCGCCAGGTTTTAATGTAACGGTCTCTCCATCGTTCGTGACAATGGTAACTTGTTTTAAAGAACATTTTTTTGCACAATTTGCAGCATAGAGCGAATTCACGGTCTGACAAGAACCTTCCACACATTTTTCACCTTGCGCACATTTGCTATTGTCATCGCAAGCCCCTGCGTTAATGCTGTCCGAACTTTTGCTCCCCGCAGAAGGATTTGATGGCGTGGTCCCGATTGTTTCCTTCTCGCGCGTTTCGACCCGCGGCACTTTTTCTTCATCGGCTTCTTCTTCAGTGCAAGCTGCAACAAAGACAATTATGGTCAACAACAATACTAAAATGCAAAGAATTTTCCACCAGTTCTGCGTCTTTTTCATTATTTCTCCCCCCCTCATTTTTGCAAAGCTTTTTCTATCTTTGGAAGAGGCCAACAATTTAATATATTTTTTGGTTCGGCCCAGCCTCTTCTGGCCATGTTTACCGCGAGAGGATAATGCGGCAGATGGCATATGTCGTGAGCATCGGTGGCTAACGCAAAACTGCAGCCTCTCTCCAATGCCGCTTTTACTCTTATTCCTTCTAAATCCATTCTTGCCGGCGAGCCATTAATTTCGAGGAAAATATGGTATTCCTTAGCGCAATCAAACACTTTTTCAAAATTCAAAGCCAATCCTGGCCGCTCTTTGAGGATCCTATCCTGAGGGTGGCCTAAGATGTTTATCGGGTTATTTTCTAAAGCAGTGCAAACCCTTTTCGTCATTTCCTGTTCAGACATTTTTGTGGAAAGATGAACAGAGGCAATGACCACATCCAATTTTTGCAGCATTTTTTTTCCTAAAGGAAGAGCGCCATCTTTAAGAATATCAATTTCGATGCCGGAAAAAACACGAAGCTTGCTTTTCTTTTGCACTTTTTCAATTTCTTGTACATACTTCTGCAGCCGCTTTTCTGTTAAAGGATTAGTAATGCCAATCGGCCCAAAATGATCATTAAAAGAAATAAATTTGAGACCCAGAGCTTCCGCTTTCTCAGCCATTTCCTGCAGAGAATTATTTCCATCGCTCCAAGTCGTGTGATTATGAAAAACGCCCTGAACGTCTTCAGAGGAGATGAGTTTTGGGATTTTGTGTTTCTGCGAAGCTTCAATTTCTCCAGTATTTTCCCGCAATTCCGGCGGAATGTACTGCATATCTAATTTTTTGTATATCTCTTCTTCAGTCCTGCCGGCCATCCATCTTTTTTCTTTAACTGTGAATAATCCATATTCGCTCAACGTAAAGCCTTTGCTTAGCGCTAATTTTCGTAATGCGACATTGTGTTCCTTGCTGCCGATAAAATAATTCATCGCCGAACCGAATTGTTTTTCCTGGACAACGCGCAAGTCAACTTGCAAGCCGTTGGAAAAGCGAATCGAACTTTTTGTTTCTCCTTGAGCTAAAATTTCTTTCACGTCAGGAAGAGCAACAAACGCTGCCATGACCTCTTTTGGTTTTGTTGAAACCGCAAGAAAATCAAGATCGCCAATGGTTTCTTTTCCTCTCCGAAAAGATCCGGCAATTTCCACTTTTTGAACATCCTTTACTTTTATTAGTTTTTGCAGGATTTCTTGAACAAAAGGCTGAACTTGAAAATAGAGGAAGCGTTTCGGTTTCGTTTTTATGAATTGCAGGCCTTCTGTTAAAAGGAGCTCTGTTTTTTCCCCAAATCCAGACAGTTCGCGAATCTTATGGTCTCTTAAAGCCTTTTCTAAATCATGGAGATTCCTAATCTTTAATTTTTGATAGAGAAGTTTAATTTTCTTAGGGCCTAAAGAAGGAATTGATAATAATTCTTCTATATCCAAGTCAGCTTCTTTTTTCAATTTGTTGTAATATTCTAATTTTCCGGTTTCTAAGAGTTCTGTAATTTTTTCAGCGATCGCTTTTCCTATCCCTGGCAGTTCTTCTAATTCTCCACGCTTGTAAACCACAAAAATATCCTCTGATAAATTTTCAACAGTCATCGCCGCCTTGCGATAGGCTTGCGGTTTAAACGGCACTTCCTGTAATTCAAGAATATCCGCGATATTGTTCAGGATTATGGCTATTTCCAGATTTTTCATTAGTGGAAGGAATAATTACAAGTTTTTATGGTTTTTTGTTTGTGAAGGGATGAGATTTACTCCCAAACAGTTTATAAATTGCTGTTTTATAATAATGTCATGCAAAAACTCACGGAAAAAACAATTGACCATTATGTCTTAATAATGAACGTTAATCCAGAATCACAAGTTCTTAATGAAGAAGCGATCTTTGATGCCGTTGCCTCCACATTTCAGAAAGAACTGGCGGAATTGGCGAGAGGAATTACGGACATTGTTCCTGAAATTAATCTTCCGCCAGCATATGTTAATGCATTGAAAGCAAATTTATACGTGGCTGTAAGAGGGTACGGAACGCTCAAGAGAAAATTAGGGGGGATGGTCTTTAATCATCCTTATCAAGCGGCGCAAATTGCCGCAGAAAGTTATCGAGACTTAGGATTAACCGATCAGGATACATTCCTCGTCAGTTTGCTCGTTGCTTTGCATCACGATCGAATCGAAGACAGAACTGAACAGCGCATTAAAAAGGAATTTAAGAGTATTGAAGCTGAAGTTCGGCAAAAAGTTCTTTCACAACGTGTGCCACATAGAGGAAGAACATTTGACGCAGCTAAAATTTTTGAAATATTTTCTCAAGTAGGTGAAGAATACAAATTACCATCCCCTTCAAAGATTGAAGATATCAACCAATATACTATTGATTTTCGCGAGGCTTATCAAAGAAATTCATTTCGAGAAAGACTCAGACAAGGCAAAGGAGATCCAAGTTTAATGAATGTTTATGTGCGCCTTGCCGAACAATACCACCAGCGTCTTGATGCCGCGCTGGCAAAGAAGGAACGTAAGTACCATAGAGAAGAGCGAAATATTTTTGCTCAAGAGTTAAAAGCTTCTTTAGCCGTGGCCGATACCATCCTGAAACGAAGCGGAACATTCCATCCGCGCTGTATCAGAACACGAGTGGAAACTGCCGTTCACCATATGACTCGTTCTGGTTCTGAAGAATACTACGAATCAGTGCGAAGAGTGGTTCAGCCAGGTCATTTAGATAGCATTCTCGGAAAGTCTCATGATCGGCGCGCGAATAATCGGACGTTGGATCGTCGAAAGCGAGAGAATATACGATACTGTGAATATGACCCTAATCCAGAAAAAAGAATGACTGGCAGAGAATTAAAAAAAAAATTAGTTATTAAAGGAGAAAGATTGGATTTGGTTTCCATATTAGAAACACCTTTTGAAGACCTCGCCATAGATAATTTTGTAAGCAGTTTGTATGCTTTAACAGCGGAAAATTACAGATATCAACGAGCAGAGGCGATCCAAGATAGAAGACGTGGAAACCGCAAAGCGCCGCGTACTCATTTAAGGCCGCATAATAAATTGTATCAATTGTATAAAAATGTGATTCTTGTTACATCAACACGACGTAAATTTAATAGTGATCTTCCCAGAGAAATAAACTATGAAAATACAAGACTCTTAGAAGATACTTTAGAGGTGGCAAAAGACATTGTAGAAGAAACTTTTTCCTGTTATTGTAAACCACAGAGCCCTAATTTTAAACTGCAAGATGCGCAAGCAGTCTACAGGAGTATGAAAGAATATGAACAACAAGGCGGATTTGCTCATGTCACGCATGAAGCAGATGTTCCCGTTGGAAGTTCCTTTATGTTTGACGGTCTCTTTAAGTTATATTTTCACCAGCGCGTTAAAGGCACAGGCAAGTTAAATGGAACTCTGCTTCGCAATAAACAGAAATTATTTGCCGCAGCCTTGGTATTTCATCGCCTCGCTGAGTTATATCTTAATGACCCTCATTTTTATGTTGGAGGAATAACATATAAAGGGCTTACGGCTGCTAAACCTGTCTTCGGAAATTAGATTATTTACAAAATAAATATTAGAAAGACCCTATTATGATATGCCCATCAAAAAACAAGTAACCTTTATAAAAAATCACGCCTCTTTCTCTCTATGCCTTTAAATTGGACAGAAATTCAGCGCAAATGGCAGGAAAAATGGGAATCTGAAGAGCTTGGAAAAGCCGTAGTAAAGAAAAATAAAGATAAGTTTTTCATGATTTTTGCCTATCCTGGGATTTCCGGCTTTCTGCACGTCGGTCATATGAGGGGATTTTCTTATACCGATGCCATTTGCCGCTATGAACGGATGCAGGGAAAAGAAGTTCTTTTTCCAGTAGGAACGCATGCTTCGGGAAATCAAGCCATTGCTTTTGCCAACAAAGTTAAGAACAACGACCCCGATTGGATTCAATACCTTCAAAACAACGGCTGCTCTCCTGAAAAAATAAAAGAACTTACTGATCCGCATAAAATTATTGCCTACTTTAATGATGTTTATGTCCATGATTACTGGAAAAAGTTTGGCTTTCTTTGCGATTGGAGCCGTTTTACCTGCACCACATTTCCTGATTATGAAAAATTTATCCAATGGCAATTTAAGAAACTGCAGCAGAAAGATCTTCTTGTGCAAAAGCCATATTTTGCCACAGCTTGCGTAAAATGCGGTCCCGTGGCCGTAGATCCTTCGGAAACGGATATTTCCAAGGGGGGGAATGCAGAAAAGAATGAATATACCTTGCTGAAGTTTAAAGTAGGAGAAGATTATCTTATTGCCGCCACCTTAAGGCCGGAAACAATTTACGGACAGACAAATCTCTGGATTAACCCGGAAGCAAAATATGTCCGCGTGCAAGTTGAGAATGAACATTGGATTGTCAGCGAAGAAGCCGCGGAAAAATTACGTTTCCAAAAAATGGATATTCTTCTCAAAGAGAATGTCGATCCTAAAAAATTAATTGGTACGACGGCCTTGGCGCCGGGTATTAACGCTGAAATTATGATTCTTCCCGCGACCTTCTGCGATCCAAAGATTGGTACAGGAATTGTTACGTGCGTGCCAAGCCATGCTCCATACGATTGGATTGCTCTTAAAGATCTCCAGCAAAACGAAGCAATGTGTAAAGCGTTTAATTTGGATATCAACGACCTTAAGCAGATTAATCCTATTTCAATCATTAACTTAGAAGGCTGGGGGGAACATCCTGCTGAAGAAATTTGCAAGCGCGAGAACATTCATAGTCAACAGGAAACAGAAAAATTAGAAGAAGCAAAAAAAGAAATTTACAAGTTAGAACATCACAAAGGGATAATGAAAGAGAATTGCGGAAAGTACGCGGGAATGAAAGTAGAGGAAACGAAAGAATTAGTAAAAGCGGATTTGATTGAGCATGGCTTGGGAGATATTTTTCACGATCTGAGCGAAGAGGTTGTCTGCCGCTGCGGAAATAAAGTGTTGATTAAAAGGATTGATGATCAATGGTTCATTAAATATTCCGACCAAGAATTAACGGAGCGAAGCAAAGAACAAGCCAAAGAAATGCGGGTTTTTCCGCGGGAATATTATGAAAATTTGCCTTCTATTTTGGATTGGTTTGGAGATCGCGCCTGCGCGCGGCTGGGAAACTGGCTGGGAAGCAAATTTCCATTTGATACGAAATGGACGATTGAACCCATCAGCGATTCCACTCTCTATCCCGCATATTATATTGTTTCTAAATATGTGAATAATAAAACCATTAAAGCTGATGAATTAACCGAAGAGCTTTTTGATTATGTCTTTCTCAATAAAGGAGAAGGCCGGGAAGCATGGAAAGCTATCAAAGAAGAGTTTGATTATTTTTATCCTTTGGACATTAATCTTGGTGGGAAAGAGCATAAAACGGTGCATTTTCCCGTGTTTATTATGAATCACGTTGCGATCCTGCCGGAAGAAAAATGGCCGCAGGGGATTTTTATTAACTGGTGGGTTACTGGCAAGGGAACAAAGATTTCTAAAAGCAAAGGTGGAGCTGAACCCATTCCCAAAGCCATTGAAAAATATGGTGTTGATGCCATGCGTTTATATTATGCCCATATCGGAAGCCCCCATGTTGATGTTGTTTGGACGGAAGAAATGGTGCTTAATTACAAAAATGCGTTAGAAAGGATTTACGCCATTGTCGGGGAAGGGCAGGAAAAAAATGGAAAATCCAAGAGCATTGACGCCTGGCTTATTTCACGTCTGCACAAGCATTTGCGAAGATGCGGGGAAGCGATGAAAGAGTATAATCTGCGGGACCTTGCTTCTCTCGTTTATTTTACGATGCAGGATGATTTGCGTTGGTATTTGCGGCGAGGCGGAGAAGAAAAAAAGACGCTTCATGAGTATTTGCAAGCTTGGTGCAAAGTCATGAATCCGATTACCCCGCATCTAAGTGAAGAGTTAAATGGCGAGAAAGAACTTCTCTCTGGAAGCGCTTGGCCTGAAGGCAAAGAAGAACTCGTTGATAAGAAAGCGGAAGCCAGGGAAGAACTCGTTAAAGAAACTATGGAAGGAATTAGGAATGTCCTCAAATTAGCGAAAGTCGAGAAAGTTTCAACCTGCACATTATTTGTTGCGCAAAATTGGCTGTATGAATTATGTACTGTACTTCACAAAGAAATGAACATTACTAGAAACATGGGAGAAGTCATGAAACGGGTCTTGGAAGTGGAAGAATTTGCAATGAAAGGCAAAGAAGTAAGTAAAGTTGTGCAGGCGCTTCTTAAAGATCCATCCAAAATTCCTTCGTTCGTGTTGCCGCAGGAAGAGGAATTAGCTGCACTTCATGATGCTCTCGAATTTTTAGAAAAAGAATTTGCCTGTGCATTCAAAATTATCTCTAGCGATGAACACGAGCATCCCAAAGCCAAGCAGGCAATGCCCGGGAAAGTTGGAATTTTGGTGGAGTGAGATTCTTATAGAACAGGATTCGAGGGTCTTTGAATTAATTTTTCTGGTGATGCTTGATCAATGATTTCTTCTAAAATTTCCAATAAATTTCCCAACTCGCTTCGTTCTTGTGGATTAGGCGCTAAACAAGATGAAGTTTGTTTCTCCAGCAAAGAAAGCAATGTGGAAGGGAGCTCTGCTTCTAAAGAACGATGCAATCTCTGGATGATATGGCTTTGTTGCAATGGACCAAAATTGCGAATCCTATTCTCGATACTCATCGCCAGTGATCTCGGTCTCAATTCGGTTGCAGAACGAGGCATTGCATACTGTCCTGTAAGTGCTTCAAACAATGTTAAACCAAATGAGAAAACATCACTTTTAGAAGTTACCAATTCTCCTTTGATTTGTTCTGGTGAATGATATTCCAAAGTTCCCGTAACCCAAATGGGGGGGTGTGAAACACGGCTAAGTTGCATAAGTAGTCGCCGATCGGCAGGTTGGTATCGAGAAAAATCACATCGTGCCGTGTCAAAATCTATCAAAGTTCCTCGTCCATAACCAGGCTGGGATAAAAATGCATACATAATATTTCGCGGTTTGAAATCGCCATAAACAAGACCTTTTTCATGAACTGACTGCAATCCTTTTCCTGCATCGAAAAGAGCTTTGGCACTGTCCTTCAGTAAAATTCCCTCTCCTAAGAGATATTCCAAATTTTTCCCATCCACTAGTTCCAATGCTACTTTTCCATAAAAAGCACCATTTTGAATGAAAAAAGAAAGTGGATTTGCAGTCTCGTCCGTAGCGAGATGATTTACATAGGGGGAGTCATCTACTTCCAACATACACAAAGCGCCAGTAAAAAGACGATGAAAACGCCGTTGTCCTCTCAGATCTAGCGACAAAGGTAGTGCAAAATTATTAATATACACTGCTTCCCCTTGAACACGATTAATTTCAACAAGTTCAAGTGCTTTATCTTTTCGGTCCGGTACATCGCCAATATGCACCAATTTATGTGCCATACCACCGATCATATACACTTCTCCTGTCCCGCCGGAGCCTAACTTGTTATGAGGAGTATATATTGAAATGTTCATAAACTACAACTATTCGCACTCTTCATATTTAAACTTTTCTTTAATTTTAACCACTCAAAAGAAGTTACTATAACTGTGCCAGAAACAAATGAGGTTTTTCATATCGCGCCCTGAGATTGGAAGGCGCCGCTGAGGACATCGCTTCTAAATCTGCGATAACAAGTTCTATTTTTCCCCGTTTTTCTCTCTGTGGATGAAGAACCAAAGATAAATTATTTTTGAATGTATTAAACAAATTTTCTAGAATATAAATTCTATGATCCAATTTACTACTCCTAAAGAGAATCTTAAATACAAAATCTTTATTAACTTTATAAGGCCCTTTCAATTATGGATAAAAAACAGGCCCTGCTGATTATTGCCATTGCCGTTGTGTTTGTCTTTTTTGTGGGGTACGGGATTGAAGTTTTCAATAAAGATCGTCCAGAATACGATGATTATTGCCCTTCCAGGTTGTTTGATATTCAAACCAAAGAAGAATGCGAACAAGAAAGCGGAATGTGGGTTGATGATCGTGGAATAGATACTCCTAAACCGGTTAAGGGCATGTGCCAGCCAGGGCGGGACTGCCACCTGGAATTTGAAAAAGTGCAAAGCCGGCATGACAAAGTTGTTTTTATTGCCGCGGTTATTATCGGGCTGCTGGCCATTATCGGCGGGGTGATTCTCCGTAAAGAAGTCGTGAGCACGGGATTTGTTGGTGGGGGCATACTCAGTATTTTATATGGGACGATTCGCTATTGGCAGCACGCCGAGAATATGCTTAAATTTTTGCTGCTGGGAATAGCCTTATTCATTTTGCTCTGGATTGGATATAGAAAGATGAAGTGATTTTTATGAAACGAACTCGGTTGAGAAGCAAAGATCTTAATGAAGAACTAAAAATATACGGAATCTCTTTTGACAAAAAAGAGTCCCTGGAACTTCTGGAAGAAGAAAAAAACAAGATTGTCTTTGTCAACAAATCGCCCGCTTTTTTTTACGTTGGCGATAAACTCATTCCCACCCTTAAATACATTTTACAAAATCCCCAAACGTTAAAACAGATTACCGTAGATGCTGGTGCGATAAAATTTATTGTGAATGGCGCAGATGTGATGCGCCCTGGGATTAAAGATATTCAGGAAGGAATCCATAAAGAAGAGATTATTGTCATTGTTGATGAAAATCATAAAAAACCATTGGCAGTTGGTCTGGCTTTATTTTCCGGAGAAGAAATGAAACAAGCAGTAAAAGGAAAAGTCGTGAAGAATCTGCATTATGTGGGAGATGGAGTGTGGAAGGTAGAATAAGAACCTAAAGGCTGTATTTTTACATCAGAAACAAGCGTATCGACTTCTTTTTTTCTAACAGTTCCATTTCCCTCTATTTTATTATGTGAAGCTGCTGCAGCCATAGCATATTTTAAACCCATTTCTTCAG
>CAZCXW010000007.1:0-19459 GCA_964502785.1 uncultured Methanosarcinales archaeon | reverse complement strand
CGACTGAACAAAAACCCTGCTAAAGAAGAGTCGCCTGCTCCCACTGTTCCTTTTATTTCCGTAGGTAATGGATGGGCATATAAAGCTCCATTATTGGACAATAAGATTGCACCGTCAGCATCAAGCGTGATGAACATGATTTCAACTTTTTTATCTAAACGTAATTTATCCGCCTTTTCTGCTAATTCGGGGATGGATAAATATTTAGCACCTATGTATGTTGCGATCTCATCACGATTTGGTTTAATGAGATGAGGTCCAGCTTCCATAGCTAAACGGAAAGCTTCCGGGTTAGAAGTATCACAAACAGTAACAATTCCTTTTTCTTTAAAATAAGATATCATTTCTTGGTAAATTGAATTACGAACATTTCGAGGTAATGAACCGCCAAAGAAAACTATATCTCCTTTTTGAACGGCGCCTTTTACTCTTTTCTCTAAATCATCCAATTCGTTAAAGCGCACTTCAGGATGTTCTGGATGTAGAAGTTTTTTGTTGCCATTCTCCAATATTTTGACAGCCATTGTTTCATCCAAAATAGACGTAAAATAGAAAGGAATAAACTGAGCATTCACAAGTCGTGCTAATTCGTTCCCAGTTTTACCCCCAGCTAAAGCATAAGCGCAAATCTGTTGGTAATCGAGAGCCATTAAATTTCGTGCAACATTAAGTCCTTTTCCAGCAGCTGTTCTCTGAGTGCCAGAAATGTCAAGAGAAGGGCTTAAAGAAACGGTGTGGACTACAGATCGATCCCAGTTTTCTGGTTTACGATGAAGAGTTAAATAATCACTGATTATATCTAACCCTAGTTCTTTGCGACCGGTAAAATAGTCTTCTTCGCATTGCTCCAATAATGTTTGATATTGTTGATGATCTTTAGCTTTGCCTCGTATACAAGCTTCAACATCTTTATCACTTTCTAAAGGATCTATTTCAAATTCATAAATTCCTCGAAGAAACAAGGCATACGCCCTATGATGTCCATTAACATAATAAGATGCCGCTCCGTTAGGAACAATCGTCAATGGTTCCAAAGGAAGATGATTACGAGCTAGGATATAAAATTGACCTACTCTTTTCATATCGAGAAAACTATTTTCTGTTACCTTAAAACTCCTAAAATCCAGTCTCTTTTTCATAAGAACCTACTCAAAACCCCAAAATATTTATTTAAAAGGATTATAGAACACTGACACAGTTCAAAAATTCAGCTTCCGAACAAATGATAATCAATATAACCAACAATGAGGTAATCTCGGAGAAAGAAATCATTTGCAGAACCATCTTCTCTCAAGCTCGAGGTTTAATGTTTAGAAAGAAGCAAAATCTTCTTATGGTTTTCAAACAAGAAAGAAAAATCTCATTACATAACTTTTTTGTCTTTTATCCGATTGATGTATTGATTGTTGACTCCAACATGAATATTGTAGAAATTAAAGAAAATTTTAAACTTTTTACTTTATGGAATTCAGAAAAGAAAGGAAAATATATTATTGAATTAGCTTGCTCAGGAAAGTATAAAGAAGGAGATAAAGTAAAAATTAATTTTTAAGCTCCCAATGATCCTTCCGACAATCCTTTCCTTTGGATGATTTGCTGGCGCACTTTTTCCTGCAATTCGTAAGGAAGTTTCTCAAACATTTGGTCGACAAGAGACGAGTTTCCCCTTCCTTCCGTTGCGGAGCGTAAATCGTTGCTCCAGCCTAAAAGCTCCCCTACCGGCAATTTTGCGATGGTAATGGTGAGATTTCCCTCTTGATTCATCTCCAGGAGCTGTCCTCTTTTAGAGTTGACCAGCTTGGAAATCTCTCCCACATATTCAGGAGGAATTTCAATGCGCATGATTTGCAAAGGCTCATACATGACTGGCCCTGCCTGCATCATTGCTCCTCGAATACCTTCCCTAATGGCGGGATATAATTGAGCTGGTCCTCTGTGGATAGCATCTTCGTGCAATGAACAATCGGTAAGGCTGACCATGACATTAATGCATGGCTCTTTGGCTAATGGCCCCTGTTTCATAACATCTTCAAACATATCTAAAACCATTTCCATTATTTCATTAATTTGAACAATACCTCTCGTTTGATCCATGAACATGTTTCCGCCATATGCCGCTTTCACCATGCCTGCCGTTTTTGCATCCCACTCGCATTCTTCACGCAAGTAACTTATGACTTGCTCATCCCTGCGGCGATAACGGCCAGTGGGCAAACGGCTGTTTTTCAATCCTTCCGCAATCTTTGGCTCAAGCGGCTCAACTTTAAAGTATAATTTGTTGTGCTTGTTGGGTGATTTTCCTTCTATTTCCGGGCTTGGCTTGGTGATTGTTTCTCTATAGACAACAATGGGAGGCGATGTTTTTACTTCCACGCCTTTCTCTGTAATGATCCTGTTTTCAATAATCTCTAAATGCAATTCCCCCATGCCGCTGATTAAATTCTGTCCCGTCTCTTCATTAATTTCAATTTTAATAGAAGGATCCTCTCTTCCTACTTTACGTAGAACCTCAATCAACTTTGGTAAGTCCCCTTGCTTTTTAGGTTCAATCGCTTTGGTAATAACCGGATCAAAAATATGCTTTAATTCTTCAAAAGGCTCTTCCGGCTCAAGAGTTACGGTTTCTCCTGCAAACCCAACGACGCCAGAAATAGCCAGAACGTTTCCTGCAGGAATAGATTCAATCAATTCTGGTTTTACCCCATTGTAGATGTAGACATTTTGAATACGCTGCCGTTGTTTCGCATTGTTGAGATACACTTCCATACCTGTGCGGATTGTGCCGCTAAATAAACGTCCGGCAGAAATGTCTTTTCCCGATTTTGGATCGATGACGATACGGGTTATGACAAAAGCAATCTTGCCTTGGGGATTGCAGGTAAGTAAATCTTTTCCCAGCTGGGATTCGGGATCTCCATGCCACATCTTCGGGATACGATAAGCTTGAGCGGTGAGCGGATCAGGATGATGTTTGATGACCATATCCAGAATAATTTCGTGCAGGGGCGCATTCTTCCACACCCAATCTTTTCGTTCTGCTTCTTCCATCTCATAAATTCGTAAGATTTCCCCAAATTTAATTCCTTTTTTCTGCATATAAGGAAAAGACAAAGCCCAATTCTCACGGGCGCTGCCAAAAGCAACGCTGCCATTCTGAACACTCACTTTCCATTTCTCCCGGAATTGCGGTTCCGCAATCAATTCGATCATCTCATTGAATTGCGTAACTAACGCTAAAATCCGCTGAGAAATCTGTTCAGGAGAAAGTTTAAGTTCTTTTACCAAACGGTCTACTTTATTTATGAAAAGGACTGGTTTTACACGTTCACGGAGAGCCTGGCGGACAACTGTTTCCGTCTGCGGCATTATTCCTTCTACACCGAAAATCAAAACGACCGTTCCGACAATACCCCGCATCGCGCGGGTAACATTGCCGCCGAAATCAACGTGTCCGGGAGTGTCAATAAGATTAATGAGATATTCTTCCCCTTTATACTCGTGAACCATGGACACATTTGCAGCATCAACGGTCATTAATCTTTCTTGTTCATCTTTATGCTGCCAGGTGGCCATCCCTTGTTCTAAATCGCCGGCCGCTTTTGCTGACATCATTCCGGCCGCGGCAAGAAGGTTATCGGTAAAAGCCGTTTTTCCGTGGTGGATGTGAGCGCTCGTGCAAATATTCCTAATCTTGAGGGGAGCCTGCGTTATCCGCATTACTTTGTCAACGATTCTTTCAGCCATTAATAGTCACCTGTTCAATCTAAAAAGTATGTTTTTCGTGCACTGTTTGGTATTTGTACAATTCTTTTTCCGTAAACCAGAGTTTAATTTCGTCATCGGCTTCTTTCTTTGTTCCAGAAGCATGAATCAGATTTTTGATGGCAATTCCTTTTTTATTTGTATATTAATATGAGTGATGGGTATAATCGTTGTGAATTCTTCCAGGATTATCCATTCTTGGTTCCGTACCGCCGACCATTTTTCGCACTTGTTCAACAACATGCAAACCTTCCAGCACCATCGCTATCGTAGGGCCAGAGGTAATGAATTTTTCCAATCCTTTGTAAAAACCCTTATTCACATGTGCAGCATAATGTTTTTTAGAAAAGTTTTCATCCACCCAGAACATTTTCATGCCAATGATCTTCAATCCGACACGCTCAAATCTGGTAAGAATTTCTCCGATAAGCCCCCGTTCCACACCATCTGGCTTAATAAGAACTAATGTTCGTTCAATCATGGGGATTCACTTTTGGGCATTTCCTTCTCCGATGTTGTTTGTCCTTTCCGGTGAGTGTCGCGATATATTTTTGTCCAGCGTGTTTCCAACGGCTTTCTTCCCAGCTTAAGATAATTTTTAATGCATTTGGAATTTTTAAACCAAAGGATTTTGCCGTCTTTTAAAACATACATTATTCCTGTTCCTTTCTTAATTTCCTCTCCGGAAAAACTGCATTTAGGCATGGTTAATCTTCACCTCTTGGATTGAAAGAGCCGTATATCATTTGCATCACCGTTCCTTTTTCGGTCCTTTATGAAAACGTCCGCCGCCAGTTCGCTGCGCTTCGATTTCCGTTTCCGTAAGCATTAAGATATCTCCCACTTGCACAGGACCTTTGATGTTGCGACGTATCGCTTTATTCTTATCTCTTCCTTCCAGAATTTGACACATAACTTGAGTTAACTCTCCCCTCGACCCGGCGCGTGAAACAATTTCCCTTACTTCCGCCGGCGTGGCTTCCGTGAAGCGCACTTCTCCTTCAACGCGTATTTCTTCCTCTTGGGGTTTACCCCCTAGCATTTTTTTAACCATAACAATTCACCAGTTTACTGTTCTGAAAGGCTTTCAATCGCCGCTTTGGCATCTCCTTCTTTCACGATGGCCACTGCCGCCGTAGACACCGGTAATCCCGCGGCTGCGCCAAGATCTTCCTTCTTTGAAACAGCGACACAAAGAATATTTTTATCTTTGCATAACAACGGCAAATGCATGATGATTTCTTTTGGTGTCACATCAGAAGCATAGACCACAAGCTTGGCTTGCCCTTTTTCGATTGCTTTTGTAGTTTCATTGGCGCCTTTGCGAATCTTTCCAGTGGTGCGCGCGATTTCCACGGCTTCTAAGATTTTTCCTTCATTAGCCATATTTTTGACCTCGACACAGTTTGTCAATGACATTTCTCTTCAAGGTAAAAGAAAAACTTACCTCGTTGAAGAGCCAACTTCATTGGTAATATTCTCTAAAGAGGTGGTTTATTTAAAAAGGTTGTGGTGGGTTTGGATTTATGTGAGTTCGATTTGTATCCTGTTCTATAGTTGTTCGTTTATTTAGTGCCTTTGCTATATCTATCAATTAAAGACCTTCACTTTTTGAATAGTGTCCGATTAGAAAATTATTTAAATGTGTAAAAAATATTTTTGGGTTATGGATATTAATATCTCTGATTTGGAAAAATTAAGTTTTTATCCTACAATAAATACAACTGAAAATGGGTACGAACTTATTTTTTTCACACATGGAAATTTCACCAGTGCAAATGATATTGATAAGAACACAGCTTTTATTCATCCCGTAAGGAATTTCTATTTACCTCACGGAAGAGTGCGCATTATAGAGTTTGGGCAATTATATTATCAGATGCGGTTACAATTGCCAGCAGGCGTTGAAAGAGTTGTGCTCGGAGAAGATTATTATACCACTTCAGGAATTTTTCGACGAGAAGATGATGCCGTTTCATTATATGAAATAGATGACACGGTAGATTATACTAAACCAATTCCATTATTATCGCCATCCGAGATAAGCATTGCCGATGTTGTGGAGCGAATGCCGGTAAAACATATCCCTCCTGTTTCTGGATCGGTAAAATACGGGAGTGTCATCTTTAGAGCCTTTCCTTCTGCTTGGCCGCCAAAAGAATTGGTTGTCGAAGAAATTGAAAGTCCTTCAAAAGACAAATTTAAAGCAATATTAAGAACTTTATAAATTCCGGTACAATTCGAAAGTGAGTGATTTTGCCGTTTTTTTCAATTTTTTTCGAGAAGAATGTATCCATCACTCACAAAAAGGATTGTGTTGGAAGACCAAAAAGTTTATCAATTCTTTCTAGTTAATCAGTTGATGGTTAAAATTCTCTTCCTCTACAATGGTGGAACGATAGGTCAAGTTCCGGAAAAACGCGGGAATGACGTTGTTTTAGTACCGCCAAAAGATTCAAAAATTTTTCAAAAAGCATGCGAACCTATTATCAAGAAATCATTCAAACAGTCTGAGATTATTTTTGAGTATGTTACATCAAAAGATAGTACGAATATGGGTCCGAATGATTGGGAAAAGTTAATTTTTAGAATAAAAAAAGCTCAAGATGAGGAAAAGTATGACGCTGTGGCAATAGCCCATGGCACTGATACGTTAGCCTACACTTCGACTGCTCTTGCGCTAGCGTTGCATGGTAAAGAACCAGGAAAATCAGGATTAAGAATTCCCGTGGGTATAACCGGAGCGCAGAATCCGATTTATGAAACTGGTGGAGATGGTATCTTCAACCTAGAAAATTTTTTCAGAACATTAAGTAAAGCTATCGATTTGAATGTTGCTGAAGTAATCGTCAATTTTTGGAATAAAATTTATCTTGGAAGCAGAGTACTGAAAACTAGCGAGAAAGATTTTGATGCTTTTGCTTCGCCAGCATATCCTATCGTAGGGACGATTGATGCGAAAGGAGTTAACTTAAATACTAATCTTTTACATAAAAAAGAGAATACTGCAAATAAGTTAAACCTGGCTCCAAAATTTGGGCGAGGAGTCGTGAGTTTTGAATTGACACCAGGAACTGATCCAAATGTCGTTTTAGGTTTCATAACCGGCGGCGGAATTTCTGCGTTGATTTTAAAATCTTTAGGTGAAGGTAATGTCTGTTGTGAAGGACAATATAACCTTATACCTGTGATCAAACAAGCCACTCAAGAATACATGATACCTATATTTATTACGACGAAGTTTGTTGGTGGAAGCGCTGGAGGAGCTCATTACGAAACTGGTCTACAAGCCATAAAAGCAGGAGGCATACCCTGTTATGATCATACCGACACTGCCGTTGATGTGAAAGTACGATGGTTAATAGGTAATGGACTTTGTTCCAGTATTGAAGATTACAAGAAAGCAATGAGAATAAATTATGCCGGCGAAGTTACACCTCCTGAAAAAGAAATATAGAGATTTAGCTCAGAGAATTTTTCGTATCGTTCCTTCATAAGCATCAACTTCTACGAGATCGCCTTCTTTGAATAATCTGGAACCTATTTTAGTTCCCACGATGCAAGGCTTCTTCAATTCTCTAGCAATTATTGCCGCATGGCAGAGTACTCCGCCTTCATCTGCTACTATTGCTTTTGCTCTGGCAATGAAAGAGGCTTCATTCACCGTAGTCATGGAAGTGACAATTATCGCATCAGCAGGCAGTTCAGAATTTCGCGGCATGATAGCGACCGTTCCCGTAACTTTTCCCGGGTAAATAGATTGGCCGGTTAGTGTTGTCACGCCTTTTTCAATTTTTGGATAGAGAAATTTCTTACATTCTGCGGCAGCCATTCGATCAGTAATGATGAACTCCTTATTTCCCTGTTCAACATAAAGATAGATGCACTCTTGTTGCCGTTCAGACAAATTAGGTGGAATCGCTCCGCTCGCTAAAAATGCTTTCATCTCTCCAAATGTAAGATACCCTAATAGTTTCCCCGGAGGATAGTGCTGAAACTGCTTCATCAGATGCGCATCGATGATTGGGTACATTCCTCCTAACTGATTCCGAAACGATCCTATAGCCTGCAATTGCTCTGATGTTAGCAGCCGATAGTCTGTTTCTGTAACGTAGCGATTGAGAGCATTGTATATCCCGATGATACCAAAATAAGAGGGATAAAATGATAAGATTTGATGCAAGTCGGCATGAAAGAGCAGAGATTGAGGATTATTATATTCTTCCAAATATTTCTTTGTCAGCGGGAAAATATGCTCGTCCAATTGGCGCGGATGCTGTTGGAGGAAGGATTCCACTTTTTTCACAACTGCCGCGTCGTTCACAATGCTAAGAGTTTGATTTTCTTCGACCATTCCTCCAAAGACATCATATGAAAATCCGAGAAGTTGACGGAGTTCTTGAGTATATCCACGGCTAACCGTTGACATGGAAAAGAAAGAAAGATTCCGCCGGGGACCGATATGCAGACCGTGTTGTTTGATAAGGGAGATTATGCGGCTAGTATCATCTGCCATATTTTATCCTGCGGCTTTAAAGATATTATCGATGACAGAATACCCTTCGCCTGGCTTGGCAGCATTCTTAGGATCAAATAAGTATACTTTATTGAACGCTCTCGACTCAGCGGCAGCAACGGCCCTGGCAGGCGTATCATCAGTATATGCTTGGGCTTTTTCTAAACCAAGCATCTGAACAAGGTGCGCATACACGCGCGGATCTTCTTTCACTGCACCGACGATATTTCCATACTTCAGAACGTCATCAAGAGGGATAATTTGATCAATTTTATCTCTTATTCCCAAAGCTTGAGCTTGCTTATTGAGAGTATCAGGAGAAATAGTGCTGAAAACAAGCCGTTGATATCCTTCTTTTTGATCCTGCTGCAAGCGTTCTGCAACACCAGGAAATAATTCGACAGGGTATAACCCCTCATTGGAAGCATATTCAAAGATTTTTTTGATATCCTGAGTTGCTGCCGTCCTTTCTTCCTGGCCAGAATCGTAAAAACGTACTGCCAAAGCAAGATTAGTATCACGAACCCAGCGGCGGAATCCGTCCACCGTGACGAGTGTTCCATTCCAATCATAGATCTTAACTTCAGCCATAGAATCTATTTGTGGGGTCGCTTTAAAAATATTATGGTGATTTTTATTGAAAAGAAAATGCAGAGAAGAAGATGATAGAGAGGAAGAATATCTCTTTTTTCATACATTAGATACTGTTTTCAAATTCATCTACCTTTCGATGCTAGTTATTCATAAACTCTCTCGCTTTTTTCCACATCTCCAAAAATTGATCTTTTAATAGTAAGGCAAAAGCAGGCGATTCTATCCAGAATGTAAGATAATTTTCTTCTTTTTCGATTTGCGGCTTGCCAATCGTTATCCGCGCAATTTTCCCATCAAAACTTGAGAAGCGAATGCTCATGTGTTCTTCTTTGGCATAAAAACGAATCTTAACGCCGATTGCACTCCACTTGCGGTAAATCTCTTTTCGAGAAGGATCATTATGAATCAAAAAACGAAAATCAACACCGCGTTTTATCGCATCCCTAACCAACCGTCCCCCTTTGTAAGAAAAGATGAGATTTCCGCCAAGATTATATTGATACACTTTTAATTGAGGCGTTATTTCGTCAAGTTTGCGGATTATTTTCTCTTTTCCTTGCAAAACGAGGGCGATATTTTCTGTTGAAGTTAGTACCGGTTCAGAAAGAATTTTTTCAAATTTTTTTATTCCCTGTTGCAGGTTTTCAAGAATTTTCTCTTTTTCAGAGACGAGTTCTCTAAATTTTTCTATTCCCGTCATTTTGTACTTTTTTGGTATAAGTCCTAAAGTTGCGACAAAACCTTTCTTCTCCAGATTGGAGAGGCTCTCATACACTTTATTGGAAGGAATGTCAGCAGTTCTCGCAATATGGCTGGCAGTCGCAGCTCCCCCGAGCATCGCCAAAAATATTTTTATTTCATACTGAGTGAATCCCATTTCTTTAAGAAAATTTTCGGAAATCATGAACCAAGGACTGGTGTGAGTCCTATAATTATAAATATTCCTTTTCGTTTTCTGGTGCATCATGGATTTAGCCAATCTTTATCAAACACAAATTTCTTTTACGGAGTGGTTTGAAAGAATAAACCATCCGAATAAAGAATTGATGCGTACTGAAGATAATGAGAAGCGGGAACGACTGAAGGTTCTTCAGGATATTATTGGTCTTCCGTACGACAAGCCCTGCCAATTTTCCGCGAAAGAAATCGCTCTCAAATCCCCTTCTTTTACTCAATTTTTTGAGGAACATCAGCATGAAGCCTGCGCTCTTAGGCTTATCCCGCTCGATCCTTCCTTACCTAAATTGCGTATGAGAGGCAAAAAAATAAAAAATGCTCTTCTTTGGTTTCATGAGCAAACGATTAATATCAATCAATACCGTGCCGATTTTGTTCCTCATACTGATGAAAACGAATGGTCAACAATTTTTGTGATTAATGCTCGGGGCATCTTTGGAGAAATTATTAGAGGCGGTCACCATCAGCTTACGCAAGGATTTTATGAAGAGCATAAACCAATCCAGTTCTCTTACAATTTTAAAGAATGGTTTCTCAGTGAAGAAAATAAATGGGCTTTAACTCATTTGCAAGAAATAATTCATTCTCTTCACACTAATGATAGTAATCAGCAAAAACTACATAAATCCTTGCAGTCAACATTCTCAAATAATTATTTAGAAGGATATTTTGAAACGGTCGCCTCAAAAGAATTTGGCGTATGGTTTGTTGATTACAATAGAATTCTCGGCAAGATGTTTGAGGATATGACTTTGCAAAAAAAGAATATTACTGCTGAATTATCAGGAATGCCTGCTTTCAAAGGAAAAGTTCGAGGAAGAGTACATATCATTAATTCTCAAAATCAAAAACACTTTCAGCAAAATGACATTCTTGTTTGTGAAATGACGACACCAGATTTATTACCATTGATGCAGAAAGCAGGCGCGATTATTACGGATAAAGGGGGAATTCTATCTCATGCGGCGATTGTCAGCCGCGAGTTAAAAATACCTTGCATTACAGCAACGGGGAAAGCCACTTCTGTCTTAAAAGATGGAGAGATGGTGGAAGTGGATGCGGAGAAAGGAGTGGTAAAGAAAATATTGTAATTATATTTCAATTTTAGGTAGCCATTGGTAAACAAAATCATGATGATCGTAATGGTATAATACGATCGTCTGTTCTGTATGATTTATCTTAAAAATCAATACAAAATTCTTATCTATATGAACTCGATAGAATCCTTGTAAAGGGCTTCTTAGGGTTTTGTAACCATGGAAAGGATTTTCTCTAATCTCGAGAACTTTTTTGTGTATTATTTCGAGCTGTTTTGTATTCTTCTTTGTAAGCTTCTTAAATATTTTATCTAATCCCTCTTTTAGTTCTAGATTATACACCTTGAAATCCTCAACTTTTTAGTCCGTAACGTTTTGCAAAGTCATCAACAAGAATACTTTTCTGTTTTACAATTTCCTGCATTTTTTTAATAAATTCGGGTCTAAGCTCAGGTTCACTTTCATGTTCTACATAATCAGAAACCACAAATTTTATCGCTTCTCCTTTATCTTTAAGGCCAAATTTAGCTTTCACAATATTCAAAACACGATTCGTTCCTTCATCAATTTCAATTAAAGCTTGCACCATTATTTCACCTAATTTTGACTAAGTTTGACTTATTTATAAACTTTTGGTCTTTTTCGAAGTGAATGCGAAGAGGGGGTGCGGTAAAACTCCTCAAAAAATCAGAAACTATATAATCTCCAAAACCTTGCTTCTTTTTATGTCAAAGGATGAACTTCTTCAAGCCTGGAAAAGCATGAATGTAGATCCAGCTTTATTGTCCGCTTTTGAAAATATTCCTCGTGAAATTTTTGTCCCGCCGCTATTTCAAGGGCATGCGTATGACGATCATCCTCTCCCTACTTTACGGGAACAATCCATTTCCCAGCCTACAACCATTATCATGATGCTCCATGCCTTGCAGTTAAAGAAAGGAGACAAAGTCTTTGAAGTGGGCGCAGGCGTTGGCTATCAAGCGGCTCTTATCGCGGAAGTGATTGGCGAAGAAGGGAAACTGGTTAGTGTGGAGGTAATTCCAGAACTGGTATATATTGCGCAAAAACACCTGCGTAATCTTGGCTTTTCTAATGCTATGGTGTTGGAAGCGGACGGCAGCGAGGGATACGCTGCGGAAGCTCCTTTTGATAAAGTGGTTATTACTGCGGCCTGTCCAGCGATTCCTCAACTGATTGTTGACCAATTAAAAGAAGGAGGCATCGTCATTGCTCCCGTTGGGGACTTGCAGGCGCAGACGATGGTCAAAGGAACAAAAATCAAAGGAAAACTGGAATTAGAATTCCTGGGCTCATTTCGTTTCGTGCCGATGAAAGGGAAGTATGGATTTAAGGAAGAGGAGATTAGTGGGTAGGTTTCTTGAGAAAGTTTATTGACAATTAAATCAACTTCTCTCCATTCCTAAAAATCAGACAATAATGGTGGTGGACATTCGGCACAAAGCTATACCTATACCCGTAAGGATATAATGTTTTATTATCTTGGCACCAGATTCTTTCACCTCGGAATTGAAAGTGTCTGCTCATTTCTCGGGCAAAATCCCACGCCAGCATTTTATAATTTCCTTTATCCATATAATTTTGCAAAATGACGACAAGATATGATCCCGCTGTAAGCAAAGGCTTAATATTCAGGAAGATGGCAGATAATTTTTGCAGGAAATCATCGTAGCCATGGGCATTGCCCAGATCTGCCGCATCCTCGCTATATTTCACATCCAGCCCTTGTTCTTCCCGTTCCTTGCTCGCCAATCCTTTCTTATTAAGCATCGGACCGTAAGGGGGAGAAGTAATTACAAAGTTAATCGGAGGAAGATTGTCACACTTCCATATCTTTTGCACGTCTTCGGAATTTCCTTCTATGATCATTTGTTTCTGTGATCTTTCTTGTTCACCTAAATGCTGTTGACCTTCCAAATCGTGTATTCTCTTCTTGGCGATTTCCGCATATTTTTTTTGCAGCTCGATGCCAATCCCTGTTCTTTTGGAATTATATGCGGCCACCAGCGTGCTTCCCGTCCCAAGGAAAGGATCGAATACAACTTCGTTTTCCTTTGTAAAAAAACGGATAAAATCTTCAATTAAACTTTCGGGATACTTGGCAGGATGCAGCAACTCATTCTTTTTCCGCGGCGCGGGATTATGGATAAACCATGTTTTTGTAAACCGCAGCCATTCCTGAGCAGAAAGCTCATTAAGGCGATTTTTAGGAGAAACCGAGGACATGGTGAGAAAAGAGAGAATCCTCTTAAAAAGATATCTTTAATTGAAAACAATAATCAAACTATGGGGTCAATACGAAAGGTAGTTATAATTGTTGTTCTAGAAACATTTTTTAAGGAATGATACCCAGGCGTACAAATGTCTTTCTTATTAGACCTCTTTTTATGGTTTTTACTATGGCTTATTTCTTTCGGTGTGTTTTTTCTTCTTCGTCGAAAAGGAGTTACATATATAAGATGGTACGGCCTAACAGCTTTTCTTTTCCTGCTTTTCACCATCCTAGCGGTTGTAATTTTTAATTATCCATTTCAAGAACTGGTTAACCAATTGACCTCTTTATCTCTTCTGATTCTCGTCTTTTTCTACGGACTGACCATCTTTGCCTATCGGCGCTCTCATCAGAAGCTTCAGAAGCCGGAACTGTTGATCAAAAATTATCCAGACCAATATTTTATTAAGGGAAATTACCGTTATTTATTCTCTAAATCATTTGACATCCTTTTTCAACAGACGATGGTTGTTATCGCCATTTTCTTTCTGTCAAATGCTGGTTTTTCCCTGCAATTTATTATTATCTATTTTATTCTTTTGTTTTGATTGATACATGCCGCAAATATAATCATCGCGGGAAAAGTATTTGGAACATACTATTTCATCTGCTCAATAATCGGAGCGATTATTTTTCCGTTATTCATTCTCTTTGTTCCTTCATGGTTTATTTATAGTTACATCTTTCATTTTCTTTTCTATACAATATCCACGGTTATATTTTGGAGATATGCCTGAAAAATTACCAAGCAGGATTAAATTTTATTACCGCAGATAATATCATATTTTTCCATCGAATGTACAAAAAGGAAAACTATCTCTTTTTGTATAAGACCAATTTCTCGGGAATTAATATTTAGGGGCTGGCTCAGAGATCTATTTTTTTTCTTCTCCTATCTTGAATCCTTGTTTAACCTTTTCAGAAAGTTCTGCTAAGATGTTTGATTCAATCTCTTGCATTGTTCGCATGTTTTTGCTTTTAACAACATATCCCACAATCTCATCTGTTAGTTCTTGAGATAATGGATTATTTTCATATTTAGTAGTTATTATTTGTGCAGTCATTATTCCATTACCGTCCGACCATCCTGCCTGATAATATCTTAATGTCATTGCTGCAAATCCCAAAACAATAGGATCACAAGACTGCAATAAATTTAATCTTTCCCTCTCTGTTAAACCAGCAAATAGATCATCAATAAACTTTCCATCAAAACGCATGCTGGGATCGAGATATACCCGTAATCCTTTCTGCAATAATTTTTTGACTGGAGAATATAATCCGATGAATTCCAAGCTTCCAGGAACACTAATATGTGGGACTTTAGATTCGTAAACAGGGACTACAGATTCATCCCAATTGGTTTTTATCCTAACAGCTTCTAACACATTGTCTGTAGTTTTTCTATACACTTCATTACGTTCTTTCAGTTCCATTTGTTCCCCCGACAATATCATATTTTCCCATCGTTGTCTGGACGACGGGAAAGTTAAGCATCAACGCGCGCATCGCTTCGACAAGCAACCGTTTTTCTTCTCGGACTTTCAGTTCTACGACGTAGAATGGCTGATCTTCCCTGATGTTATCCACTGCGACTAATAGGGTGTCCGGAGAATGAATAATTTCTCGTTCAAAGGAAACGTCTTTATATCCTGCCGTTGTCCATTTTTCTAGTTTTTTCCTGACGCCTGCATCAGCAATCTCAGAAATGGAACTGGGCATGCTGCCGTCAAGCCGATAATAAAATTTACATTTCTCTTTAGGATAATAACGGAATTGCTCCGCTTTTTTCCGGTCCATTTCCGACGCTCTTTCATAGACAATTTGGAGCGTTCGCACTTCCCGTTCTTCTTCGGCAATTTTTCTTCTTCGCAAGCGCAGTTTTGGAGTTCTTCCTGAAAATGAAGGTAAATCCTGGACAAGGTAACGATCAAAGTATTGCCCCTTTTTATGCTGAGAAAGATTAAACTCATCTTTCATGTAACTTAAAATATCCTCCGGATCCTGTTCTGATTTCATAAAGAAACGGCATTCAAAATACGACTCCAAGCCAAAACCTAATTTTTGGAATTCTTTTCCTAGTTTACGGTACTGTCTTTCATGATAAGTTACTTCAGCGGCGGCAACGACTGCTGCGGCCAGCCCAAAACTGATTGTCGCCAACATCCAGGCGGGAGCTTGAGGGTATAACTGTAATCCCCCGTACATCATGCCTGTGTACAGCGGATCGTGAATAAGAACATCTTCTAATAGGCTCGTGAATCCTCCTTTAAAAGCTCTGCTAATATACTTACGGAGGGGTTCTCTTTTTTCTGATGGCGTTGTCCTGTAGATATCCCAAGCTTCTTTCAAATGCGCGGGGAAAAAACCAGCTTTTTCTATAATGGGGCCGGCAACGCTAAGAATAAAAGGATCTGGTGTTACAGCGGCGGTCACTGCTGTTCCAACAATGTTTAATGCGCCGGCGATCGCTTCGTCTCGGCCAAAACGCCTGAATACCTCTGCATAAGGATTGCCCGGAATACTGATCGGTTCCTGAGCCAGACGATTTTCCAGAGTCATTATGCTGCTAGACATTTTTATAGGAAAAAGAACGTTTTCTTTATAAATATTAGTACTTTTACTACTACTTAGTTGTATTCAAAACATTAATTTGAGCACAAGAATCCATATAAAGGAATTATCTCCATTTTTAGCTATGCTTCTCCACTCTCTTCGCCTCCAGAACATTCGTTCCTATGTTGATGCGCGCCTTGAATTTCAGGAAGGTTCAATGCTTCTTTCGGGAGACATCGGTTCCGGCAAAAGCTCGATTCTCCTGGCGATTGAATTCGCCCTCTTCGGCTCTTCCCGTCCGGATCTGCCTGCTGAATCTCTTCTTCGCCACGGCTGTACAAAAGGAAACGTGGAATTAACTTTTTCTCTGCCGGGAAAAGTGATCACCATCTTCAGAGAAATTAAAAAAGATAAATTGGGCATTAAGCAGATGTCCGGATCGTTTATTATTAATAATGTTAAAAAGGAGCTCATGCCCGTCGAGTTGAAATCTGAAATTATTTCCCTTCTTCAGTATCCTGATGATGTTGCGGCCAAAAACAAGAATTACATCTACCGCTATACCGTGTATACGCCGCAGGAAGAAATGAAACAGATTTTAATCGAGGATTCTGAAATTCGCGTTGATGTCCTGCGAAAAATCTTTAATGTTGACCGTTACAAAGTTATCCGTGAAAACACGCAGATTTATCTCAGGCAATTACGTGTCCACGCTTCTGTTCTTGCCTCAAAAACAGAATTTTTAGAAGAAGAAAAGAAAAAAAAAGAAGAGCTTCTCCAAGAACTCAAAGCTCAGGAAAAGGACATCTTTGACCTTGAGCCTTTGCTTCTTCAAGCGAAGGAGAAAATCTCAACGCAAACTCGTGAATTAACAGCGCTCGAAAAACAGCAGGGAGAATTTATTCAGGCGCAGCATCAGTTCTCCCATATAATTCTCCTTCTTCTGGAAAAAGAAAAGCAAATGACAGCTCTTTCCCAGCAGCAGGAAAAGATGCGGGAAAAGCTTGCTTCTTTCATTGTTTCAGAAATATCCTTAGAAGAATTGCAAAAAGAAATTATTTCTTTAGAAAAAGAAAAGAATGATCTTCTTTCGCAAAGAGCGGAAATAATTCAAAAGACAAGAAGCCTTCAGCAGCAGATCGTGGAAATGCAGCATGAACTGAGCGCTTCCCAGCAAGAGACTCTCATCATCAAAGAAAAAGAGGTAGTTCTGCAGAAGCTCCGTGAAGAGATCAATGATAAAAAAGAATGGGAGGAGAAAAAAGCGAAGATTGAAGAACTGTTAGAAAAAGTACTCTCGTTAATCAGCAAAAATAAAACAATCTTAGAACAAGCGAATAAAGTAAAAAAAAAAATTTCTGCTCTGGAACGATGCCCAACTTGTCTGCAGGAAATATCAAAAGAATACAAAGAAAAGATCATTCAGGAAGAACAACGCAAAGCGCTTCAGGCCGAGAATCTTCTTGTTGAATCAGAAAAGCAGCGTTCTCTCAATCTTCAGCAAAAAAATGAAGCAGAAAGCAGAATAATTGATATCCTCAATAAACAGAACAAAATAACACGGACAGGATTAGAGCTTGAGCATCTTAAAGCTCGGCAGAAAGAAGCAGAACAAAAGAAAGAAAAGATTCGTTTATTCATGCAGGATGATAATCGGCTTATGAATGAATTAAGCATGTTAGAAAAAACAGGCGAACTGCAAAAAAAAGAACAGATCATTCAAGAGAAAAGAGAGCTTTCCCGGAAAATGATTGAGAAAAGTCTCCTAAAAAAACAGCTTCTGGAAAGCGAATGTTTACTCAGCCAATACGGTCTTGATCTCAATATCCTCCTGCAGCAAAAACAAGGGCAGGAAGCTCTTCTCAAAACTAGAACCGATCAACAGCCTCTTATTATCCAAAAGAAAGAAGAAATAACCTTTTCTTTTGAGGAAGAAAAAAAGCTTGCCGTCAAGAAAGCGCAGTTGCAAGCGCATTTTGCTTCCCTTCAAAAAATAACACAGGAACAAGAAGAAAAAATCAAGAGGCAGGTTGAAGAAAAGAATAAGCTTACTCATCTGCAGGAATTATCGCATTGGCTTGAAGAATATTTCCTTAATCTAACTTGCACTATTGAAAAACACGTCATGATTACGATTCATAAAGCATTTAATGAATTATTTCAGGAATGGTTCTCGACTCTGATTGAGGATCAAACCTTATCGGCGCGGATTGACGATTCATTTGATCCCGTCATCGAACAGAACGGCTATGAAACATCATTTGCCAATTTAAGCGGAGGAGAAAAAACATCCTGCGCCCTTGCCTATCGTTTAGCGCTGAATAGAGTTATCAATGATGTTATTCATGACATAAAAACTAAAGATTTGTTGATTTTAGACGAACCCACTGATGGTTTCAGTGAACTGCAGCTTGATAAAATGCGTGACGTCTTGGAAAAACTCAATTTAAAACAGATTTTAATTGTTTCTCACGAATCTAAAATAGAATCATTCGTTGAGAATGTTATTAAAATCAAGAAAGAAGGGCATGTGAGCAGTGTGATAGTATAATCCTCAAAATTTATTTATCCCTCAACATCTTCCATGTGTTTTTTTTCTAAATCAAAGGAATTAATCGTTCCAGTTGTCACAAGAATACGTTGGTCTTTTTCAACAACGACAATTTCCTTTTCTATTTCCATTCCGTAAGGGATAAATAAAGGATGGTTCCATCCCAATGAAGAAAGCGTCTGTTTTGCTTTCTCTATGCGCGCTTCTGCAAACGTTTTAAGATGTGCATCCCCATATCTCCTAACCAAAAATTCAGCTGCTTTCACGCCTCCTTTATGTCTCTCGTAAAATTTCATTTCCTCATTTAATGATTTTTTATACTGTTTTCTTTTAACCGGCTGAAGACAATCTTCCACTGTTTTTTGCAAATCCAGAATCTCACTATTTTCCCGACTTACACAAAGGGCAGCATATTCCGCGACCATCTCTGCAAGATTTGTCACTTCCATATCTTTTCCATATAAATGATACTGTTCTAATGGTTGGACGAACCTATGCAAAGAATGACCAACCTCATGAGCGACTAATCTAAGGTCCTTCGCATGATAAGGGATAAATTTGATAGAATGCGTGTTTAGATGATAAAATGAACAAAAACCTTCGTCAATGAAAGCAATTCTTGGCATGTACACATTCCAATAAATTCCAAACTTAGGCTTCAGTTCATCAAATACCACATTCACAAGCTGTTGAACTACTTGCTGCAATCCATTCATTTTATAGACTGAATGTTTTTTCTTAATAAATATTGTTTAAAATCTGCTTTTTCCACTAGTGTATTCACAGGTGGTCTGGAGACGAGTGCGCCAGCTTAGGAAAAAGCAGGGTCAGAAAATCGTTAGAATGAAGTAAAAGAGTGCGGGGGACGTGATTCGAACACGCGCACCCACTAAGGGACTAGCCCCTCAAGCTAGCACGTTTGACCAGGCTCTGTCACCCCCGCATAAACTTTCAGAAATAGAAGTTCTTTAAAAGATTATCGAAGAAGAAAACATTTAATACTCTTTCTATTTTATGGCTGTCCATGTTCGAATTTCTATCTGAAGTAGAGCGTGAAGTGTTTATCCAATTCCCTTTCATTTCTAAATTTTTCCAAGGAAAATTAGGCCAATCTGGGTTTATGGACAAACTGCGCTGTCATAGAGGGGCGCTTCTCAACGCTGGATTACAAGAAGACCAATATTAACAGTTACTGA
>CAZCXW010000006.1:0-37660 GCA_964502785.1 uncultured Methanosarcinales archaeon | reverse complement strand
GATTCTGAAGTTGGATTACTTCTTTCAGGTGGATTGGATAGTATGAGTGTAGGATATTTACTTTCAAGAGCTAAAGATAGGAAAGTTACTGCATTTACATTGAAAGTTGATGAAAATGACCAAGATGTTGTAAAAAGCAGGGAACTCGCTAAAAGATTCAACATTGATTTATCAGAAGTTAAAATAGATCAAGATGATTCTGGTTTATCTATTACGCTACAAAGATATAAGCCTACAAATAATTTACTTTATATGAAGAAAATTGCAGATGGTATAAATTTAGATGAGGTTATACTTGAATCATTAAAAATAAGCGGAAATCCTAAGAAAGATAACTTATTTTGTGCTGCTGCAATGTATTTGATAGGTCAAGCTATTACAGCTGAAGGAATAAAAACAGTTTTCTGTGGAGAAGGACCAAATGAAATGATTAACGACTATGGCTATAATCCTCGTGATTCAGGCTATCCTACCGAAGATAAGGGAGACATTAACTTTAGAGAAGCATTAACATTTGGATTAAAGAAAATTGATAGGCAATTAGGAAGAGGGGGGCTACCAAAACACGCTATTGCGAGAATGGGGAAAATATTTGCTCATTATGGATTAAGATTAGAAGCTCCGTACTTTAATAGAGATGTTGCCAGAGTAATGACAAGAATCCCACATACAACAAGTTATGACACGATTAAACAACATCTTGTTGGAGCAATGTTTAAAGGCGAAGGGTTAAACATTTTCATTCAAGGCACATCAAAAGAGAAATTCCAAGATGGATCAGGAGTAAGTAAATTATTTAGAGAATATGATCAACAGAAACTCATTGATATGTTTGAAGGACTTTATGGTATCCAGAAAAAAGCTTATCTTGGGAGATCATGAATAGGTGGTTTTCTTAGATGTTTATGTTTTTCAGCATATGTACTGATTTTAGCTAAACAGTAATCATTACAAAATACATTTTTTCTTTTCCTGCTTTATGATTAACATATTTGACAAATTTGTTTATTCCTTTTTTTCTGGAAATGATGGTTAAAGTATTTCCTTTTGTAGTTATAGGAATATAATCCCCATCCCCGGTGGCATAAACAACATAACCACCCCAGTCGTCATTCCAGTTATCAGCAAGATTAAAAATTAAATCGATTCCTGCTCTTTCTTCAGTTGCGTCATTAAGGATAGTATAATCGCGATGCTGGAATGATAGAATTTGCGGAGCAATATTTTTTATTTTTTTACTTAAAATTAAAGATAAAAACTCGAGAAAATCTTTCTTATCAAAAGTTTCTTGCATCGGAGAGAAAGACTTAGCTTCAGCAAAGGAATGAGATAAAATGATTTTTTCCTGTTGAAAATCTAGAGTCTTAATTTGTTGTTGAAATTTGGTATAAAAAAGAGGTTCCCAGAAATCAAAAAGCGCTACCGAAGGAAGATCTTTCAGTAGATGAAAACTCTTCTGGATATTCATTCTAATTTTAGGTTGTAAATAAGTGGAATTAATTTCCATGAAACCACCCGCTGACGGTAATGCGTTGCGTGTCGCTCAGAATCTCTTGAACTTGATGAAATGAAATCGTGGAAACCTGGAAGAATGAAAAAGTGTTAAACTGCGGGATAATTTTTTTTGTGATCGTTGTAGGTTGCTTATCTTGAGATGAGTACAGAGTTAAAGCCCCTCCTTCTTTTTCCGTAAGATTTGAAAGATACAGAAAATAAGCGATTTTTCTTCCTTCCAATTGATCGTCGTGTGGAAGAAGGTAATGCGTACTTTCATAGACTGTGCCAGCAATGTCGATACTTTGAGATTTTAAGGGGATGTCAGTGATTGATGATAACCACGCAGTAAAGTCTGTTGATGCCAAGAAAGAACGAAACTCTTGTAGAGTTTTATTTTGACTGCTCACGAGATCATCCGTTTGCAAGAAAGTAAATAAATCCGCGTCTTTAAGGATAAACTTTTCTTGCGCCAAAGCTTTAAGGACGAGAATGATCTTTTCTTTTTTGAAGAAATCAGCCAACACAAGATGAGGAAAAGGTTGAGCTGAATGGAATGTTTGCTGTAATGTTTCTGGTTTTGTTTTCAGATATGAATCTTCGAGCCAGTCTTGAAGTAAAGATTTCACCATATCCTAGAAAGAAGATAGTGGCTAATAAAGATTTAGGTGAAAGTGAGAAATTAGTATGCTATCGTTCTTGTCCGATGATAAGGCTCATCTGTGCGCATTTTAATTTGTCCTTCAAGCCACAATAAATCATTTATTTGTGAAGAGGTTAAACATTTTATTTCCTCTTTAATTAATTCGACAGCGTAGATGGTGTGAGCGCGAATTTCTATTTCCTCGCCACTTCCAGCAGGAATTTCTTTGAGATGTCTAATTTTTCTTTGTAGTTCCTCATCGTATTGTAAAATTCCATGCCGTCGTAATACCTGTGGTAATTTATAATCTGCACAGGCAGTTAACTGATCTACGTTACTCAAATGACCAACTTTATAACTTAAATTCGCAGCAAGCAATTGGGCCCGCTTGTTAAATTCTATTTTTTGTTCTCCATACTTCCATTCGTCTCGAAAAGAAGGGAAATGTGATAGATGAGAATTTGAAATATAATTCAAAGAATCTTAATGTTTCTGTTTAGGTTCTAAAAAGCCACCAATGGTTCATATCAAAAGTAAAATTATTTTGTGCATCTCTTCGCACAGCAATATAAGGTATTCTCATCTCTGAAGAATTTTCATACAAAGGACCTTCTCCTAGTACTAACTGGGTGGCATTATACCATTTCTCTTTCTGTTTTATAACAAATTTAAACATCAGTACTTTACCATCACTATCTAACAATTGTTTCATTATGACTTGGATCCGTTGCCACTCTGAATTAAACCTTGTTGCGTTCGCTGAGAACTGCTTCCACTGTAAGGTTGATTTAACTTCAATACGCTTACATTGACTATTTACTAAATCATAATCACTATGATCCACTCGCTTAAAATCTTTCTTCCAACTGGGAGAAGGTATTGGTAAATTTGGAGAGTTAAGTATCTCACACGCGATTTTTTCAGCTTCATGATAAATATGGAAGTTTTGATGCATTTTAATTTATTCCCATTTGCCTTTCTGTGTTTTTATGCCGTGCGCTTTGTCTATCAAACGAAGCAAATCTTTAGTTTCTTGAATTGCCTTCTCTTTTTCTATCCGATCCACTTCGATTATCGGCATTACACTTTCTAAAACTCTCATTAAACTCTGAAAATCTTCGTTCTTTAAAAGAATGATGACATTAATAATCATAACAGAACATTTTATATAACTAATAATTTTACTTATCTAAAAAAATAGGTGGTATTGTGTCTGGACTTCCTCAGTTGCAGAAAGAACCAATATATCATGCTCTTTCAGAGAAAGATGTTTTAAGTATTCTTCATTCCCGTGAAAAAGGGTTATCTCCTCAGGAAGTGGAACAACGTCTGCATGAATTTGGGTTTAATGAGCTGCAAGGGGAAATTCCCATCAGTCCTCTTAAGATTTTTCTGGAGCAGTTTGCCTCTCCTCTGGTATGGATACTTCTTATTGCATTGGTTTTCTCATTCTTTTTAGGCGAGAAAGTGGATGGCACGGTCATTGCTGTTATCATTGTTCTTAATGCAGTATTAGGTTTTATTCAAGAATATCGCGCTGAACGTTCAATCGAAGCGTTGCAGAAATTAACTTCATTAAAAGCCACCGTTATCCGCGAAGGAAAGGAATTGAAAATTGACAATAAATTTGTCGTTCCAGGAGATATAATTATTCTGGAAACGGGTGACAAAGTGCCTGCTGATGCACGTCTTTTAGAGATCCATAGCCTTCATACACAAGAAGGGCCTCTTACTGGCGAATCTCAGCCGGTAACCAAAAAGCCTCTTCTTTTTCCTGAAAATACACCTTTAGCGGATCGGGAAAATATGGTTTATTCTTCAACCATTGTTGCCAGCGGCCGAGGAAAAGCGGTGGTTGTCAATACGGGGATGAAAACTCAGGTAGGAAAAATCGCTCACTTAATTCAAGAAGCGCATGAAAAAAATACCCCACTGCAAAAAAAACTCGCGGATTTAGGAAAACTGCTGACGCTGGGTGTGGTTGTTATTGCAGTTATTGTATTCTTAGCGGGGATTTTTGGCGGACAAGATGTCACTCTCATGATTTTGACTTCCCTTGCTCTCGCGGTAGCAGCTATACCTGAAGGTTTGCCGGCAGTGATTACGATTTCTTTGGCTCTCGGCGTGCAGACGATGATTAAAAGGCATGCTCTTATCCGCCGCTTGCCCTCCGTAGAAACTCTTGGCAGTGTGAGCGTTATTTGCACGGATAAAACAGGCACATTAACGCATAATCAAATGACGGTCATCAAATTGTGGGCAAATAATACAGTTTATGATGTTACCGGTTCTGGATATTCTCCTGATGGAACATTTTTGAATGATCAAAAACCTGCTGACATTCATTCGTTTCATCAGCTCTTAAAAATAGGTTTCTTGTGCAACGACGCCAGGCTCCGCGGCAAGGATGACAGCATGGAAGTTATTGGCGATCCAACTGAAGCAGCACTTCTCATTTCAGCCGAAAAAGCAGGGATGTCGCAAGCGGATCTACTCAGAGAAGAGCCTCGCGTGAATGAAATTGTTTTCTCTTCTGAAAGGAAAATGATGACGACTATTCATAAAGGAAAGAAAGGATTAGTCTCTCTCACGAAAGGAGCGCCGGATGTTATCTTTAAAAAATGCGATAGGATTCTTTTGAATGGAAAAGTTGTTCGTCTAACGCGGGAAATGCTGAAAGAAGTTGCAACTCAAAATGAAACTTTTGCAAATCAAGCTTTACGCGTTTTAGCAATGGCATATAATGAAGGATTTAAGAAACCAGAAGATGCAGAGAAAAATATGATCTTCACGGGTTTGCAAGCGATGATTGATCCTCCCCGGGGAGAAGCGAAGGAAGCAATCCAGAAATGCCATGAAGCGGGAATCCGTGTCATCATGATTACCGGAGATCAAATTGCCACGGCTAGAGCTATTGCCATGCAATTGGGAATTAAAGGCAATGCGATTACTGGAGATGAGATGGAGCATATTAATTTAGAACAAGAAATTCACGACATTGGCGTCTTTGCTCGTGTGAATCCGGAGCATAAATTAGAAATTGTGAAAGTGCTTAAGAGTCAAAATCATGTTGTGGCGATGACTGGTGATGGTGTGAATGACGCCCCGGCGTTAAAGAAAGCTGATATCGGAATTTCGATGGGAATCACAGGGACGGATGTCGCGAAAGAAGCTGCTGATATGATTCTCACTGACGATAATTTTGCTTCTATTGTTAATGCAGTGGAAGAAGGAAGGGGAATCTTTGATAATATTCGTAAATTTGTGAATTACCTTCTATCAAGCAATTTAGGAGAAGTGGCTACAATTTTATTTGCATCTTTACTGCAGATGCCTTTGCCATTAACGGCTATTCAATTGTTATGGATTAATCTCATCACTGATGGCCTGCCGGCAACTGCATTAGGGTTAGACCCTGCAGCAAAGGATATCATGAAACGCAAGCCGCGTCCCGCTAAAGAAAATATTCTTTCCCAAGAACTGCGGAGAGATGTTATTATTTTTGGGATCCTCATCGGCTTGGGGACGATAGTGCTGTTCTGGCTCTACCAAAAATCACCGCTGGAGAAAGCACAGACTATGGTCTTTACTTCTCTTGTCGTTTTTGAAGTAGTGCGATTGTATATGATTCGTTCCAATTATAAAATTGGGATTTTTAGCAATAAATGGTTAGTTTTAGCTGTGATTGGTTCGTTGTTATTACAATTAGCAGCTATTTACACTCCTCTGAATGTTATATTTAAGACCATACCTTTGGAATTAGCTGATTGGGGAGTTATAATTCTTGTATCGCTGATTTTATTGTTGATGCATAAGCTGTATCGGATCGTTCAAAATTGGCAGAAGAAAGAAGAGAATGCGAACTCCTAAAGTGATTTTTTTATTTTATACATTTATAAATAATCGCTTCTTTTTTCTTCCATGGATTTACAAAGCACCTTGCAGCAACACCTTAAATATATTATTGAGAAAAATTACCAATTTAAGGCAGGACAATTTGCATTATTAGTTTATGATCGGGAAAGTCCACTGTCGAAACTTATGGAAGAAGGATATCGTACTGCTCTGCAAGGATATTCTTTTGAAGCAATTGATTTTGATATTATCACAGAAGATGATTTGATCAAAACTTTTTCTGCTCTCCCTGCTCATTCTCTTATTATTTTAGTAGAGAGTCTGTCGTTTCGTTCAACCAAGTATCGCTTACGCGCCGATTTATTTAGGATGGGACATCGGGTAATTGAGCATGCGCGTTTATCTTACAATACTCCTGAACAAATAGAAAATTATGTAAATTCTTTACGCTATGATACGCCTTATTATGTTTCAACCTGCGAACAAGTAGAGAAATTATTGGCAATGAATACTGTTGTTCGAGTTGAATCTGGAAAAGATGAACTTCTCACGATTTCATCGGAATTTGAAAAACCAATAAAAAATACGGGAGATTTTTCGCAGAGTGTAAGTGCATCGAGCGGTTTTCCCATTGGAGAATTATTTACGGAAGCGAAATCATTAGAAGGATTAAATGGTTCTGTTGTTGTTTTTGGTTTTCCCACAATTGACCATCAAACACATTTTTGCCAACCATTTGTTGTAACAATTAAAGATGGGTGTTTAGTTGATCATAGCGGACCTGATGAGTTTGCAAGAATAATTGATATGATTCGTGGTGAGGAAGGAGGAAAAGTACAGGTTCGTGAAATTGGTTTTGGCCTGAATCGTGCTCTTGGATTTAATCATCGGATCAATGAACCTACTGCCTTTGAACGTTTCTGCGGGATGCATTTTTCCCTTGGTCTGAAGCATGCAATGTATCGGAAGAAGATAAGCAAGAAAGTGCTGCAGAAGTACCATTTGGACATATTTTGTTTAGTGAGGAGGGTATTTATCGGTGAGACAAAAGTGTTTGAGGATGGGAAATATTGCGTTTGAATTACACAAAGAAACCAGAAAGCCATGTGTTTTTTTAGAACCTAAACAGAAACACACGTGGTTTTAATTATATGATTATTATCAAAATGTTACAATATCCAGAAATGATAAAAATGCGTGAAACCGCCTCACCTCGCCATAAATGGCGAGGTTTCAAAAGAGGCGGTTTCTCAACTACGCATTTTTAGCATGCAAAAATTTCGCCCTAAAGGACGGGGTTTTAAACCCTGCGAAATTTTTTGCATAAAACCAAATAACATCTCTTCATCCAAAATAAGCAACCTTATCATCTTTCATGCTCTTCGCTCTTGCCGTGCTGAAATAAGTATCCAACTGTTTATACATTTCTTCGATTTCTTTGTCAACGGAAGGGCGAACAACTTGCATGGCTTTTTCAAAGTGCTCTTTGGAAACTTCTTTCGCTTTGATATCTTCACGCAAGGCGATCATTCCTGCTTCTCGACAGACCCCTTCAATGTCTGCTCCTACGTATCCTTCTGTTTTCTTGGCAAGATAACTTAGATCCACATCTTTTGCAATCGGCATCTTAGAGATATAAATCTGGAAAATTCGTTTTCTTCCTTCTTCATTCGGCACGGATGTGAGAATAAGGCGATCAAATCTTCCAGGCCGTAAGAAAGCGGGATCGACAATATCAGGTCTGTTGGTAGCGCCGATGATCACGACATCATTCAGACTTTCTAAGCCGTCCATTTCTGTCAGCATTTGATTAACGACTCTTTCTTGCACATGAGAATCAGCGCTGGACGCTGATCTTTTTGGCACTAATGAATCAATTTCATCAAAAAACAAAATAGTGGGCGCAGTTTGCCGCGCTTTACGGAAGATTTCCCGCACGGCTTTTTCTGATTCTCCCACCCATTTGCTGAGTAATGAGGGGCCATTGACGAGAATAAAATTGGCTTCGCTTTCTTTGGCAACCGCTTTTGCTAAAAGTGTTTTTCCTGTTCCAGGCGGGCCGTACAATAAAATAGCGCGAGGAGGTCTGATGCCGATACGCTTAAAAACTTCTGGTTTCTTTAATGGCCATTCCACAGCTTCTCGTAACTTATCTTTTACATCCTCTAAGCCGCCAATATCATCCCAGGATACATCAGGTGTTTCTACAAGGACTTCTCGCATTGCTGAAGGACGAACAACTTTTAAGGATTCCAGAAAATCTTTTTGGGAGATCATGATATTTTCTAGAATTTCCTTAGGAATAGCTTCTCCTTCTTCAATGCCCTGCGCTTTGAGTTCAGGAAGAATATTTCGTAAAACAATCATCGCTGCTTCTTTGGCTAAAGAATTAAGGTCAGCACCAACAAAACCATGAGTTACTCTGGCAATATCTTTTAAATTTACATTTTTAGCTAAAGGCATATTCCGCGTATGAATCTTAAGAATTTCTAAACGGCCATCCTTGTCGGGGACGCCAATTTCAATTTCACGGTCAAATCTTCCCGGCCTGCGTAATGCAGGGTCGAGAAGATGGGGCATATTTGTAGCGGCAATAACGATAACTTTTCCTCTGGATTTAAGACCATCCATTAATCCTAACAATTGAGCTACAACTCTTTTTTCAACATCGCCGCGTGTTTCTTCTCGTTTTGTAGCAATGGCATCAATTTCATCAAAGAAAATAATGGAAGGGGCATTTTGTTCCGCTTCTTCAAATTTCTTACGGAGATTTTGTTCACTTTCTCCATAAAATTTGCTGATGATTTCCGGGCCATTGATAAGAATAAAGTGAGAATTTGTTTCTGAAGCTACCGCTTTTGCTAAAAGCGTTTTTCCTGTTCCAGGGGGGCCATGCAATAAAACTCCTTTGGGCGCTTCGATACCTAAGCGTTCAAAAATTTCTGGATGTTTTAATGGCAATTCCACCATCTCTCGGACTTTTTTAATTTCTTCGCTTAAACCACCAATATCTTCATAGTTAATGCCTAAACTGATTCCTTCTTCTTCTTTGACATCAATAGCCTGCGGATTAAATTCTACCTGCGTTTCGGCTGTAACTACAACGATTTCTTTTTTTGGAACGGTATCAACAACAATGAACTTTAAATCTCCGAAGCCAAAGCCGGCAAATTGTTCTTCCATCATCGCAAAAATATCAGTGATTTCCTGGCCTTGAAAATCCACGCGGCGCCGTCCACTTTTCCCTAACGAAACAATATCACCTTTTACGAGAGCTTTTCTAAACAGGCCTTGCTTAAACAATTGAGGGGAAGTTTTGATCAAAACCCCTTGATGCGCCGGAGCAATAACTACTTTCTTTGCAGGTTTTACTTCTGCTTTTTCAACGGTAACCATTTCACCAATAGAAGTTCTCGCATTACGACGCGTATTTCCATCCATGCGGATGATATTCAATCCAATATCACCCGGATAGGCGCGGTCGACAAGGGCAGCGGTCATTCTTTCTCCCTTGACCAGGATGACGTCTCCTGTATTAACATTGATTTGTTTCATGTAGCTGGAATCAATCTTCACAATACCTCTATTAACGTCGTCCTGTACAGCTTCCATGACTTTTAACTTAATTTGCGGTTTATTCATGTTCGTGAATTTGAATGAAGCGGGAAATCTTCCACCAGTTGGAGATTAAGCGGTATTCTGACATATAAATATTGTGGTAATTATCAATAAATGTCAATAAAGTGAAAAATATAAAAAAACTTCTTTATTTCTTTTTCTGCATGGGAGCTGGTTCTTCCTGCCTGACTTTGGGCAATGGCAATGGGCTTGGAAGACTTACATCTTCACTAATCTTAATAGCTTGAATATTCCCTTTATGCAAAGCAGCATTAATGACTTGTTCCATGACATCCGCAGGAACTTTCTTTTCTTTGTCCCAGTTGGATTTGATTTCTTTAATTTTTTGTTCATCATTTACATAAATGACTTGACCTTCAACTTCAATCTTTCCCAAATCGGGTTCATAATTACAGACGAATGCAAAATTAAATTTTAGTCCTCTTTTTCCTTCTATAGAAAAGTCCATTTCTTCTAAATCTTTAAGAGAAACATTATTATTAATCTTAACCTGCCCGTTTTTCGCGTTTAACTCTCGGCTCGCATGAACTTTATGCACATTTATTTTCACAATTGTCATTAGCAACCACCTTTTAAAATATATTCCTTTCGGTGGAATGAGGTTCTTTATAAATTTTGCCTTAACACACACGGAACTCACTTGTTATTATAACCTGGCGGCGTGTTTTTTTTGTAGAATAAGCACCAGCTCGGACACCTCGGGAAAACATTTATAAACCTGATTTGATTTTTACCCTCTATTAAAAATGTGGTGATATGCATGGCTGATGATAATTATGAAATTCTTCCCCACCAGTTGCTGGCCGACTTAAAATATGATGTAGAAGCATTGAAAAAAAAACTTTCCGAGCCGGATGCAAAAGTAAATGAACTTATTTTAGAAATTGAGAGTGTCAAAGATTCAATCCATGAATTAAGTGTTATTTTTCAAAAAGCATTGGAGGAAGTGAAAGGTGACGACAGTATAGCTAAGACGATGAAAAATCTTCAGGAAAAAACTCAATCAGTCATTTCTCAGAATGAAACTATTGCTAAAGGGATGATTGCCATTTCCGATAAGCTTGAGGATTTCATGGCAAAGCAAACTGCGATTCCAAGGATGGAAACGCCGATGCGTACAACGCCGATTCCCGAGTCATCCCTGACAACTCCTATAAGACATACAATAGGCTTGCCACAGCCCGGAATTGAGCGTAACGCGCCCCGTCCTTCTCTAAATCCAGCTTTTTCTTCTCCCAGGAGTGGAATTGATTTGCCACCGCCTCCGCCAAGTCCGCCTGGCAAGAAGCATGGTGGAATTTTCAAATGAGTTCTTTTAATGCTCTCCATTTGTTAACTGCTGCCGCAAATCTCTATAAACAGCAGAAAATGGTTGTATCTAGACAGGAGATTGTTAAAAAAATCAACGAGATTAAGTATCTTTCCGCTCAAAAAAAAATCCCTAAATTAAGTTTGCGCAAAGAGATCATTCATCTGGAAAATACTCTTCAGGGGATATTTGAAGTGGAAAAAGCATTGACTGAACAAAAGAGAAAAGAATCGGCAAAAGTGAATTCATTAAAACAACAAATTAAATTCTTACAGAAAAAATTAACTGCCACTGAAGATAAAGATTTGCAAAAAAAAGTGGATAAATTACATCATTTATTAGCCGAGTGCGTGGCGAAGAGAGACATTAAAAAAGATGTTGCTTTACAAGAAGCAATAGTAAAAGAAAAAGAGCAGCCGATAAGAATAGCTGATACTGAAACAAAATTACGCGCCCTTCGCTATCGCCTTGATGCCTTAAAACAGTCCTTAAATTTGCAGAAAATGACCGCCAGTCCAGAAAAAATTAACAATATTTCGCTCAAAATTAATGGGCTGGAGCAAAAAATTAGAGGATTTCATTCTGTTAGTTCTTCTTCCTCACTTCTTCCTTTATCAAAAGATTCCAAAGTTAGTGAAGTGCATCATACCTTCATTTTTCAGGAGCCTCAGCAGCAAACTTTACTCTCCATAGAAAAAGAATTACCTTTACCGCCCCCGCCGAAACGACGTACAGCTCGCTGAATATAGTGATGATTAGTTTTCTTTGAGACAATTAAATCGACGGATAGTGTCAGACAATAATAATCGAACAATAATAGACCAATACTATACTATATATACTAAAATGCACTAGAATGTCAAAAATCAATGTCCAAATAGCAAGTATCACACAACGAATCAAAAGTTTTTTATAACGCCCATTAATTATACCTTTTGTGGGCCTGTAGTCTAGCCTGGATAGGACGGCGGGCTTCGGAAAGCTAAGCTTAAAGACACCCGCAAACCCCGGTTCGAATCCGGGCAGGCTCGTAATTAATAATTGTTCTTTATTAATAATTATTAGACTGTGTCAAAAACTACCTCATTTCTCCGCTACTTCCCACAACAAATCAAAATAATTCTGAAAAGTTTTGGCAATATCCTGTTGTTGAACTACAATTACAACAGGATCGTGAGGCAGCCAAAGTATGATTGCCACTTTTTGCCCATAGATTGCTGTCGACACTAAAGTAGAAAAAGAAGCAGGAAGATAACGTGCTTCTAGAAGAGGCAGTGTCTTTTGACACTTCAAACCGGAGCAGATGGCATAAATCTTTATTTTCGCTGCAAGACGCCTCTTTGTAAAATGAAGGAAATAAGATGGAAATACTTTTTGTTCCTCTTCGCGGGCGCCGATGATGTAAATCGCCTTGCCCGTAGCGATTTGATTGTCATAGACTGTTTTAATTCCTTCTTTTCCACGATAAAAAACAGTTTCTTGTTTCTCTTTATGTTCAAAAAATTTGGCATGGAGCATTGGGAGAAGATCATAAATTTCTTGACGTTTTTCATCAATTAAATCCTGTACCCGCTTTGGATCGGCGGCCACATAATAGCGCTTGCCATTTTCCACAATATAGCTTACAAGCCCTTTCTCTATTAAACGGTCTAAAGCATCATAAACACTCCTGCGATGGATTCCCGTCTTGCGAGAAAGGACACCCGCCTGAGCCTTTGTGATGTCCAGCAACACGACATAAATCTTTGCCTCGGTAGCCGTAAGTCCAATATGAATCAATTTTTCAAACATATTTCCATTCAAGAAGAAGAATTATTTAAAATTTGTGGTGATTCACATAACCACTTAGCCATAAAAGTTAAATAAAGTATTAATCACTAAATAGTAAAGAAAGTTTTATAAATCCTCTTCTTTAAGACCTAATTCATGACACGCAACATAGACTTGCAAAGAAAAGTTATTATAAATATCAATGATGCTGTACGAGAAGAACTGGAAGGAGTAAGAAAAAGAAGTCAACGATACGGCGTTGAACAGGACCTTTTTTTATGCGGAGAAATCAAAAATGATGAAGCTATGATTACCCATTTCTTAGATCCTATTAATGCCTCTTCCCGAGCCGTTTTTTTTTATGTTCCTCCTGAAAGATATACACTGGAAGTGCATGATACTCTTATAGAGGTGAGTCATTCTTTAGGAGAATTATCGCGTCCAAAGCCTGAAGGATTGTTAGCAAGAGCGGCAACTGATATACTTCATTTTTTCTTGAAATTATGCGTAGAAAATGAGTTAAGAAGCTATACCGAAAAAAATCACCAGTCAGGACGATTTAAGCTCCCTCAGGGAATGAGTTGTTTTTTGAATGAAAGAGGACTAATCAAACCGGCAACCGCAGAAAAATTGCGGCAAATCCAACGCCAGACATCTACGGCCCACAGTTCTGTTACCACGATCATCTTGTTCCAGACTTCCTAAACGATGAAAAAGCACGTTTCAAAAAAGAAAGAGTAATTGGTTATTATCATGTTCACCCGCAATCCAAACCCCTTGCCCAAGGTTTTAGTCAGGAGGATATTTTGATTGCCTGTCGCTATCAGAGAAACTTAGAATTACCGCATTTTGTTGCTGGGGTAAGAAATGTAGATAAAGAAACTTTCATCATTATCTAAAGAGAACTTATCAAAACTCTCTAAACTTCATAAAAATGCAACTTCCTCAATAATTTTTTGCTTACCAGCGCCTCATACTCTTCTTTGTCTCCGATAAAGAAAGCATTTTTACTGCGGATGAAACGAATTTTATCTTCGCTTCTATCAATGATGTCTGCAAGCATCAGCGGCCTGTAAGACTCTCTGTAAAGTCCAACGTTATTAATATTTTCATTGCTGATGATCACTGTCCTATTCAGACGTAATTTTCCATTGCACAATCTCAATATTTTACCACCATAAACTCTCAGGAATAACTCTGGAATGAGACGAAGATTTCTTGTAATGATAATCAACCGAAGAGAAAAGATATTAGGATATTTTTGTAAGATTAGTTGTACATGAGCAGCCCATCGCGGATGGATGGTAAGTTTCTTTACAACTTCATTTGCAATTCCATTCCACATAGATTCGGGCACAGCAGATAACGCCGAGACAAAACCTCGGCCGCTGAGACCATACCGGCGAAAGGCGATGAGCACACCCCGCAACGTTCTCCCTGGCTGTCGAAAAAAGAGTTTCGCTAAAAAATGCAGGGGAGTATTTTGCTTAGTCATAGTTTTATCAAAGTCAGTATAGACCACTAATTCGTTAGGGAATTCTTCCGACATAATAACCTGAGATAAAGAAGAGATATATATATTATTACGGACAATAATATTACTAACCATCCTGAAACGGATATGAATTGCCGTTCTCCCAATCACTATTACGATTTCAAACAAATTAAAAATAGTGGAATCACAGTTTTTAAATTAGAACCTAAATTTATAGATTGATAGATATGGAAAAAAAAAAGATTTAATGAGAGTACTTTTTATGTTGACGATATTACGAGAGAACTTTCTCGAAGATATGATCTAAAAGCGTATGTTGGTTGTTTACATACATTGGGAGAAGCAAACACCGAAATAGCAATGGGTAGATTTTTGTTTTTGGCTAAATTGGCGGGAGAGATAGTTGGTGTTGATTTTGCAACGTACAAACAGGAATTTCCAAATCAACAATTTTATGATTATCCACGTGCTGTTCATGATGAAGAAAATTTAAAGATTTATACTCAAAGAACTGAAAGCATTTTAGGTGTTCCACCGTTAAGAAATGCAGAATTCATGGGAAAAATGATTTATTTAATACTTCCCATAATTTCAATTTGAATTGAACTCAACTAGGATTTACGCAGAATACTTCTTCGAGAACTCAAACTTTTTAACCCTTCCTTTCTTAATATCCTCAAAAGACCTCAACATAGAATGTAGGAATTCATTTTGCTCTTTCAGTTCTTTTTTAACGTGTTTAATGTCTTCGGTCATTCTGCTTCCACCGGAATTTTAATCATCCCTTCTTCTACTACAACTATTTCCATACAAAGCTTGTCGATAAGCTCTTGGGATTCATCAATTAATTTTTGAAGTTCTTTGTCCATTCTATACCTCATAAATCATTTATTCTTTATGTTCACTGATTCTTTTCTTGAAATCAGGGATTCGCAAAACGTATACGAAAGTCGTCTAAGAAGGCTTCGTGATCCCCTGGATGAGAATTTACAGCCCTATTAAAAATTGCGAGATTGCGTCTTGGCTCAGTAATAGTAAGGCATAAGAAATAAAAAAACTAGGAATGAAAGGAACACCTTCTTTGATGAGCACGGAAGAAATTACTCCTTTTTTTTGCAAGGCTTTTAGAGCGGTTATATCCTTTTCATCTAAAGTGCGCCGTTTCATGAACATTCTTCTTTTTACAATAATATCTTTTCCTAACCAATCTCCTGGCGTTAATTTATCAATAGGAAGAAAATGATAAAAACAGCTTTTTTCTACCGTATTCACAAACAAAATTAGATAAAAAGTAAGCAATGGCAGGAAGAATATGTAAGCAAAAAAAGGAATCAAGAAAATAGAGAGCAAAAATACCATGGAGAAGCTTAAAAATATCCATTGCATGCTCTTATGCTCTTGAAGCATTTCTTTCCACTTTTTTTTAAAAGTTTCGTAGTTGTGAAATGCTTGATAGACCATCCAGGCGATGCCCCAGACAGCGCCGCTGAGCAGCAATAAAAGAAAAAAGAAGACGAGAGAAAAACTCTCTGCATTAAATGGGTAAGCGATTCCAATAACTGCACCCATGGCCATCAACAGCTTGCTGTCTCCCCCGCCCCATTGATTAGTATAATAAAAAAAAGATCCTAATAAAAAGAATAGCAAAAACCCAAAAATTCCATTTAAAAATATTTCCCAGCCAGAATCCACAGAGATGATGGCTCTCATCCCAAATGCGGAAACAAGCAGCCCGTAACTAATCCAGTCTGGCACTTCCCTCTTTTTTATATCCACGAACGAAGAAATGGCCAAAGCGATTAACGTCGTGACCATTAACAAGATAAACGGCTCGTTCATGAGTGAAGAAGAAATAGTGTAATATATAAAATATTGGAATCATTTTCAAAAAAGAGTTAATAGTCTTCTTTTAGCAACTTGGTTAATACTTCATTATAATCACTACGCTGTTCCGGATCACCAGCCATCCATTTTACAAGGTTAAAGACTTCTTTAGGCCCATACATTGGACAGCTGTTTAAAATATCTGTTATCGATTGAGAGGATGGTTCCTGAGATAAAAAAATTTGCGCGTAGGCCCTTACCGCGACAGCATTAAGATCATTGCCGCAAGGAAGATAGCTCACTGCTTCTGCACAAGAATCAATTAAAGTCCGTCTAAAATTAAGCTGATTTTGATTGCAGTAATCAAGGTATCCTTGAAGAAGGGGATCTTCTTCAGGCAAATCATAATCATTTCTGGAACAAGCATGGGCAGCTTCCATCTGGCCATGAGTCGTATTAGCGGCATTTAAAATTCGTTCTCGATACCAAAAGGCAACAATGAGATTTCTCCTTATCCCCTCTTTTTCTTGTAAAATCAAAGGATGGTCAGCAATGTACTGGCAGGCTTCCACTAAATTTATCGCTGCTTCATCTAATAATTCCGAAGTGCAATTCTCCATTTGATGTAGAGCATTGATAGGATCTTCTAGTTCTTCTTTGCTGTAATCCACCCCCTCTGCATAATCAAAATAATCATCAGCAGTGATACATAAGAGAGAACGCTCAATTCCAGTGAGCATTTCTTCCGTTCTCCATGCTGCGTAGTCCGCTCCTGCGTTCTCTTTAGTCCCTAATATTTGTCTATGTTCCGGAACTGAAGAGAAGAGAGAACGATTTTTCCTTATAGGAAAACCAGACTTATAATCTTCTTCTGAAAAGGGTGATGCTTCAGGAAAGGAATTTACTCTATATTCTGAAATTGTAGAGAGAGCATCGTCCACGCGATGATATAACCACCAGCATGAAAAAAGAGTAACCACAGTAGCTATTAATCCGCTAAGAATAAGCTCCTTCCGCCCCATCTTGATTTCTTCAGCGCTTATCTCTGTTAATAAATGTAGTGACCAAAAAATTTATTTGTTTTCAGTTATTACTACTTTTAGATGTTCGTTCCGGCTGCTGGAATTGATGCGTCTTTGTGTTATACTGTTCTATATATTTACAAGCCGGGAAACCGCTGCAGCCAATAAATTCACCATAAAATGATTTACGGATTTTTAATTCTTTGCCGCATTGAGGACATTTTTTTTCGATTTCATGCCTTTGAACTTTTTTAGCCTCCTGTGCTTCTTCACGGGAAACTTTGCTTTGGCAGTCAGGCTTGATGCACGTGACATGCGGGCGTTTGCCTTTCATTCTGATTTCCACCATTGGATATTTATCATGCGGACATTCTTTTTCTGAACGCTTGATCATTCCCGCCGCTGGGATTTTAAATGTTGTCGTACAGGCAGGATAGGCATCACAGGCAATAAAACGGCCAAATTTGCCGTAGCGGATCATAAGCTTTCCTTCTTTACATTTCAGGCATTGCCCGATATAATTCTGTTCATCCTGTGTTTCACGGACCGATTTCAAAAGTTCTTTGCCAATCATCTGCTCTTTTTTGTGAAAGTCAGCAAGCAAAGATGTCAGGAATGTTTTTGCTTTTTCTAATACTTTTTCTTGTTTTTGTTTTCCCTCGCGGATTTTTTCCATGTCTTCTTCAAAGTCGGCAGTTAGTTTTTCGTCTAAAATGGTCGGCGCGTATTTATCGAGAATAAGCACCGTTTCCAAGCCAAACTTTGTCACTTTAATTTGCATGCCTTCAACATATCCTCGTTGATACAAGCGTTCAACAATATCAGCTCTTGTTGCTTTTGTGCCAAGATTCCGTTTTTCCAGTTCTTTTATAATCGAAGATTGGTTGTAGCGATTAGGCGGCTGTGTTTCTTTATCCACTTTATCCAATTTTTTTATTTTAATGATATCTCCTTTTTTCAGATTAGGCAGAATCAATTCATCAACTTTCACGTAGGGAGAATAAAAGAGATGCCAATTGGCTTCCAGTGTTCTTGTTCCTTTCGCGATAAATTTTTCATTTTTGACATCCAGAAAAACATCCATTGTCTCCCGCAGAGCAGGAGGAGCGAACGTGGCCATAAAACGCTTGACGACAAGATCGTACACTTTCTTTTCTTGGGGTTTAAGTGTCTTGGGCATAACACCTGTAGGGAAAATCGCAGGATGCGCTGGATCAGTTTTGCTTCCATTATTTGGCTTAAGTTCCTTTTGAGATAACAGTTGCTGTGTAAGTTGTTGATACTCGGTCTGCTTACTTAAGTCTTTCAGAATTTTCGCAAAGCCAATTTTAGGATCCAATTTTTGAGAAGAAGTTCGAGGATAAGAAGTAAGTCCCGCCAAGTATAGTGACTGGGCAATATCCAGTGTCTGTTTTGGGCTAAATTTAAAAATGGCGTACGCTTCTGTTTGCAGTGTCGTCAGATCAAATGGCGTGGGCGGCGCCTGCTGGCGTTGCGTGCGTTTTACATCGTTCACGAGCACTTCTTTTTCACCTCTGACTTTCTGCAGAATTTCCTCTACTTTCTTTTTTTCGAACATTTTTCCTGCTTCGTGAAGCGCTTCGATATCTGTTTTCTGAAATTCTCCTTGCAGAATAATTTCCCAGAATGGCTGCGGCTTAAATTTGCTGATTTCCAACTCCCTGTCCGCGAGAATCTTTAACGCTGGCCCTTGGACGCGGCCGGCGGACATCACCTTAAAAGAACCCGCCGCTTTTACGGAAGCGGTAAGAGCGCGTGAAAGGTTGATCCCATAAAACCAATCTAACTTATGCCGTGTTTCCCCGGCATATGCCTGTCCCCAATCTAAATGAGGTATTTTAGTTTGGTATGCTTCTACAAGATCCGGCTTGGTGAGAGTTGAAAATTTCATCCTGTTCGCATCTTTCTGCCCGCAAACAAAACGAATGACGTTCCAGCCAATAACCTCTCCTTCAACATCGTAGTCGCAGGCAATAGTAAATTCATCTGCATTTTTCGCGAGCATGGCAATCGTATCAATATAATCTTTGATGTACTTCAAATCACCCGAAGATTTATACGAAGCTTCCCACTTGATAGCGAAGACAGGATAATTCCACCCTTTCTTTTCTTCCTCCGCAAGCCCAAAGAGATGACCAACGGCAGACGTAACAAGAATCTTCTTTTTCCCAAACTGCAATTCATAATAAGAACTCTGCTTGCTTTTCTTCTTCACAAGCTTATCTTCGCCGAGAGCTTCCGCGATTTTCTGTGCCGAAGATGGCTTTTCAGTTATGATTAATTCGACCATTATTTTTCAGAATTTTAACGACATTATAAAAATGTTGCTGAAAATTGCTTATTCACGAGCATGGAACATGATTGAAGTTAATTAGTGTTATATTCAATTCAGGAGCCCTCGCTTTAACGCTTCAACTTCAATGCTTCAATTTCAATAAAAGTGTTCAATATACTTAAAAAGACCCTCATTTATTCTCAGATAGTATGAATAAGATACTTATCTTTATGGGATTAGCAGTCTTTTTACTTATGAACAGTGGATGTAAAACAGAAAATGAATTTACAGAGATAGAAGAATGCATCATTGATGTTCCAATAATATTTTCTTCTGAAATGAGTGTTGGAAATGAAACAGATGTTTTAGCAGTTTCTAATGAGTTTATAACTTGGTCGAAAGATAATAAAAACTCTACTTTATGGAATATGGGCACTGATTGGCAAATTGAAAGTGTAAATTCCCAGAGATTATATAGGGGGATAAAATATTGGACTGTAACTTATTCTTATTTCTCTGAACAAGACCAGACTAGTGGAAAGGCTCAGTTTGATGTAAATGAGAATGGGAACATAGTGTTATTTTTAGGTTGTGCATAAATATTACTCGGGCTCTTAAATTGAACATGGTATCTATCTCTATTTTATCAATCTCGGGATTTCTAAATTAGACATAATTCATTCTAAGCACTGTTTGTAATATTAAAATCACAGAATTTTCCACCAGTCTTAGACAGGTGGTTTCATCTTGGAAAATTCTGGGAGCCAAAAAGCTCTGGCTTTTGGATCCAAAAACAATGTTTTTGTGAGTCAGAAAACCGCCCCGAGCAAAGCGAGCATGCAAAGAAATCTGTTGATTTCTTGCACAAGAAATGCGAACATTTCTTTGTGCCACCAGGTCTCTGACCGGTGGTGGACGGTTTTCTTTGACAGTACTAACCAAATAAACGGACGCTCTCTTGTTTCTTGTTATCTATTTCTTAAGATATAAATGTTAAAATAGTATCACCACGAAAATAGTTGTATGAAAAGAATCGTTGAATATCAACTGCTTAGAGGAGAATTTGATGCACTTGTTGAACATTTAATAGAAGAAGGTAAATATCATACTCATGGGTATCGCGGAATGAATGTTAATACTATTGACGATGGAAGTTCTTCTGGTTTTGATGATTGTAGCCGGTTTTCTACTTTTGAAGTATCAGGACGTGGCAAGTTAGTAACATTACGAGTTGAAGATTCTCAATTGGCGAAAATAGTTGATTCATACTTTACAAGTCGATAATGAATGTAGATTTCTATTTATTTGCATCTGCCTTTGTACATAGAGGGAGTATGTACATCAAGTACTAATCATTTCACTTCCCACGTCCCAAACAACAATCTTTATAAATTTCTTCATTTTCTTTTCCCCATGCAAAAAGGAGACAAGCCTGCCGCCAGTACGGGGAAGGTCATATTATACACTCTCCTTGGTGTTTTTCTTTTCTTCTTCATCGTCCTTCCCATAGGCTTATTTTTTCTTATTGCGTCATTCACATCTCCCTCAATAAAAGACTATCAAACCGGCAATGTTGCTCTTATTCCCATCGAAGGTGTCATTACTACGGATGGTACGCAATACTTTGGCCAGCCTACAGCTTCTTCCAAAACAATTATCGAATTTATTGAAGAAGCGAGTAAAGATGCGCAGATTGAAGCGATTGTCTTGGAGATCAACTCGCCGGGAGGTTCCGCTGTCGCTTCTGATGAAATTGCGACGGCAGTTAAGAGTGTCAGCAAGCCTGTTGTTGCATATATCCGTGAAGTCGGCGCTTCCGGAGGATACTGGGTCGCTTCTTCGACAGATTATATTGTTGCGCAAAGGATGTCTATCACCGGAAGCATAGGTGTTATTTCCTCTTATTTAGAATTCAGCGGTCTAATGGACGAATATGGTGTTGGGTATGAAAAGTTAATTGCTGGGAAGTACAAAGATATAGGAACGCCTTTCCGCAAGCTCCAGAATGATGAAAGAACAATTTTGCAAGGAAAATTAAATCTAATTCATGACTTTTTTATCGAAGAGGTTGCTCAGAACCGAAAACTGCCATTAGCAAAGGTGCAGGAATCGGCAACAGGAGAATTTTTCCTTGGTGTGGAAGCGAAAAAGCTTGGTCTCGTTGATGTGCTCGGCAATAAAGATACTGTAAAGTCTTATTTAGAACAGCAGGGTATCAAAGAGCCTTCTTTTACAGTCTATGAAAAAGAGCCTGGATTTTTTGAATTTCTGACAGGGGTTACAAATACTTTCTCTTTCCAGATGGGGAGAGGAATCGGTTCAATGTTTATACAAGATTTTAATAAAATGGTGATGATTTAAAATGGGGAAAAAGATATTATTAGGAGCTTTATTATTATTTTGTTTGCCTCTTGTTGTGGCCGCTGTAGATACCGACTCCGCCATCCATGAAGCTTTAAAGTATGATTCTGCTGTCTCTGTAATTGTTATACTTAAAGAAGATGCTGTAACGCAAACTGCGAATGAAGAATCCAGAAAAGAAGGGATTGCAGAAAAACAACAAGCGTTATTAAATACAGTCAATAAAAAAGATAACCTGCTCCAGAGCGTGGAGGACGATTTTAGGGTTGAGCAGCAGTATACCTCAATTCCTGCTCTAGCCGGGAGCATCTCTCAAAAAGGACTGCAAGAATTAACGAATGACCCGCGCGTCGAAAAAATTGTGCTGAATGGCATCAAAAAAATTTTCTTAAATGAATCAGTGCCTCTTATGAATGCAACAACAGTATGGAATTTTACATACAACAATATCCCGATAGACGGCAGCGGCGAAACGGTTTGCGTTTTGGATACGGGAGTTGATTATCAACACCCGGCATTAGGAAACTGTTCCACATCTTCATTTCTTAACGGCGCATGCGCAAAAGTGATCAATGGGTATGATTATTCTAATGACGATCAAGACCCTTTAGATGATGAGGGACATGGAACACATGTTGCAGGAATCATCGCTTCTGAAGATGCTATATTTAAAGGAGTTGCCCCTCGTGCAAAAATTATCGCTATTAAAGTCTGCGACAGCAACGGCAATTGCAATGATAATGATGTCATTGCCGGTCTCGATTGGTGTATTAGTAATTCAACATTATATAATATATCAATCATCAGCATGAGCTTAGGTGGTGGACAGAGTTCATCCTATTGTAACGATGATATTTTAGCTCCTTTCATTAACGCTGCTGTGGCAAAAAACATTAGTGTTATTGCTGCGAGCGGCAATACCAATCCAAATTATCCCAATGCAACTGCCGGGATTGCTTCCCCAGCATGCATTCAAAACTCTACTGCTGTAACAGCTACAAACAAGTTTAATGCGATGGCTTCCTATGCTTTCCGCTATCCTTCGTTTAATAACCTTATCGTTGCTCCAGGTTCATCAATTCATTCGTTAAACTTGAACGGGGGGGTCTTAACAAGATCAGGAACATCCATGGCCACTCCCCATGTTTCCGGCGCTCTGGCGCTCCTGCAGCAGTTTATGAAAATAACAAAAGGTTTTCCTTTAGAACCTCTCCAAGCTCAACAAGTTTTTGCGACAACAGGGATAACTATTCTTGATGGCGCAACTTCGCCAGTCTCACAATATTCCAGAATTGATGTTCTCAATGCGTTGCTTTCGTTAGACGATACTTCCCCCGCCGTGGCTTTCAGCGATCCTACGCCGCTCCAGAATTCCATTTCAAATTTTTCCAATATTACGATCAATGTCGCTTCAAATAAACCTTTACAAGGAGCAATTCTTCAATGGAATGATGTTAATGAAAGCATGAATATTATAGGCAACTCTGCACTGTTAACGAAAACAAATTTAACGACAGGAACATACGATGTAAAAGTAACTCTGTTCGATTTAAACAATAGAAGCAACAGCACAGAATTGCTTACATTTAATCTTTCAATCATCCCCTCAAACACCTCTTCATCAAATGCATCTGTGAATAGCAATGGAATAATTACCATCACTTCACCGCAGGCTGCCGCATTTTACAATACTACTTTCCTTCTTAATATTTCCCTTTCTGACATGGACGGGCTATTGTTTTCTTCTTATAGTGTAGCAAATCAATCTGGAGCAACAATCCAAGAGAATAGCACTCTTTTGGCAAATGTAACTGACTTTACGTGGGCAGAACTCATTAATATTGCTGAAGGAAATTATACTTTAACCGTTATCGGCAACGATTCTTTAGGGTATCCTTTTTCTTTGGCACAGGAATTTTACATTGACAGAAGTGCACCTGTCCTTTCCAATTTCCAGCAATCTCCTGCTATTGTTCACAATAATGATTCGGTTATGCTGAGTTTAGATGTTACTGATTTATTTCCAAGTAATTCCACAGTTTTCTTTGTTTCTAACGTGAGCGGTATCTGGATTTCGTATGCAATGAACACATTCGTATTCTCCGGATTAGTAGGATCATTTACGTATACTCTTGCAGGAAAAACAAATCTTTCCAATCAAAAAAGAATCGATTATTATTTCACCGCGCAAGACCGCGCTGGAAATACGCAGCAATCGCCTGATTTCAATTTTACCGTGCAAAATAGACCGCCGGCAGTCACCGTTATTTCTCCTGCTTTAAACAGCAGCATGCCCCTTGGATCTTCTTTATTATTTAATGTGAGCGCGCTGGATGATGATGGAGATTCCCTTTCTTATATTTGGATTTTTAGCGATGGAACAAGTTACACGACAACAGCATTTACAAAAAATTTCTTGACCATTGCCAATGTTAGCGGCTCTCTTGCCGTAAGCGATGGTCTTGCGGCCACGACAACACCATTTTATTTCAACGTTGTGAATTCTTCAATTAATTCTTCGGATACAACTGCCCCTCGCTTTATCAGCGTGGTTTATCCTGCAGAACTTCACATCCAGCGGGATGGAACAACCATGAGAATTAATAGTTCTTTCGTTGATGAGTCTGGAATTTATAATACTACTCTATTATTTCAAAATAATCCTATCAGCGGCAGTTGTTCATCCAATACGACAAACATGGATTGCCAATGGTCTTTTGGCGCTTTCACGGAAGGGAATAAAAGCGTCTCTATTGAAATACGGGATAATTCTCCTCTCAAAAACCTCAATACGACATTTATGAGTTTCCTTGTTACATCATGCACTGACACGCTCAAGAACGGTGATGAAACAGGAGTTGATTGCGGAGGATCTTGCGCTGCTTGTAATGCTAACAGTAATAGTTCAGGAGGTTCTTCTGGCGGAAGCGCTGGTGGATCTACTGGGGGTAGTTCGGGAGGCGGTGCATCAGGAGGAGCTGGTGGTTCTTCACAGTCTGCAGCCCAGCTGGATAGCTCTGAAGCGGAAGCTTCGGTTAACGAAGGCGATTTATCAATTACCGGTAGTGAAGAAACGGATGAAAGTGCAGAAGGCGCAACAGAAAATACGGAAGGTTCTGCCATTACCACAGCGGCGGTAACAGATGTCATTAATGAAACGGAAGAAAGCAATGCGCTGACGGGAGCGGCAGTTCTTAAAACTGTCCGTGAGCAAGTCATAAGTTCCTGGCAATTTTGGTCTTTATTTGGAAGTTTTATACTATTGATGTCTGCAGGATTTTATGTATCATACCTCAAGAAAAAGAGAGAGAAACTGTGAAACAGAAATAGAAAAAGCTCTCACTATAAGTTGCTTGTATACTAAAAATCATTAGATATCAAATATCTGGGTGATTTTTGACATTCTAACGCATTTTAGTATAAATGAATCTTTATAATACCTCAGTCTGGCTGCCTTTAAGTTAACTGTCTATCATCATAAAACTTAAATAGATAACTTCCAAGACGAAAAGTGAATGCTGCCTGTAATTAAGGGATATACTTCCATTTTTCCAGGAGTCTACGCTACGGAAATTAGAACGGCTGAACCATTATTGCCCATCTCTTTACTGATGATGGGACAATACCAAGAACCGACTGCCGTTGAATTCCTAGAATTTATGATGCAAGAGATTTCTAAGTTTGATTCTCATAATCCGCATTCAATTCTATCAAAAAGAAAAAACATATCCACTTTGGAAAAAGAAGCGGAAAAGCAGCTGCCAAAATATACTGGTTTAGCGCAAAGGATAACCTTCAACCACCGCGATGAGCGAGAGGAGGCGATTTCATATCTTGAAAAAAAGTATCCAATAGAGAGAAATGGGTCAAAAGCGGTTCTTTTTACGTTGGCCAGGATTCATCCTCTTGCTTATTTGGCATTTATTAAAACGGCTAGAAACCCTGCTACTTTTTATCGCGCGATTGATGAACAAACTTTTGAGAAATATGGAGAAATAACCTCTGCTGAAGTTCTCTTCGGAACAAGTTCCCTCTCCATTCCCGATAAATTAACACTTCAAGGGGATGGACCTTTAAAAGAAAAGCAAAGGTTACAGGTTCTGCTTACTCAATATTTTTCAGGTATAATCACGGCAAGCGACATCCAAAAACTTCCTGATGCTTCGGAGAGAGTATTAAAAAAAAGAATGATGGAGGTTTTACCTCAGCTAAACAATTACATCAGCTTTTCCGAGCAGGAGAGCAGATCCCGCTCTTTTAGAGAAGCTACGAAACAAATTCTCGGTGAGGGACAAGCTTTCAACCATGTCTTGACGCACGGACGAATCCCCCGTGGATAGGAATTTCTTAGAAATATTTTTAAAAATAGCCTCCTCTAAATAAAGAATGGACATATCATCAGCTGGTTGCAAGGAAATTTGTTCTGGTGTTTATGCCTCTAAAATCGCCGGCATGGATCCTCATAATCTTATTTCCCTTCTGGTTATCGGGAAATATCGAGCGCCAACAGCAGAAGATTTAGTATCTTTCTTAGTTGAGAGAATCAAAATTATCCGCCAGCCTTTTTTTGAATTTCCCAAATTGCCTTCTTTACAAGGATTGTTGGTGAAAAAGATACTTGACTCGCCGACACTTGCTGAGCAGCTCACTCAAAATAACAATGGTTATCAAGATGCCGCTCTCACACTCGCAAAAAGAATCTATCTTCCTCAAACAGAAGGAATGAATGGAGTGTATTTTACGCTGGCTTACGTGCATCCCTTAGCGTATCAATCATTTGAAATCTGCAGTTCCCCTTCGGCGTACTATGCTTTAATTGATTCGGAAGACATTAAAGATGATTTTCCTGATCCAGAAATCATCGCTACCGCAGAAGTGCCACTCAGGGATAATTATGTCCGTGTTCCTCAGCATCAGCGGATCGGAGGCTTTGGTTCCAAAAAAGAACAGAATGGGTTCCGTGAATTTTTACAGGAGTATTGTAATGGTCCGATAACAAATATTGAGGATTTCTCGGAGGCAACACCGCGAATCTTGTATGAAAGGGCCGCCATTGTTTTTTCTAAATTACGGAAATATCTTCGCAATGAAAAGAGAACTCTTGAAAATACTGTAGCAAGACTGGAAGGAGAAAGCTGTAGTTCATCGTTTCCACTATGGCGTCTTTCAGAAGTTCCCAGAAGTTAACCCCGAACAAGCCCATTTTCTTGCATCAATTTTGTGATAACTGTAAAATCATCTTTCATTTGCTGCAGCAACTTAGGATTTCTTCCAGAGTAAAGATAATTAGCTGGATGAATGATAGGCACAACTTTTATTTCTTGATCGCGAATTAATGCGGTAAAAATCTGTCCATGAATCGTCGTGACGCCATTTCTGCCTAAAATACGCTGCGTGGCAAAATTACCTATCGTTACAATGACTTTCGGCTGCATAATTTTGATTAGATTATCAAGACGATCATGACAATTTTCTACTTCTTCCCGAGCTGGATTCCGATTGGCTGGAGGATGACAAAGAATTGTGTTCGTGATGAAAATGTCTTCACGAGAAATATTACCAGCGGCAAGCAATTCCTGAAGCACCTTCCCTGACATCCCGCAAAATGGCACTCCTTGCTTATCCTCGTTCAAGCCTGGCGCTTCACCGATAAAAAGAACTTTTGCGAGAGGATTGCCGGAACCAAAGACGACTTGTGTCCTATTTTGTACTAAAGCTGGACAGCGCTGACAAAAACGATACTCCTCACGCAAAGAATGAAAAGGGTCCATCTCAACCTAGAGAGAAGGAGATTTAAAAAGTATTTAGAAAATTTTATAAAGCATTTCCTTGTTGATACCCCTATGGAACAAGAAGAAGTCCAGCCAAATAAAGTAAAAAGGTTTATAAAAGAAACGATTCGCGTCATTCGTATCACAAAGAAACCAGGCAAGGAAGAATACCAGAGCCTCGTAAAAGTAACGGCAATTGGCATCGCTCTTATTGGCTTATTAGGGTTCATCATTTTCCTTGGCAAAGAACTATTATTTAGGTAAAAATGGAAACACATATCTTTAGCGTCCGAACGGCAGCAAACCGAGAAGATCAAGTTGTAGATTATCTCATCTCTAAATTACAAAAGGAGCCTAAAGGCATCGTCGCCGTCATTAGGCCGCACGGCATGAGGGGATATATTTTCATTGAAGCCACAGCGAAAGCTGATGCTGAAATTGTCCTGCAGGGTGTACCCTACGCTCGAGGCTTGCTTCCTACTGAAATCCCTTACCAAGAAATTGAGCATATGCTTGAGCAAGTAAAAGTTGAGATGAATATCCATAAGAATGACATCGTCGAAATTATTTCCGGTCCATTTAAGAGAGAAAATGCTAAAGTTATGCGTGTCAATAAGCCAAAGGAAGAGATAGTCGTAGAATTATTGGAGTCGGCAGTGCCTATCCCCATCACCGTTAAAATGGATGCTGTAAAAGTAATCCGCCGGGAAGATGAAGGGGAAGAAGAAAGCACATCATAGTTTATATCTCGATTGCTGTGAAAGAGTCTGACTATCGAAACATTTATAATCATTATTTTTCTTACAAGAACAATATGAGAAAATTAATCGTTTTCATATTCAGTATAATAATAATCAGCTCTTTTGTGATTGCTGAAGCGCCGCAAACACTTTTGCCTGAAGAAATAGCGAAAGGAGCGGAATTGCCATCGTTTGCCAGACCTTTATTTGGGGATCAGCGCATTAACATTTATATTAGTAGGACTGGTGGCCAGGAATCAACATATGGAATCGTCACGGAAGATGGAATTCTTGCTGAAGTTAATGACAAAGGAGTGGAAAAGCCAACATTAAAAGTATATGTGGAACAAGTTGTCATTGAAACAATTATGAGTGCTGAAAATCCATTAACCGCCTTCCAGGATGCATTAAAGTCAAAAAAAATTACATATAATGTAATGGGACTTGGAAATAAAATTAAATTTACTTTCGCTTCTTTAGCCTTGCGTGTCACAAGTTTCTTTACCAAAGAAAAAGAAGATACTTCTTCTAAAGAGGCTTCTGAGGGATCCACGATTACGAGTAATGTTGTCGCCAAAGTAGAACCCGCGGAGGAAAAAGTATCTGTAGAAGTTAAAAAAGAAGAGCAGAAAACGGAAGGAGAACAGCAAGAAAAAACAAAGGAAACGGAGGGAGTCCTTCCCGAAACGAAAAGAACGGAGAAACATCAAGTGATGATGACGGAGATAGGTTTTGATCCGAAAGTTTTGGAGATTAAAGCAGGAGATACGGTTACTTGGGAGCTTGTCCGTTCCGGAAAAGTTGGGCAAGGGATGATTATTGGCGTGCGCAGCTGCCGTGAAGTCCGCAGCAAAACGTTCAAAACCGGAGAGAAATTCGAATGGACATTTACGAAACCTGGAACGTGTATTATTGTTGATGGAATTATGAGCACGCAGGACAGCAAGATTGTGGTTAAATAGATTCTTTTGTAACTTTTTTTATTCCATTCTCTAAAATATTAATATTCTTACAAAGAATTACTTGAAATCCTAATTTTTGCGCAATCTGGATATTTTCAAGTTTATCATCAACAAACAAACAATTCATCGGCAATTCATTTAATCGATCTAGAATGATTTTAAATGCTTTTTCTGAAGGCTTTTGAACACCAATTTCACTTGAAAATAAAACATGATTAAAAAAAGAAAGATCGTAATTCATTTTAATATAATCAGCTTTAAATTGCATTTGGTTGGAAAGAATACACTTTTTCAATCTTTTAGATAGCTGCCGAGCAATATTTAGACCTTCTCCGGGAGGAATTTCAACTAAAGCTTTGATTAATTCAGCAGAGGGAATTCTAAATTCTTGTTGAATCTTCTTTAAAAATAATGAATAATCTTCACCATCAGAACATTCTTTCTCATAAGCATTTATTTTCTGTTTAAGAAGGTCAAAGTCGCAACTATATTGTTTAGAGAGTTTCATTGCGGCAATTTCTGTATCAGCTGGAGCTAGTACACCGCCCCAATCAAAAATAATTGCTTTAATCATTTTCCAAAAACAGATTCCATAAATTGGTCGTTTGAGAGGCTATCTAAATGATTCGAGAGTTTTACTGCTTCCAAATATCGTAGGTTATCAATCTCATTACATCGTAAGTTAAAGTAATCAAATCTCCAAATAGATATTACCGCTGCTGCCTGTGATGCACCAACTTTTAGCAATTCTTTTTCTCGTGGTTCTAATGGGCGTTCTTTTTCGTATCCTTTCACCAACGCTCTCACTTTATCATAATTTAAAATACCCTCATCTCGACATGCCCCTATCGTTGTCATTCCTAAATCAAAAATGCACGGACCATAAAATGCACTTTCAAAATCTATAATTCCTACAAGCTTTTTATCGTTATCGCAATCATAAATAACATTATCGGAAAAAAGATCCCCGTGGATAATGCTTTTAGGAAGATCTTCTGAAAATAGATGAGAGAAACAATGTTTCCGGTTATTGAGCCACCCTCTATATGGATGTTCAATTCCTTTAAATCTCGTTTTATATGCTTCAAATCCAAAAGGATGATCTTGTGGTAGAAAGTCTGGAACATCAAGCTGATGTAAAAGTGCCATATGTTGGCCAAGTTGCGATAACTGTTCTCCATTTAAATTAGGAATCGTTTTTCCGCTGATATATTTAAGAGCAATAACAGGTTTGCTATTGTGCATTACTAATTGGCTGTTCCATGGAATCTCAGGTTTTTGTGTGGGAAACCCTTTCTCTGTCAAATAGTGTAATGCAGAAACTAAGCGTACCGCTTCATCTGGAGATTGATCTTCACATATTCTTAAGATACGCTGGACTATCGAATCAAAATTTCTATCGAACGCTTTGATGATATAATTTGAGTTACGCAACCCTTCTTTGGCAGGCACGGCAGTTAATACATCTAAACCAAATTGATGACCTATTTCAATAATTTCTTCCAACTCTAATTTTGTATGAACCATAGAATCAATGAGTAAGTTACTAAAGAATATTCTTTTACCCAACATTTGTTGCTAAAAATTAAGCAGATCAGAACAACCGAGAGTTTTTGAGATTTAGAATGATCTGAGGAGGATATACGAAGTGAAAGCAGTCAAAATTTAATATTGAGAATTTTGAAAAACTCAAAATTCTGACAGATAACTTTGCAATTTATTCGCAAAATCATGTAAATTTAGAGCAGGAAATCAATTTTGCAAAGTTCTCTTTAGAAAAGTATTAAAATTAAAAATAGAATTTATTCTATGTACAATAATGCAATCATAATCGCAATGCCAGCAAGGAGAGCAAGGAGATGAATGAAAGAATCTTTCCAGCTGCATTCTTTATGCAGTTCAGGGAATAAATTTGTGCCGGCAATGTAGATAAATCCTCCGGCAGCAAAAGGCAATATAAATTCTATAAAAGTGTGTGAAGCTTTTCCAGCAGCCAGCCCAACAACAGCTCCCAATACTGCTGTTCCCGCTGAAGCTAAATTCAGCAATAATGCCTTCCATCTGGAAAATCCAGCGTACAATAAAACGCCAAAATCAGCAATCTCCTGCGGCACTTCATGCAAGATAACTGCAAATGTCGTCGCCACCCCTGCAGGAATACTTGCAAAATAACTTACAGCAATAATTAAACCATCGGTAAAGTTGTGCAATCCATCACCGACAAGGTTCATAACTCCGATATGTTTCTTATGCGATTCGTGAAGGAGAGGATATTCTTCTACATGTTTATGCAGAGGCGGCGCTTTACAAGTATTTTGCAGATGAATAAAGCGTTCGATAACAAAAAACACTAAAATTCCCAACAGAGTCATAAGTGCTAAAAAAAAGCTGAATCCCCCTTGTTCTTCCACTGCTTCCGGCAATAAATGGATGAACGCATCTCCAAATAATGTTCCTGCAGAGAGGCTCACCAAAACGAGCAGAAATTTTTCTAACGATTTCTTGCTGATAATCAATGCCGTAACGCCAATAAGCGAAAATAATGAAACAACCAGGACACTGACAAGAGTATAGAGTAAAACTGACATCTTTTTGATGCAGATAGAACTATTTATAAATATTACTGATTCTCATTATCAATAAGATGTCTCGACTTACAAAACAAAAGAAAATTATGCATGGTGAATTGCAAAAAATGACAACTTTTTTTGATGCTTATGAATTTCACAGCCGAATATCTGGTAAAGATTTGCATTTAGGCATAGCCACTGTTTATCGTTTTCTCAACGATATCGAAAAGAAAGGAGAAATTCACTCCTATCTTTGTGAAAACCGTAAAATATATTCTCTCAACAAAAATAACCATATTCATTTTACCTGTGAAGAATGCGGCGGAAAGAAACATTTGCCGTTGAAGAATGTGCATTTCCTCAAAGAGATTGTAACTGGGGAAATATGTCATTTTCAAATTGATATCAAAGGTATTTGCAGGGAATGTAAATATGCTGAAAGACAGAATATATCCAAACGCAGCGAACCCTAAATTCCTGTTAAGCAAGGTTTGCGAAGCAAAAGCGCAGCATCCCTAAGAATATCAAAAATCACCCGTCAGACACACAGTGAAACAGCAATTTCACTAGCGTACAAGAAGCAGCAGTTTCTTCGTGAACTGGTGGCAATTGATCTTTCTTCGAGAGTTACGAAGGGCGGACGTTAAAATAATAAGGTAGATATTCCAAATAGTATGAAGAGAATAGCCGTTATAATTTTTATAGTTTTTCTTGGAATTCCTCTTGCAACTTTGCTGCCAACAAAAACATTTAATCCTATTGCTATTGCGAGCGCTGAAACAAATCCAATAAAAATAGGTATAGGCACTAAATATTTGGCAGCTAATAAACCAGAAGCTATTTGTGTTTTATCACCAAATTCGCTAAGTAAAACTGTTAGGAATGAAGTTGTTAAAATGGTTTTGCTCAAAATTTCCTTGTTTTCTTTCTTGGATTTCCTGAAATATGATTTAACAAAAGTCCAAATTCCTAAAAGTATGAATAGAATACCGACTCCATTTTTGATTAAGCTTGATGATAATGAAAAACCAAAAAAAGCACCAAATACAATAGCAATTCCATCCATAACTGCATGAGCCAATAATGCTCCAGAAAATACTCTGAAAGGAGATTTATATTTTATTGCTAATCCGAGAATGACCAATTGTGTTTTATCAGCTATTTCAGATATTAAAGCCAGCGTAAAAGCGGCAACAAATGGTTCAATCATAGTAACCTCTATTAAGAATGAGTTTATATAAACATCTATTCAAATGCCCACCAGTAGAAATTTCACTGAACATATGCGATCGCTGTTAAGTGACCTGACCAAAGCAGACGAGAGTAACATTATCCTATCAAATAACTCGCCTGCGTAAGGAAAGTGCAACGTGGCACGAAGTGAGTTTAAAAACTTGCCGAGAATCTAGTTGTTGCAAGAGTTTTTTCTTACACAAAGAAAGCCGTTCATCCCTGTGCTAAAGCACAGAGCTTTCTGGTTTCTTAGTGTAACCATTTAAAGATTGTGAGAACTATGCTTTATGTTATGAAAAGAAATTAAATCCCTTTCAACTTCTTTGTTAGGGGTATTTTCTCACCACAATGCTGACAGTCAACAACAAAAGAAGGAACTCCTTTGAAATTTTTCCTCTTATAGGGAGCTGTTGATTCTCCTTTCTTTCCACACTTAGGACAGGTATAAACGGCTTGGATTTGCACACTGTCTTCGTGAACCTCTTTACTTTCCTCATAATCACAACTTGGGCAAACGTACTCTTTAGCTCTTGTTTTGACACTTCCTTTCACGACAGGTTTGCCCATTTTTGCTTTGTGGCATTTTGGACACTCCTTACGATAAACCCAGGCAAGAGTATCACCTCTATTGGTGAAATACAAACATTCGCTCATTGATTCAGGGATACGAAAAGCCATTATTCTATAGAATGACAAAACTGATTTAAATATTTTTGGTTTTTGGAGGAACGATCATTCCCGTTCAGAGAAATTTCTATATCTCTGGATTTGCTGAGGAATTCGCAGTGCCCCCCGGATAACGAGATATAAGCCTAAAATTATCCCGCCTTTCCCTAAATTAGAATTCCCTTCCACGATTGCTTCAATTCCCTCATAGATGACATATAACCCCAGCGGGGTGAAGGCGAAAGTTTGGAATTTTGAAACAACGTCGGCATAACTTGGCCGAGGATCACTCGTAATCATATCAAACTGCCCACAAGTTTCTTCAAATCCTTCTTCTTGCTGTCGTTTGTACAGCTGCAGGATATATTCTAATGGATTCATTTATTTTCAATCCTTTTTACTTCAATGCTGATGCCTTTCCTATTCAATCGAATGTACCTCGGGCATTCCGTCCATTCTAATGTCTGTTCTTTACAATATTGAATAATTTTATTTTTCTCTTCTTCGGAATTAAATTCGATGATGACAACTAATCCCCAATTATCGGTGTTAATTATTTTAAATTCACGTAAGTCTGTTAGAACTTTCTTTCTTTTTTCTTCTAGGATTTTTAAGCGAGCTGGAAGATGTTGTAACTGTTCATAGATTTTCTTTAAGATGATTTCGTCTTTGAATTCTGGAGTATGGATATTCTCGAAAATACTTTTCTCTTTACATGAAATAAAGCCCCCTTTTCCTGCATCTACGGGTTTCCAACGGCCAAAACTTCCCACCAGGATATTTGCAAATCTTCCATCGCATAATGATGTGCCAATGCTTCCTGAGACATCAAGAATAACTAAACATCCATATCTTTGACATAATTCATAGATTTCTTCAAAGGACTGCTCAGCATGATACCCGCCAGGATTTTGATAGAGAAGAGCAGCATATTGTTTTGATTGTAATTTTTTTTGGAGATCTTCAATTTCGAGTTTTGCATCAGTGCACTTTACTTCTTCAACTTTTAATCCTATTTTCAGGGGTGCAGTTTTATAGGTAAGCCAGCCGCCTTCTTCTGGAACTAAGATTGTGCTTCCTTTTGGCAGGAGAGACAAGGCTGTTTCTATGGCAGCATTGCCGCGGGAGGTTAGATGAATATAATGATGATTGATCTTTTTTTTCAGTATTTTTATTATCTCAAGGTACATGAGTGTTCTAAAAAAAGCGTTACTTTATATTTTCTACTTAAGTTTTCCTGTTTTTAAATTGGTTGAAGGTTTAAAACCACAGATATTCCACTGGTGTCATGAGAAATTCGCCGAAAGTATTTTACCATGCCCTAAAGGCATGACTTGAAAAGAGACGCTCTTATCGATAGGCGAATTTCTGTGACACAAGAAAAGCATTAACTTTCAGTTATATCCTCTCTGAAGACATGATTTTTTTCCTTTTCTTTGTGTTCCACCAGTGGAATTCTGGGGTGCTCAAAAACTCTGCATGACGTTATGAACGTCATGCCACCTGTCCACAAAGAAGCCGCTGCTTCTTGTGCGCCAGTGAAATCTATGTTTCACTGTGCGTCTGACGGGTGGTTTTTGACAGATAAGGCGAGAATCACAAAAGAAAGTATACTAAAATACGCTAGAATTCGAACATTATTTAGCGCATTTTATATATATATAAAAATCATTAATATGTTCGATTTCAAATGATTTTTAGGATATAACAAAATCGATTACCTTCGATACTTTGTATACGGATGTTTGTACAACAATTAAAGCAAAATATGAAAGAGCAAAAGATAAACAAGAAAATAGCCCTCATCTGGTAGGATTAGAGTAGCTTTTTTGATTTAATCCATTAACTTTTCCCTCTGAACTTCAATTCCCATTGCAATCGTCTCTGCAATTGCTGTCGGGTTACCATTCCAATAAAATGATTTTTCTCAAAGAGAGGCAAGGCATCGCCGCTTTGTTTGGATAAAATCTGGAATGCTTTATAGGCTGTTTCATTTTTTTGCAAACGAGGAAATGTCTCGAGAGGCTTGGAAATGTTTTTTACTTTTATTGCCTCTTGCAATTTTGGAGAAAAACTCTGCAATTGGTTGATTTCGAGAATTCCGGCAAATGTTTTATTTTTGACGAGAAAAAGAGAATTCTCGCTTTTCCTCCATTTTACAGCAAATTCTTGAAGTCTTAGTTCCGGGTTGAGAACGGGTATCTTTATCAGTAATTCACGAAGAGAAATTGGCGCTAACATTTTCTTAATCAACACTTGCTCATAACTTACTCCAGCGATGAAGTACAAAAAACCACCGATGAGAATGAGCCATAAACTATTGCCTGAACCCCGAAAAAGGTTGATCATCCCAATAACGAAAAGTGCGCCTGCCAGTGCCCGCCCTACATTTGCGGCAATCCGTGTCGCTTTCTCTAGATCATGGTAATACGAAAAGAGAAGAGCGCGGAAGGCTCTTCCACCATCGAGCGGAAAGCCCGGAAGAAGGTTAAATACTGCCAACATGAAGTTTATTTGGTATAAATACAAAGCTGCGGCAGTGACGAATAAATGGATGTTTGCCCTAAAAAGGATGTAAAATAAGCCCGAGAGGAAGAGCGAGAATAAGGGTCCGGCCACGGCCATGACAAATTCTGATGCTGGAGGCATGTCTTCTTCCGTGATGCCAGCCACGCCGCCAAAGAAAAATAAGGTAATATTTTCCACGCGAATTTTTTTTGCTTTCGCAACAAGCGAATGGCTTAATTCGTGGAGAAGTACGGAAAGAAATAGAAGCAAAGCCGATACGAGACCTAAAATCCATGCCTGCATTTTGGATACTGGAAAATTCACTGGGAAGAAGGCTGTTGCCAAGCTCCATGTCAGGAGAATGAAAATAAGCCACCAGCTGTAATGGATTCGTATCTCAATCCCAAAAATGCGGAATAACGTTGCGTTTCCATTCATATGTTTTAGTAAAGTTCTTTCGTGTCAAAAACACCCATCACACACAGTGAAACAGTGATTTCATGGGCATTACATCAACGGAATATCTATGGTTTTAAAAGGCTTTGTGTTTCATGGATGAGATTAAAAGCGAGAAGTCACGGAAAGTGCTTCTTTCGAATAGAAAAAATGAAATAGTTCTTGACTCAGATACTACTTAACTTAAACTAGGGGGTCACTCCACATATCAACATACAAACTAAAAAAACTTGGTGATTTTTTGGGATTCCAGTGGAAACATCAAGATACTAATGGTTTTGATGCACCTTTTATCTATAATGAGTATATCAAATCTAAAAATAAAAAAGTAATTAAAAAACTTCAAGGGTATAATAAAGATGATGTTTTTGCATTAAAGTATATCATTAATAAAATTAAGAAAATGCAAAAAGAAAAACCATATACCTCTGAAGAACTACAAAAGTTGTAATTTAGCACAAAATCTGACAAAAACAAGCAAAAGCTTTAAATAGAATTCTTATATATAGTTATATAACATGCAAGAAGCGACAATTTTACATAGTCCAACCCTAGAATCCGTCTTTATGGTAGAGGAAACTATCCAAAAGTATAGCCAAGAATTCGGTAAGTATCAACTCTGGAAAAAGCTTCCTAAAAAAATGATGTATCAAACATTCCAAGTAATTTTAGATTACCTTGAACAATCAGGAAAAATAATTATAGATAAAGAGGGTTGTATTATTTGGACGTTTAATCCTGCAAGAATAAAGAGATTACTTAGGGAGGATTTAATGGTGCGATGAACAAACAAATCCACGTAGCTTTTATTACTCCAAAAATTAAGCAGGAATGGGAAGCCCTTAAAGAGGGTAAATTTGAAGACAAACAACTTTACAAATTTATTGACAGAGCGATCGATGATCTCAAAGCAGATCCAACCTGCGGGATAAAAATTCAAAAAAATCTTTGGCCAAAAGAGTACATTCAAAAATACAGTATAACAAATCTTTGGAAATATGATCTCCCTAATGCTTGGAGACTAATTTACACAATAGAAACCAATG
>CAZCXW010000005.1:39724-44436 GCA_964502785.1 uncultured Methanosarcinales archaeon | reverse complement strand
TTCCAAGTTACGTAGTAATTCGAACTGCAACCTCTTCTAAAATTGTAAGTTAAACGAGATTCGCCATTATTATACCTTTCACTATTACCATAGGTAACTTCTGAACGCGATCCATCATACGAAAACGGCGACGGCCATACGTACACAATACTTCCATTTGGCAGAGTTTGGAAACTTGGCGTAAATTCGTTACTGACACCATTAACGCTGATTAAAGCCCCAGCAGTCTGAGCAGCAATATGCGGCACTGATGTTTCAAAGCTGAAAGTCTTCGTAAGTTTCACGGACGGAGGTGGGGGATATGACGTACAAGTACTATTACTATGCCAATAACCACCCACACGAGTACAGTCGGCTTGCGTTCTACAGGTTCCCACTAAATTCGCTCGACTACAAATAACTCTCGGCGCTTCCCCAGCTAATGCGCTCTCATCAGAAACGTCACTCACAGAAACTTTTGAGCTTCCTCCATTCATAACTAAAATAACAACTGCTACAACCGCAACAATCGCCACAATGGCAATATATGGCATGACACTGCTTTTACATTCTTTTGATTTTTGTTCCATTATCTTCACCTTCTTTTTTTAATTAATATTGCAGTATGATTCTAAAATTATTTATAATACTTTATTACCCCCCCCAGTGAGAATAACGGAAATCTACTTCTCGAGTTCTTTCAGAATGTGTTGAATTTGTTGTTTTAATGAAGGTAATTTATTTTTAATAACATTCCAAACGATTTCCAAATCAATTCCAAAATAATTATGAATGAGTTTATCTCTTAAACCAGCCATTTTTTGCCACTCGATCTGTGGATATTTATGAGTAAACGAAAGGGGTAAATTCTTCACAGCTTCACCAATAACCTGTAATTCATATATCAAAGCACTCTTGTGAAGTTCACTGTTCTCCAATTTCTGTCTAGTTAAACCTTTCATGAAATTTTCTATCAATGAAATGTGCGTTAGGACATGCTCCAGAAAAATTTTAGGTTCTTTAGTCATAGGATTTTTATTTCTTCTCGTAAAATATTATCTTTAATGATCGGATTTAATCCTTTGTATGTTAGTAAGTCAACCTTTCGGCGTAGTTTTTTTTGTAACTCCTGTTCTAAACCAATTAGATCGAGCAGGCTAAATCCTTTTCGCTTAACCTTAATCAGTATATCAACATCACTCCTCTTGTTGGCTTCTCCCCTGGCATACGAACCAAAGATGCCGGCTTTCACAACACCATTTCTTTTTAAGAGAGGTACAATTTTTTGAGAAATTTCTTTAATTTTTTTATCTTTAAATATTCCTTGCATAAATATTGGAAAGAAATAGCTGTTCTTAAGTTTTTCCTATCAAAATCATCTCTTCCTTATTTTAATAAAATCTCCCAGCGTGAAAGAATCACTCAACTTTGGAGCTTTTTCTGGATTTAAAATTTTACCTTTTTCATCTTGTTGGATAAGGCTGATGCCTAATTTCTTTTCTAAACGGCGGGCGACATCGATGGCTGGCGGCATGCTGCCCTGTTCCCATTTCTGAACAAGAGACTCGCGTTCATTAAGAAATGCCGCAAATTCTTTCTGGCTCATGTTACGTTGTTCACGCGCCTTGCGAATAAGAGAAGCATAATCTAAAACAATTTCAAATTCAGGTTCTTCAGCGATAATTGATTTACGCTGAGAGGCGGACGAAGATGAACGAAAAGATGATTTTATTTTCCCAAATTCAGCGCAGGAGGGACAAACATTCATCTCTACCTGTTCAACATCAGCGAGAAGAAGTTCTCCTTCTTTTCCACACAACTCGCAACCCATATAGTTCTTGGAACAGAAGTAATATTAAAATGTTACGGAGGATCCGGCTTCATCCAATAATTCGCATTCGCTCAGGGTAGCACCGACTCGCTCTTTGGATGCGAACATCAAATGCGGAACCTTCCCGGATGGCACAACCCCTTCCACAATCAAAGTATCTTAGATACTATCGCTCGTATATTGGCGCTACCCATTTATTGGATGAAGCTGGAGGATGAAAAGATTCCAGAGTTCACAAGCTTAAAAAAGACTCTTTAAATGATGGTTTGAACATGAAGCGTGAAATGGGCATCGGAACAGCATTTGTGATGATTTCCAGCATTATCAATGTCGCATTAAGTTATGTTATCAATGTAAGCTTAGCACGGTATTTAGGAGCAGCGATGTTTGGAATTATCGGCGTAATTACTTCTCTTTATCAGATTAACAGGGCTTTCCTCCATTCCGGAATCCCTAAAGCAATCTCAAAATATCTGCCTGAACAAAACAGCGATGAAGGGGCAATTATGAAATCTGCCGCGGTGTTGCAGCTGCTTGTAACGATAATGATGGTTTTATTATACATCGTCTTCTCGAAACAAATAGCAGCGCTTCTCAGAGATCTATCGCTGCGGATTTATGTTTTCTATCTGGGAATTATTGTCGTTCCTTTGTCATTATTTTATTTTTATGTTGATGGGTATCTGAATGGCCGGCGTTATTTTAAGCAAGAAGCTATGGCCGTTATTCTTTCTTCTTTGCTTCGCCTTATTTTCACGTTTCTTTTTGTTTTTATAGGTTTGGAAGTCTTTGGCGTCCTCTGGGGTTATTTCACTTCTTTAGCAGTATCAGTGCTTGTATCTGTTCTTCTTTTTGGTCTGCCGAAGTTCCTGGCGCGAGGGAATTTTCCAAAAAAGAAATTGCTTTATTTTGCGCTTCCGGTCGTCGGTTCTTCCCTGGCATTAATTTTTATGAGAAATCTGGATACGCTGATGATCAAATCTTTATTAATGGATAACACGATCGTAGGGTATTATACAGCAGCGATGACGCTTTCTAATGTGCCCTATATTATTTTTTCGACTCTTTCGTTAACGCTTCTTCCATCTATAGCTAAGGCAACGAGCGAGAAGAATGTGGAATTAACAACGAGGTACATAACACAGTCAATGCGTTACCTGATGCTGGGAATTTTGCCGGTAACAGCGCTTATTGCCGCTACGGCTAAAGAATTAATTGTCTTTATGTATTCCGCAGAATACGCGGCGGGAGGAATCGCGCTTTCCATTTTAACGCTCAGCACAATGTTTCTGGTGAGTTTTCTAACGTGCTCGTCAATTATTTTGGGGAGCGGGAGGCCAAAAATGGCTTTTTTGCTGACAAGCATTGGCACGGCAATACTGATGGCCGGTGGGTTATTATTTATCCCTTCGTTAGGCATGAAAGGCGCGGCTCTGGCATCGTTAAGCGCTTCGGTTACGGCGTTTGCGCTGGGATTAGGATATGTGCTCAAAGAATTCCGCTGTTTTATGTCGGTAAAATCACTAATTACTATTTTATGCGGCTCGGGAATTATTTACTTCTTGGCAAGATGGCTGCATCCATCTGGGTTTTGGTTACTCTTGTATTATTCGCTGCTTTTAGTCTTTTATCTTTTATTTTTATATATGCTTAAAGAAATTAAGAATGAGGATCTGGAATTGGTCCAGAATTTGTATAAAAGAATTCTGATGAAAGATAAAATGAGAGAAAACTTATAAAATGGAACTGGCGAAAAAATCATTTTTCTGGAAAAGGCCCGACGTACTTCTTATTTTCAAACATCTTCACAAATTTATAAGGGGTTTCGCGATCGTCTGAGAAATAGACATTATCGGCAAGCAATGGCAAAGATTGATTAAGATACTGGTTAAAGATAACTCTAAAAGAGTTTACGGGGGAGATGGAGGGGTATAATTGAGAGTAATTTCCATCGTAGAAATAATACGCATTAAGAATGTTAGCCCGTTCGGCGACATTTTCTTTCGTAGGATATTTCGTCCATTGAGCATCGGTTATGAAACCGTGATCGCCTTGGATAATGATGATTGTTGGACGCTTTGATTTTTTCAGGATGGCATCTACTGATTGCAATGTTTTTTTATTGATGAATTGCAATTGTTCCGTGTAGCCATTCAAGTCCGGCCATTGCTCACCCGTAAGATCGTATCCTGCCTGCGAAATAATGTTTCCATCCTGGTCAAAGATATAAGGAGGATGAGGACTGAAAATATGAGCCAGCACAAATTTTGGCTGCTCATCTTCTCTGGCAGCTATTGTCTGGAGCATTTGAAAATTATGTAAAATAATGAGAGGAATATCGTTAGGTGTCAGCAAGCGCAAAGGAGTGGAACGGATGAAAAGGAAACTGAATTCGTTTAATTTGAATGGGTCATAAAATTCATCCGCATAAGGATTCTTATCGGTAGCGCCAACGCCGGAAGAAAATTAGATAAAACGATAGCCTACGGATTGCAGAGACTGGGAGACAAGGCTGCGATCCATGAGCGCGAAAGGAAGCGTGCGGTCTTTCGAGTCTGCGCCAAGAAGCTGCGGATAAATATCGACATATTCCATATTCAAAGAAGATGATAAAGAGAGGAATGTCACCATGTAGTTAGAAACACTTTCATTGCCAATATAAAAACCGCGTCTTTTCAAAGCATTGAGAAAAGGACGGTTATCAAAGTCGGCATATTCTTTTAATGATTGTTCTCCGGCGTAGCCATCCAAAATGATGTAATAAATGTCTGGCAGAGATTCTTTATTGACTGCATTTTGTTGAAAAGAGACATCGAATGGACTGTTTAGAGGAGATGCTTTGGTCGTTGTGATATTGTAAAATGAAATTTGGATGAGGATGATCAGGAGAAGAATCAGCGAT
>CAZCXW010000005.1:15000-39714 GCA_964502785.1 uncultured Methanosarcinales archaeon | reverse complement strand
TTGTGGGCCCATTCCTGCATTTGTTGATGATTATTTACTTTTTTTGTGAGGATATAGGATAAAGCAATGAAAATTGCCAGGATAGTAAAAAGAAGGAAGAGCGGATGGCTATTCAGGAATTGGATGAAACGCAGGGGGTGGACGTAACGAAATAATGGAAAAAGTTTTGAGCTGAAAAAAAGACCAATAAGAGCAAAACTTAGAAAAAAGACAGCGATTAGATAGATTTTCTTCCGCCAGATCGGCAATATTTTTTTACGTAATGTGATATAAAAGATAACGGCTAAAATTAAAGGGAGGAAAACAAGAGCCATCTGCCAAACAATAGGCGCGATATGAGGCGGATTTTCTAAAGTATCGACAAGACGCCCGTAACTAAAGAAAATAACCACAAAAAGAGAGAGGAGGAGTAAAACCTGCGGGGTTTTCTCTTTACATAATTTAGATAAAATAAAAGCGATGACAAATACAGCTAAGAGGGAAATAACAAGAGGAAACAGAATTTCAGAAAAAGATAATTCTTTAATATTAATATAATACAAGAAAAGAATCATAAATGCAGTAAAGAGGTAAGGATGATACACTTTAAGATATTTCATGTTGAACCTGAAAAATAAGCCTATTTCTTAAAGACTTTCTGAAAAAAAGATTTAATTCGGTACCGCAACCCTTTGGCAAAAAGAACGATGGTCGTGACAATTCCGATTAAGATTTGCAAAAGCAGGCTGCCAGAATTTGGATCTAAATAGGCTGTAGCGAAGGCGGCATTGATGAAAACAAATGTGATCCCAGCAAACAAATATTTCATACTTTTCATGGAACGAATTCTGTGCTTAGTATATATAAATATATCGAGTGTTTGGTTTACAATTCGTTGGAGACTGTTTCTAAAGCTCTTTTTTGGTATGACAACAAATTGTGTAATGAACCAGAAGGAGGGTTACTGATAAAAAACTCGATGCCTTTTCGTACGCTTAGATCTAAAACTGGAGCTACTAAATGGTAGCCGCCATCATAAAACTGCCGGTTTCCCCAATCGGAAAGAGGCGATGACCATTCATGATCAGCAAAATCGTCTGTTCCTCCATTTATTTTTCGACTAAAATATTCAGCAAGGCCTTCCCTAATAAGCTTTTTTGCAGCAAGGAGTTCTTTAGAATCATTAACACCAGGAGGAAAATAAGGAAGCAGAAAATAAGGAAGCCCATTTTCTTCAGCAACCATATGAGTATAAAAATGACCTAATTCGTGGTCTAACGTTCTTCTGACGGGAGGAGCTTGTCCAAATACAAAGAATGGCACTAATTTATCATTCAAGCTTTCTGCTGAATTGTGATTCCAAACAGATAAGCTAATTTTACTTGAAGAAGGATTGTAAAGTCCATTATACTGGAAGCCTAAATGAGTATTGACCTCCACTTCAGGCACATTATTTCTATAATTAATACCTAATACTTGTTCCTGGGAAAGCATCACTACAGATAGATTTTTATCAAGATATTGGTTAAGTTCTCTCGCATTTCTTAATTTAACAAGTGGTCCTGATGCAATGCATGTAACGAATGCAGCAAGGGAACCAAAGATGCCGATTAGTTCTTTTGTTTTCATTTTTGATGATTATGCCAATTACAATTAAAATCTTTCTGTCTCAAAGTTATTGTCACAAAATTTAAATAGATTCTGAAGAGCAGAAGAGGAATGATTTACCCCTACTCCACCCAAGAACAATTAAAATCAGGAAAACCATATCACTTCGCGGAGTATGATGTTCAGGAATTTCTTGCGGGATATCGGAAAAGTAGGGACTTTGTAGGTTACGAAAGAGAATTACAAAAAGGGGACGTGATAAAAAATCATGAGGAAATAGAACGATTAAGAAATTCTTTACCCCAACAAAAAGAGATAATTACAAAAAGCGCTTTAGAGATAATATCTCAAATGTTATTATCAGGAGAAAAAACAAAAGAGATAGAAGACCTTTTGAAAGGATACAGAAGAAAATTTGAAATTCAAAAATTAAAAAAAATACATCAAGGAGAAGCGCTAAGAAATATAGGGAAGGAAGCAGAGGTTACAGAATTTGTATTTTTAGGAGTCTGTTTAGGATTACATTACTTGCAAACAAATAACCTGCAATCTTTAAGCACATTGCTGAAGGTTAATGATCATATTATTGCGTATAAAAGTGTTCTTAGTAAGAAAGAAACAAAAATTGCCCACTATTCGCTCCAACTGGAAAAGGAAGGAATAGAAAAATTATGGGGAAAATTGAAGAAAAATCCGTTAGGAGAGCGTTTGCAAAAAAAATACTGGAAAGTTTCTGAAGCCAGAACGATGCAAAATGCGGGAATGATCGTGCAAGATAAACTAAGAAGCAGAGCTTACCTTCAAGTCTTATTGGACAGCGGCTGGAAACCAGCTAAAGTTATTCTTGTAGAACCAAGACAGAAGGGAAGCGATGCTTTGGAAAAACCAATGGATGGAAATCATTTCTTTAATGATATAGAAAAAGTGCAGGAAACATGCCGGAAAAATGACATCTCATTTGAAGTTGTTACTGCAAACGATTTCAATGAGCCGCAGGTGGCAGAAAGGTTGCGAAAACAGAAGGAAGATTATTACATTTTTAGCGGCTCTGGTATTTTACAGGAAGGAATTTTATCAACTGGCAAGAAGCTTATTCATGTGCATCCTGGAATTGTTCCTGCCTATCGGGGAAGCACTTGTTTTCTCTATAGTTTATTGGCAGAGGGGAAATGCGGGGCGACAGCATTTTTCATGGACGTAGGAATAGATACAGGAGAGATTATTTTGCAAAGAGAATTCTTGCCGCCGGCGGCGGGAGCAGATATCGATCGTGGATATGATAATTATATCCGGGCCCTTCTTTTAGCAGAAGTTGCGGAAAAATTAGCGAATGGAGGAGAAATAAAGGGGCTTAGACAGAACTCTGAAGCGGGAGAAACATACTACATTATGCATCCCCTATTACGGGTTTTAGCGGCGGCATATTATAAGAATAAAATGGAGACGTTAAACTTAACGATAAAGTATGAAAACATACTTCAATAACCTTTAAATAGCTACTTCCTTAAAAGAAGGTGTCATGAATATTGCCCTCCTCGCTTCTGGCTTTCTTATCAGCAAAAAAGAAGCCACGTGGATTACGTTAACGGATTTAGCAAAGGATTATCAGAGAAAAAGTCACCATGTGGTTATTATTGCTGAAAAGCACCCCTCGTTGCCTGTTTTGGAACAGATTGATAACATAAGAATATATCGCCTTTTCTCTGGGAAATTTTGGAAAGGATATAAAACAATCAAAGAAGTTCAGCAACGCGAGAATATAACATTTGAGATTATTCATGGTTTTGGCTCTAGTCCGATAATGGCTTTTAATACTTTTTTTGCGAGAATGGCCAGTAAGAAGACTAAGATTATTTATACCATTAAGTCTCGTTCCAAAAAATTTTGGAATGGAGAACAGTTGTCCTATCTTTTGAATGGCATGGATATGGTTACTTTTCCATCTGAGGTGATGAAAAAATATTTTGTGTTAAAAGGATTAAAAGAAAAGAAGACTAAAGTAATTCCTTCAGGTATTAATACTACAAAATTTCAACCGCGGAATAAAGAAGAATTAAAGAAAAAATTTTGTTTTGAAAATAAGAAAGTAGTACTTTATTATGGGGCAATTCGCAAGGAAAAAGGCGTAGATTGCTTGATCCAAGCTATTCCAGAGATTAGAAAAGAATTTCCAGAGCTTATTTTCTTTTTTGCCATCCGTTCAAATGCAGTAGAGAAAAAAGAAATTTATCTTAAAATGGCTGAAGAATTAGGTTGTCAAGATGTCGTAACTATAACTCTTGAAGATCTTACAATCGAAGAGTATGTAAGTATGGCTGATTGTGTGGTGTTAGCATATCCAACTTTAGTTGGAACAGAGGGCACACCTTCTTCCGTATTAGAATGCATGGCCGCAAAAACACCAGTTGTCACAACAGCATTGCCAGAACTTATGGAAATAGTAAAGAAAGATGAGGATGTTTTGATGGCGATCCCTGGAGATGCCCATTCTGTTGCTGAAGAAGTGAAGAGATTGTTTAGAGATGAGAAATTACGTGAGAAGATAGTGGAAAATGGGTATCTTAAAGCGCAGGAGTTTTCTGTGGAGAAGATAAGTGAAGAATTTTTGAAGTTGTATGGGGACTTAAAAAAAACACTAAATTAACTTAACAACTTTCAAATACATAAACTATATAAAGAGTTTCCCGTGGTTTCGCTCATGGAGAACCTATGGCAGCAAGTCTCTGAGGCAAGCAAGAAGCATAAAGAATGGAGCATGGTTCTTTCTGATTTTATAGCAAGGCCAATCGCTTGGTTCTTAATTAGATTTACGGGTATAACACCGAATCAGGTAAGTGTTCTTTCATTTATTCTTGGTTTGACCGGAGCTTATTTTTTAGCTTTAGGCGGCTCTAAAAATCTGATAATAGGCGCAAGTTTGGCTTTGGGTTACAATGTTTTAGATATGTGCGACGGGATCATTGCAAGAGTAAAAAATCTTAAATCTCCCGTAGGGCACTGGTTAGATGGGATATTAGGTTTTATTTTGTTTCCTGTGCTGATTTTTGGTTTGGCATTTGGTTTAGATAATTATGTTGCTCTTATCTTGGGAATGGCCGCAATTGTAAGTTATCCGCTGCAGTATGCATTAGTGTATTTTTACAAATTAGAGGTGTATAAAAGTAAGGAAAAGATGGAAATGCCGAGCAAATTCGAGTGGGTACGCTATGCCTACGGAAGCAGTTTCTTTTACCTTTTCTTATTTATTGCGGCGTTATTGAACAAACCATGGTGGATATTGTGGTTCTGGGCAATTTTTGGAAATCTATACTGGCTGATTCTGCTTGCAACGCAGTTTTTTAGTATTAGGAATCAAAAGAATGAAAATCTATTGTAATATTGATCTTGACGCTAGAAATTTTGAAGGACGAACTCAGTTAGCGAAGAGGATTGTTTCTTACTTACAGGAACAAGGATTTCAGTTTGTGAAAAATCCGATGGAAGCGGATCTTCTCCATTTCCACAGCAGCGGCGTGTTTGAATCGCATCAGGCATATCAGTTAAAGAAAAAAACGGGAAAACCGGTCATTTACTCTTTGTATTCCAATGCAACAACTTCAGCCATAATGCATCCTGTCAATTTTGCGATTCAGAGATTGTATCTACAAAAAACAGCGACAAAATTCCTGCCGAGTTATAGCGCCGCTCTGCCGTTACGATGGAGGGGAATATTTCTGAAGAAGTTGGATACGATTGTTGTTCCTTCTGAATATTTGAAGAGAAAGCTTTTTCCCAATACAATAGTTATTCCATTTGGCGTTGATACAGAGAGATTTAAACCAATGCTGAAAAATGATGATAAGAAGATTAAAGCGGCATATTTTGGCCATGCGAGTGTGTTTAAAGGGCTCAATGATTTTGTGGAGGCGTCAAAACTTTTTTTGAAGAACATTGAAACACATATTTTTATGACGCAGAGATTTGACAAGGTTGATTCATACATTCAAAAGAGAAATCCAGAGGTTGTGATCCATGGTTTTATGGACGATCTGGTGAAAACATACAATGAGATGGATATTGTTGTCCTTCCTTACCGCATGGAAATCGGGACGGTCGCTACACCGCTTGTTTTGTTAGAAACGATGGCCTGCGGAAAAGCAATAGTGACAACTGATTTTCCTTTTCTGAAAGAAATTGTAGGTGATACGGCTCTCGTGGTGAAGAAGTTTTCACCAGATGTGGTGGCAAAGGCAGTGAATGAATTAGCAGGGGATCAGACAAAAAGAAGAGAATTAGGAAGAGAAGCGCGGATGCGTGTTGTTGAAAGAAATTCATTACAAAAGATGTTTCAAGGGTATTTATGGTTATATCAAAAATATGGAAAAATATAAAGGAATTATACTGGGATTGCTTCTGGCGATTATAGGGGGTATGCTTTTTTATTTTTATGGATTGATATTTTTATTTTTTTATGCTGGATTTTTAGTTGTTTTAGAATTAGCGTCTTTCCTGCTCATTAAACGTCTGCGAAAAGAATCCCCCTTATTTATCACAGCAGATGATGAAAAACCGATCTTGGATAAAAATGGACTTGATAAATTCTTCAAGCAGGGATATGATGCAGAGTTAGGGTGGATACGCAAGCCAAAGACGATGAAAGAAGAACAAGGAAAGTTTGGAAAAACAGCGTATCATATTAACGAAAAGGGGGCGAGGATGAATCCCGGCCATGAGCATTTACCGGTTAAAATAAGCTGTTATGGGGATTCTTTTGCTTTTTCACGACAGGTGGATGATGATGAAACATGGGAATGGTATCTTTCAAAAATAACAGAAAGCAATGTTTTAAATTTTGGTGTTGGAAATTATGGTATTGATCAGGCATTGTTGCGCTTGAAACGGGAATTTTCGCTGAATAAGTCGAAAATAGTGATGATAGGGGTCGTTCCGTCAACAATCGTGCGCATCTTAGGGATATGGAAGCATTATCATGATTATGGCAATACGTTTGGTTTTAAACCATTTTTTACGGTCGAAGATGGAAAATTAGCGGAACATGAGAATTTTGTGAACAATCAAAACAAGTTTTCCTCCTATCAACAATATTTGCCGCAAATTCAAACATCTGATTATTTTTATAAACATAAATTTAAGAAAGAAATGATCGAGTTTCCTTACTTTTTATCAATTATAAGCAATCCGCTGCGGAATATACCATTAATAGGAATTTTTTCATGGCGGATGTTACAGAAGAAGGGGAGCAACGAGGAAAAAGGAGAAAGGAAATCATCACTGTTTAATTTTCTGACAATGGCGCAGCTTTACTTTTTAACGCCAACAAAAGTTAAATTATACAAGAAAAATAAATATGCGGCGGATCTGTTGACAAAGATTGTCGAAGAATTTAAGAATTTTGGAGAAAAGCGGGGATTTGAACCGATTCTGTTATGGATGCCGCAAAAAGATGATGTTCTGTTCATGAAACGGAGAGGTGTTTATTATCAAAAATGGATGGAAGCGATTAGTCAGAAGATTAAGATCATCGACTTGACAAGCGAATTTATGAAATATACAGATTTGGGCGCATTGTATTCTGATGATAATACCGATGGCGGCCATCTCAGTCCTCAAGGAAATCAGAAAACAGCGGAGATTATAGAAAGAAAGATGAGGGAGTGGGGATGTTTATAACGACTGGTCACTGGTCAATCTCAGGCAACATTTATAATAACCTAAAATTAAAAGTGTAGAATGAATAAAGAAATTATTTCGAAACTTAGAACCACTTTTGAAGATTATGCTAATAAAAAAAAAGATGTAGAATTCTGGTTCGCAAGAGATTTGCAGAAATTATTGGATTATGACAAATGGGAGAACTTTGTTAATGTTATTGAAAAAGCAAAAACAACTTGCCAGAATTCAAAACAGAAAATTTATGACCATTTTACCGATGTCAGGAAAATGGTGCATTTGGGATCAGGTGCGGAACGGGAAATTGAAGATTTTATGCTCACTCGATACGCTTGTTATCTTATCGCACAAAATGGTGATCCTCGCAAAGAACAGATTGCATTTGCTCAGAGTTATTTTGCTGTTCAGACGAGAAAACAGGAAATAATTGAGCAAAGAATAGCTTTAATAGAAAGATTAACTGCACGAGAAAAATTAGCAGCATCAGAAACTGAACTGTCAAAACTAATTTATGAACGAGGAGTTGATGAATTTGGATTTGCTCGTATTAGAAGTAAAGGCGATCAGGCATTATTTGGCGGGTTCACTACTTCAATGATGAAAAAAAGATTAAATATTCCACAAAGTCGTCCTTTAGCTGATTTTCTGCCAACGGTTACGATTACTGCTAAAAACCTTGCGGCGGAAATCACTAATTTTAATTTAAAGAAAGATGAACTAGAGGGAGAACATAGTATTACAATTGAACATATTACAAATAATAAACATATCCGAAAATTATTAACTCAACGAGGTATAAAACCAGAAGAACTCCCGCCAGAGGAAGATATCCATAAATTGGCAAAGAAAATAAAAGATGACAAGATAAAAACGATCAAGAATCCTATTCAAAAAATTAATGATGAAGAAAAAGGTTCCCCTTAAACAGCTTGTTAATTGGTATTATAGTAATTATTGTACTCGGAAGTGTTACAATGATGAGAAAAGACAGGAAGAACATCTGCCTAAGTTACAAGAATTAGCAAAAAGATTAGAAAATGTAAAGATGACACACCAACATTTTCTGATTTTATTACGTTCTGATAAAACTATTTGTAATCTTTCTGATGAGGAATGGAAATCCATTCATTTTTCCTGGAAAAATACTAATTGCCCAGTTTGCAGAAAGTTTAGAATAAGATAACTAAATAGGAGTGGCTTTCTTCCACTTAGAATCAAAATAAAATTCTTGATATTAATAATATCCATTAAGAATCTTCGTCGCCATACTCAATCTCTTGTTTTAAGATGGCTTGTTGAATACCAGGTTTGCTGATCTTCCAATATTTCCATTGCGGCTTCACCCACCATGAATGGAATTCAAGATGTACTCTCCCTTTAAAATCTATTTCCATTAAATGGTCATCTAACACTGTCCTTAACGTTGATTTTCTTGGTTCTGGAAGAGCAGAGTCATAAGGGTCAATTCCATGACTGAGCATCACCATTCTTCCGATGCCATCTTCCGTAGGTTCGATTCTCTCATAGGCGAGAGAAAAGCCTTTTTGATAATCTTTTAAAGGGAAGTGGAAGACTTCATCAGCATCAACGAGCATATACAACCCAGATCTGTTTTTTCGAAAATTAAGTGTCCGGCCTTCAAGATCCACACCGACCTTCTGCATCCCTTCGGGATGATATTTCCCATCTTCCCTAATCCCTCCGCAATCTCTGATGTAAATTCTTTCAGCAGGATAATTATCTAAACATGTCCTTAAATTTTTGAAATCTAATCTTTTGGGCATCCAATACTGTTCCATGAACTATGATTGCTGTTTCGTTATAAAAAACTTTGCGTCTCAAAAAATAAAAAATCCCAATCGGAGCAGAGCAACTGGGTATGAACCTAGTTAAGAAATCAAACTATGGCGGGTTATACTGATCTCACCACCAATTCTTCAATAAATAGGTATCAACATATTCGATGACAGTCCTATGGACATCTTCTAAGGATGATGTTTTTAATTTGAGAGAATAAGTAAATGTATGATAAATCTGCAATTGGTGTTCTATGTTCTCTTTGTTCTCTAACGGCCGTCTTTTGAGTAATTCATCTACATCGTTGTAAAGAAAGATGGTAATGGTTGGTTTTGGAAAAAATGATACTAAGAATCGGCGAAAAGAAAACGGAACATGTTTCATGAGCATAAGGTCAAAACTATAACGGTCTGTAATCACAATCCGATGCAATCTCCTTTTTGGAAAAATGTGGAAGGAATAACGTAAGAGCAAGTCTAACGTAAAGAGGGGCGCAGAAAGTGTATACAGAAATTTTCTAGGAAGAGAAGTTCTTTTCCTTAAGCCCGCATCCTGTTTCTTTTCAATTCGTTTGTACGCTTTTCCTAGTCTGGTAATGGGCAAAAGATGACTCTTTCCTCTCCCGGTATAGACGATAGAAACCATCTTACCTCTTTGAATGAGGTGATGATATAAGGCCTGAACAAGAGTCGATTTCCCCGCACCATCAGGACCAAGAATACTGATAAGAGGCGCAGGGGTTAATGGTTTTTTCCAGGCAAGCCAGCGGAAGGAGAGGGAGGTGAAGGCAGCAACGCGGGAACGATTTTTGAAGATAAAAAATAAAACGAGAGGGAAAACAGGAATTTTTGAAAATTTATTGTTTTTAACGTTATTTAAGAGATTTTGAGCAATTTTCTTTGTAAAGATGGCCGATAATTTCTGGATTACATAATTTTCATCAATGATCAAAGAAGAAAGTATTTTTTGATATTTCGCTTTAAAGTACCGTTTGCCGAGAATAGAATGAGTTAACAGCATCACAAAAGTATCATCAGGAGAAAGAACGTAGAAAAAGTTTTTCTTTTGCCGATTTTGGATGATAGATTCGTCAAGATATTTCATATCATTCCAATAGACTCCGCCAACCTGAACATCGAAACTTACTAATTGCGTATGAACCAATTTAAAGTAAGCTCTATGAGCGAGAGAAAATTGCGGCTTCCGTCGTGTGAAACCGTGAGCTAATAGCAAGCGTTCCCACTTTTCCAAATCTTTTCTGGCGAGAGCAAGATCAAGTCCTTCAATTTTATATGTTTCATCAATTAAGAATTCATGATTTCGTAAAAGACAGTACGTAATATTTTCCTGATTTATGATTTCTAAGATTTTTTTGTATTCATTAATTTGTTCGGTTCGCATCTTACACTCTCACTTTGAGGACAATTTTCTTGACGAAATTTTCTCCGGCTAAAGCAGCATGAGCATCTTGCGGGAAAAAGAGGGCAAAGTGTTTTTTGGGAATTTTAGTATATAATTCAGGCTTTTCAGAAAATAAAAAGTAGTCTTCTTTATCATTATAAGCAGAAGTGGTTTGGCATTGCGAGACGGCTTTCCAGCCGATGACATCTTCCCCTTCAATCGTGCAATGAATATCAATATATTTTTTATGCGCTTCAAAAACAGCTTTTTCTTTGCCAACCGCCTGTTGATAAATGATGATAGCAAAAACCCGTTCTCCATCAATCAAATGCTTTCCTGGAGGAAGAGTGGAGAGATCTTTCGATAGGAGAAACGAAAAGGCAGTGCTGAAATTTTTGTTGAGATGAAGATATTTCAAGGCATTACTGAGATGGTCTATAATCATCGTAAATCCCCCTTTCTGAAAATATGTTTTGTGTAGTGTTTAAGCTCATTCATATTTAAAACATCAAACAGGAATGCCAGCAGAAGATAGATGATACCAGCAATGAGACAGGAAAAAATAATTTCGAACCATTGGTTTAAGGAGAGGGTGTTAGTCAGAACAATAATGGAAAGGCAGAAACCAGTTAAAGGAAATATCGTCTTAAGCCACTGTTTAAATGGGATATTAATTTCAACAAATGAGGCTAACTTGTAGAGTGAAAGAACCCATACTAAAAAATAACTAATGGTCGTCGCGAGAGCAGCGCCTTCAATTCCCAATCTAGGAATAAGAAAGAAATTGGCGGCAGCATTGATGAGAGCGGCAAGAAGGATTATTTTAGTGACAACTTGAGGTTTCCCAATGCCGGAAATAATATTATTATCCATCATCGCCATAAGGAAGAAAAAAACACCAATTAAGATTATCTGAAAAGCCCGATATCCCGCAGCGTAATCTTCACCAAAGAATTCGCCCAAGAAAAAACGGGCAAAAATGAAAAGCACGGCAATGATAGGAGCGGTAAAGATAAAGAGGTAACGATGCATGAGATGGATTCCTTGCGACAAGCGTTTCAAATCCTTTTTTACCCATAATTCAGTTGACATGGGAAAAATTATGGAACCGGCGGTTCTGCCAACGAAGAGGAGCATCAAAGCCGATGGAAGCACCGCATTATAAATCCCCACTTCCTGCAGAGAGCGAAAATAAGTCAGAAAAAGAGTATCGAGGTAGCCGATAATTCTTCCGCCAATTTGGGTTGCAAAAGAGGGGATAGCGAATCGGAAAAGACTTTTAGAAATATTTTTTTTATCTTCTATTTTGTAGTTGAAAAATGGATATGTTTTGAGAAGAAGAGGAAAGTAGATGATGACTAAAAAGACACAGACGAAAGCATAGGCCCAGGCAGGAGAAGTTATGCCAAAACCGAGCCAAGAGAAGAGGAGGATAAGGAAAAGAAGAATTGCATTTTTAGAGAGTTCGATGGAGGAGTAGATAAACATGCGCTGAAAGCCTTGAAAAAAACCCTTGAGAATTTTAAAGAAAACACTAAAAAAAATATAGAAAATCATAATTTTAAGAAGCAAAGAGGCTCTTGGATCTTTAAAATAGTGAAGAGCGAGAAAATCTGCCAAGAGAAAAAAAATAATGGAAAGGATTAAAGAGCCGAAAATTTGAATCGAAAAAGCTGATACGAGGGCAGTTTTTATTTTCTGTACTTTTTCTGCGGCTTTGAATTCGGTGATATGTCTCACCAAAGATTCCTGGAATCCAAGATCGCGGAAGAAGAGGAAGAAGATGACAACTGTCCACACGGCATAGAACAGGCCGTATTCGGCGGTGGTGAGGTTCCTGGCCAAAACGAGACGAGTGACATAACTTACCAATGAGGCGAGAATGCTGATAATAAAGGAAATAGCTATCCCGCTTACCGCCCGCTTTAGATAGGAGACCATACGAGGCATTTAAGAGGATGATTTTTAAAGGTAATGATGTTTGGTTCTTACCGGCCATTTCCAGACCTAAAAAGCGCTATTCTCAATTCCTGTTCGATCGTCAAAAAATGATGGATTTGCGCCCCTCCTATAAAGACTATTGGTTTAGCCGTATCACTTTTTTTACCACAACGAGCTTCTAAACTCAAATAATTGTTTCTTCCATTCTGGCCATATTCTCGTTCACACAAGCCTGAGGAAAATTGTTCGATACAGAACCAGTGGAAATGATAGTTTAGAGAAAATCTTTGTTCAAGATCCCTTTCTTTTACAATTTTTTGCAATTCTCTGCTATCAATGGATGCGGGATCAAAATAAATATCAACTGAAACCGGAGAAGGATGAATTCTAATAGATTCGATAGGTAATTCTTTGGGAGGCGGTTCGTACTTGACTAGAGGACGGACGGGGCATGAACATCTCTCTAGAATGGGAGAAGATGATAATTGAGGATCGGTTATTTTTTCATTTCCAGCAGCAGCGCAAGCACTCGTAATGGCTAGGATATAAGGAATAACCGCTTTCATATGGAGCGTTGCTATTGAGGATCAATCTTAAATCTTACTGATGGAAATTATTGCTCCGCGAAAGGTTACGGATAACTCTCTGCGCATGGGCAAATTCCTCTTCTGTATTGATGCCAACCCAGAAATTTGAATTGATGTCAAACGTTGGGATGCCTTCTCCAAGAAATTGGCGGACACAGTCATTCCATTCTGTTTTTCCTTCGATTCGGTTTCGTTCAATGACGGAAAAGATGAGCGGGGTTAAAATGAAAAATCCAGTGTCTAATGCATTGAAATTCTCTATTTTCTTTCCACTGTCTTTGATTACATTGTTCGTTATAAGAAGCCTCATAGCTCTGTCGGCGTTCATATACATTGAATTAGTATCAACAACTTCCAGAATTGCCTTCAGCTGAGAATGATCTTTCTGTACTAAAGGCTGAAGGAGAGGGTAATTAATTAAGTGATCTCCCATAAACATCATGAATGGTTCATTGACGTGATCTTTTGCGCAGAAGACACTGTAACCATTTTCGTAGACATTATATTTATCATTCATGACGCACTTGATTTTTATTTTCTTCTGGAGATTATGTTTTTGAATGTATTCTTCGATAAGTTCTCTTTTAAAACCAGTGATAATGATGATCTCTTCAATGCCTAATTTTTGCAACCCATCAACATGATAATCTAAAAGAGTTTTTCCATCCAGTTCAACAAGCACTTTAGGGATGCCTCTGCCTAATCTTCCTCCATCACCGGCGGCAAGGATAACTGCTTTCACAAGCACCAAAGCAGGATAAATAATTTAAAAAGGTTAAGAAACTATCTTTCTAATTTCCCACTAATGAAAGCTTCCGTTTTCTCCCGCGCTTCAACATCCCGATATTGTATTGGAGGATGTTTCATCGTGTAAGAAGCGATCGATGTTAATGGTCCAGCAATTCCTCTATCAAGAGCTAATTTGGCGCATCTAATGGCATCGATGGCGACTCCTGCGCTGTTGGGGGAGTCTTCAACTTCAAGGTAGACATCCATTCGTACAGGTACATCCCCAAATTTTCGGCCTACCATCGTAATAAAACAGCGTTTCTGATCATTAAGCCAAGGTACATAATCACTTGGGCCAACATGAACATTTTCAGCTGTTAAGCCGCCGGGAATTTGTGAGGTAACAGCCTCAGTTTTACTAATTCTCTTTGATTTTAAGCGTTTTTCACCCTCGGCATGCATATTTAAAAAATCCGTATTTCCGCCAACGTTTAATTGGTAAGTGCGGTCAAGCGCAACTCCCCGTTGCGCCCAAAGATCAGCAAGAACACGATGTGTTATTGTGGCTCCAACTTGTGATTTAATATCGTCTCCAACTATCGGTAATTTTGCATTTCTAAATTTTTCTGCATATTCTGGAGTAGAGGCAATAAATGCAGGCATGCAATTTACCATGGCAACACCAGCTTGCAAACAAGCGTCCGCATAAAAACGAGTTGCTTTTTCTGATCCTACCGGCATATAATTTACAAGCACATCCACTTTTAAGTCTTTCAATATTTTAGCAACATCAACAGGTTTCTCTGTAGATTCAATAAAATGTTTCTTACCAGGATATTGATCCATATTCTGCGCAATTCCATCGTGAGTTGGTCCACGCATGACAGGCGCTCCTTTTCCTAAACCTTGGTGAATTTCCTTTTGGAAAATAGCAGTACAATTTGGTTGAGCGAGAATTGCTTCTTCGATCTTCTTTCCGACTTTTCTGGCATCGATTTCGAAAGCAACAACCGGTTCAATTGATCTCGGCAGATAACCGCTAATACTGTTATGCATTAAACCGGGAATCAATTCATCTTCCTCTTTTACGTCACGATAATAATTTATCCCTTGAACCAAAGAACTTGCGCAATTGCCTAATCCGGCTATTGCCAGACGAATCTTTTTTTCCACCATAAAACAGCACCTCAATAATTTTGAAATGTTTTTGTGACAGCAGTTTTATAAATGTTCTGAAAAATCGTTGCATTAACGATGAAAGACATTTGTTGTTCTTCCTGTAAGAGTGCTTCTGTCCATAAACATATGATACGAAAAAATAAGAATGAGGATAAAGTAGTTTATAGATGCGATGAATGTAGAATTATTTTTACCCCTGATGACTTTTGTCATAGAATGAGGATTTCTAAAGATGTAATTTTGAACGTCTTGCAATTGTATGATGATGGATTCAGCTACGGGAAGATTGAAAAGATTTTGAAGAAAGAAGGAAAAAAAGTGAATAAGTCAACGATTTTCAGGTTGGTGAGAAGGTATTCCAAGTAATATTTATAAGTGTGTGTAAGTGTGGAGCAAGAATGGAAGAAAGCCCGTTTGAGAAGTTGATGGAAGAAGAGATGAAGAAGAGGGGACGGGAATTAAAAAGACTTCAGAATTTACAATTCTTACTAATGAGATTACAAATGCGTGGTCCGGCTTAACGGTAAAACCCCAAAATTCTTATTTTCCAACAACTTATTTATCTTCAATCTTTGTTCCACATCTCTCTTGCTTTTATTGAAAGGCCCTTCCCGTTCTAATTTTAATGTGGCAGTCATGGCTGCAAATTCACCGGCTTCCTGCAAATCATTAGTTTCTAATCTTTTCGTTAAATATCCAGCAAGATAATTGTCCCCAGCCCCCGTCGCATCTTTAATATTTGAAGTAACAAATGCGGGAATGATAAAGAAAGAATTTGTTTTTTTTAGGTAAATTAATGAACCTTTACTGCCTCTCGTAATAATCACTTCTTGCGGTCCAAGATTAGCTGTTTGGCGGCAAATATTCTCAAACGATGTTTTAGGCATGAATGCCTGCGCTTCTATTTCATTCATCAACACGAGATGTGCATGGCGGAGAAATTTTTCTTTTTGCTCGAATTCACGTAAAACAACATTGTTATTTTCGATCCTCCTTAAGAAACCTTGAATGGCAAAACACAATTTTGTCTTGAATTTAGCAAGATATTCTACTGTCTCCAAAGGAAAGTCGGTATTTTGCAAAGAACCTAGAATAGTATAAGTGAAATTATTGAAGTTGATTTTTTGTAAATCTTGAATAAGAAAGGGATTATGCACTGGTTTGGCTTTTTGAATTCGGTAATCGACATTCTGCCGAGGATAGAGGTTCTCAAAGTATGCTGTTTCTGATTTGTAAATGGGAATGACTTTTGCATTGGGAGAAAAATGTTTGGTGAGAGCAAGATCGCTTTCCGCAATGGTAATAAAAATACCAGCATCAATGCCTAATTTTGTAAGAGCTTCACCGCAGTAAAAAACTGCTCCGCCAGCGGAAATGTATTCGGGACGATTCCTAATAACAACACGGTCTTTAGTTAAAGGGCCGAGGATGGCGATTTGGGGCATCTAGTGCTTTACGATGAAAAAGTATTTATTAAGCTGTCGAATTTAAGTTGCAGAAAGATTTATAATAACTATTTTGGGGAATTTAACTATGCAAAAAGCATTCGTAAAAGCCTATCAAACCGCCCACCATTTTCTTACACAAAAAGGAATTCGTTATCCTTTTCTCAAGAAGATAAATGGATTAATCATTAAAAAATTAAGATCTCCTGTTGTGAAAATAGAGGGGCATATTATTCATCTTGATCCAGAAGACTCTCTCAGATTGTCAACACGAGGATATTATGAACCTTTTGTGATTGATATTGCACAAAAATACCTGAAGCAAGGGGACATTGTTCTTGACATCGGAGCAAATATAGGATATTTCACTCTTACATTTGCAAAAATAGTTGGACCAACAGGCAAAGTCTATGCCTTCGAACCTAATTCAGAAAATATGAACATTCTCAAGAAAAATGTGGAAGTGAATGGATATACAAATGTTATTTTCATTGAAAAAGCCGTTTCCAATAAGAACGGAAAATTAAGACTGTACTTAAGTGACGATTCTTCTACAAGACATTCCGTCCATAAAAATGAATATTGTGGTTCATCTTTTATTGAGATCGATGCCGTCAAGCTAGATGATTTCTTTGATGTCGGACAAAAAGTGCATTTCATTAAATTAGATGTAGAGGGCGCAGAGTTTGATGCGCTGCAAGGAATGTCAAGACTGCTCGGAGATAATGAAAAGATAAGCATGATCACGGAATTTACACCTACTTTCTTGCAAAATGTTAATGTTAATCCCGGCATCTTTATCGATTTCTTGCAGAAAGAAGGCTTTCAAATATATCATGCCAACAATGGCGATCCTTTTGTTCTTGAGAAGGTAGACGAATATGTAAAGAAGGGGGGGAAAGTCAATACAGATTTGTTGTGCTTGAAAGGAAAATAAATTAAAAGATTGTTAAGCACTTCAGTGTTTTCTTACGAGTTCTTCCTCACTCCAAAGAAAACAACATCAGCAGAAAGATATTCGTACGTCCCATATTTTGCGCCTTTGGCCTGTTCTTTTGTGATTTGCTTCCAATGTAAGCCTCGGCTTCTTTGGAGGAAATATGTTTCGTCGAATTTCAGTTTACTTTCAAATAAAGCTTGATCAAAAGCAGGATGATAACCTAAAGGGATGGTAACAACAAAAGTGCCGCTTTTTTTCAAACAATTCTTTTGGATATTTTCAAATGCCTGAAAAATCTTTTTTTGGTCTTTCACATCATCGTCTTGTCCAACATGCTCCAGAGTGGAAACACTGACGACAAGATCGTATTTAAAAGGGGAAATATACTCTGCGGCATCAGCATTGATGATTTCGTTTCCTTTTTCAAACTTGTCCAAAATATCCCAGCGAATCGGAAGGTAAGGAAAATAATGTGTTAAAACTGCACCAACTTCAAGGACACTGCTGGGGGAATATTGTTGAATGATGTCCATAACTAAAGGTATTTCTACGGCTCGTTCATTGATCCATGTTGTATTTCGCTGGCGGATGAAATAAGGGTATTTTTTGCCGTTGACCGTGAAACTTTTCTTTGGAAGAGATGCAATAATCAGTGATCCAAAAAGACGGCGGTTTAACCTTTCAAGATAATAATAAAATTTCTCCATGAATGACGAGAAACCTTCTTCTTTCAAGACACGTAATCCTTTGTGAATTCTGCTTTTCTTTTCAGTATACTTGTTATACGCCATTAAGGTTGCAAACCGCGGGTTATTTTTAAAGATGATTGTTGAAGAGAGATAACATTTATAAATAAATAATCAGCGTTTCTCTCGTGGAACAACAACCATCGGTTAAAGAACTTATGCATTTAATTCCCCGCAAGAGAGCGGAAGGGTTTATTCTTCCAGCATGCGACTTTCTGGCATATTACGCGACGAAGCCATTTCTGTATCTCTCGTTAACACCAAACCAAATAACAGTTCTTTGGATTGCAATTAAAGTTATGATGACTTTTCTGATGCTTAAAGGAGATTATTTTCTCACAGTAGTTGCTCTCTTGATCTTCCAACTCGCTTCAATTATAGATGGTGTAGACGGAAATATCGCGAGATACCGAAAACATTTTTCTTTGAATGGAATCTATTTAGATTATGTGGGACATTATCTCTGTAATACTGTGTTGCTTATAGCTTTAGGCATAGGGTTGTTTCAAACACTGAAGAGTTGGTTAGTGTTTATTCCGGTTGGAATAGGCGTGACGACGATGTTATTGACAAAAGCAATTACAATTAACTTAGGATGGTATAAGCCAGAACAGCGGGAAATGGTGGAAAGGCTCATTCCGATCAATGAAATTTCGATTATGGGAGAACAAAAAGCTGGAGAAAAGAAAGGATTAATTAATTTTGTAAAAGTGGTTGTATTCGATTTTCTGCGCTTAGATAACCCTTTGAATTTAATGTTCTGGGGAGTTCTGTTGAATCAGACTTATTTTATTTTAGGGGTTTATGCAGTATTCTTAACGGCAGAGATGGGAAGGAAAATGTTGGCGCAGTATTGGAGGATTTATAATGCGGAGAAGTCGCTATAAAATACTTCTTTTGCTTATCTCTAAAACAGCGAAAGGTTCTAAAAAATGAGCATCAGATATTTTTACTATTTTACCATTATCAATGATGGTTTTTTTACTGCTGACAACAACTGCATGCCCTGCCTGACGCGTCTCATCAACGTTATAAAAAATGATAGCAGGTGTGATGTAAGAAAATGATTTTTGACATTCTAAAAACCTGAAAGCTCTTTTTTCTTCTTCAATAACTTTAAGAGCAGAGTTTACAGACAATGGTATATGTTGTCTGAGTATTTTAGTTACTTGATCTTCATCGTAAGAAGTGTGTTGTAAGAAACCTTGATATTGTCCATCGGTTAAATCATGCACTACTCTCGTCGAAAGCAAACTATTACCCAAAGTTCCATTAGAAGTAACAAAATGACCCCTGCGAAATTCATCATACACCTTTTCGGCCAGATCGAGTTGATCATTCAACGAAAAATAATTAGCTAATGAACAACCAAAACATTCCTGATCTCTATTTGGAAAAAGTTTCATTTTAATTAATTTTTTCCACCAGATAATCCCCTAACGCCAAATACCGTAATCCAGAGTTTAAAAAAACATCAATCGCTTCCTTAGGGCCATGCACGATAGGAAATCCATGCAAGTTAAAAGAAGTATTCAATAAAACGCCTCTTCCCGTAATGGCAGAGAATTCTTTCAAAAGAGCATGGTAATCAGCGTTCATTTCTTGAGTGATAACTTGCGGCCTGGCAGTTAAGTCTGCTTGATGCACGGCGGCGATGAATTGTTCGTGATTAATCGTGTCAAAAGTTAAGATCATGTAAGGTGATTTTGTATTCTTGGGATTAACGAGATAGCGTTGTTGCTGTTCTTCGAGAATGACAGGAGCAAAGGGCATCCAGAAATCGCGTTTTTTCACCATCAGGTTAATTTCCCGTAAACAACCTAAATTAGAAGGATCGGCGAGAATAGAGCGGTTGCCCAAAGCCCTTGCGCCAAATTCCATCTTTCCTTTACAACGGGCAACAACATGGCCTTGCACTAAGAGACGGGCCGCTTCTTTTTCTATATTTTTTATCTTCTTAAATTTAAGATTCTGTTTATCTTTGATTAAATCTAAAGCGGCAGCAATATCATGATCGGTAAATTCGTCACCAAGATAAAAGTGCTGCAATGGTTCAATGCTTGGTGAATTGGTGCAAAATTGATTATAGACTTTGTATGCTGCACCAATGGAAACAGTTTCATCGCCGCAAGAAGGAAAAATAAATAAATCATCTACTTCAGGCAGTTCCATGATTCTCTTGTTAGCTTTCACGTTCATGAAAATGCCACCGGCCAGAGCTACTTTTCGCACTCCTGTTTCTTGCAGACAATTTTTCACCCATTGCACGAGAATCTCTTCGGTAAATTTCTGCAACCCGGCGCAGATTGTGTCAAAACGCTGGAACTCAAACCTTTTTTGGAGAAGCGGCAGGAGAAGGCCGATGGGGGTTCCTGTATGCTTAAAGTGTAATGGATTTTTTGGAGAGATAGCAATAAGATCTTTAAAGAGGGCATATCCTTTTTCTTCTGCAGATGAAGAGCAATAAGGGGCCATGCCCATCAATTTGTATTCGTGTTCTAAAGGCTTGAAGCCAAGGAGCTGCGTGGTTAAACAATAAATGCCGGCAAGGGAATGTTCACTCTTTATTTCGGAAATTCTCTTTAATGAATTATTTTCGCCTATGGAGACCGTAGCGCATAAACCATCTCCTGCGCCATCGTTGGTAAGAACAAGCACCTTTTCGTTATGAGGAAAAGGACTGCCAAAATAAGCGGTGGCGGCATGACAGAGGTGGTGATCTACAAAAATAATATCTTTTTCTAAGAATCCTAAAGAGGTTACATTTTGCAATCTTTCTTTATGACGCTTTGATTTATACAATGTATATAAAAGTGTTTTTTTTGCTAAATGTTCGATGTTACGCTGCATACTTCCTTTTCGTTGCCGTTCAAAATACTCATCAGCCGCAAAGACGGCAGAAGTATGTTCTGAAGCGACGGCAACTTTATCAATATCCTTTGCGGCAAGTCCAGTAACTTCAAACAAACGATTGATGCTTTTGTGAGGAAAACCACCCTTGTTTTTTTCATACGCTAACCGCTCTTCTTGGATCGCAAAGCGCAGTTTTCCATCTTCAATAAGACAAACAGAAGCATTATGCCCATCATGAATCCCTAACACTCTCATGATTTATCCTCCCTTTTTTTTGCTTGAAGATAGCCAATTTGTTGGAAGACAAAACTTAACCCCAGCAAAGCAATTAAAAATGGCAAGCGGTAATTTAACAGATTTTGGGTGATAATATTCTTTGTTGACCACAGGCGCAGACTTACAAAATTTCGCACCGAACCAACTTTCTTTTTGAAAAAATAGTTTGCTTTGCCGCGCCGAATGTGCCATCGTGTAAAAGATTTTAATGTTGTTCTCGCTTCATGATAAGCATAGGCTTGAGGAACATATTTAATGGGGATTCCTGTTTTTTCTAAACGGTGTGAGAATTCGGCATCCTCCGCGCCAAAAATCATTGTCTCGTCAAATAATCCAACGACATTAAACAAATCCTTGCGTAGGGCGCAATTTCCCACTGCGAGATGATTTGTGAATCCATCTTTTGTAACACGCCACATTTTTTCAAAACCTAAAGCCCCTCCGCCGGGAAAACCTAGAGAAGCGATGCAATTCCCTAAAAAATTAGAGCGAGGAATTTTTGTTCCGCTGGTAACGGCTTGGACTCCTTTGGTTTCGAAAGGTTTTAACAGCGACTCTAACCATTGTTCCTGCGCCCAACAATCGTCATCAATAAAAACAATCACCTCGCCTGTTGCCTGAGAGATTCCTTGATTGCGATTAAAAGCAATGCCTTTCTTGGCAGGAATGTTGAGATATTTACACTCTAAAGGAAGAGCCGGTTTTGCCAAAGCGATGTCTGATTCATGAAGCAAGAGCACTTCCATCATATTTTGCTTTTTGTGTTTTTCTAATTGTGGTTTAAGAGAGAGAAGTAATCTTTCTAACTTTTCTGTTCTTAGTTGATCAAAAATTACAACGATAGAAACATTCATTTTTTTACATCCGGCAGATATTGAATCTCGTTTTCATCAACTCGACGCACCGGTTTTTCAGAAGTTAATTCTTCCAATGCCTGCGCGACTAAACTAGGAACACGTCCGATAATAAACACACCCTTTCCAAGATGAGGAGGAAAACCAAAATCACATAAAATCATGGCCATGAGACCATCAATATTTAGAGGGAGTATTTTTCCTTTCATTTCTTTAAATTTTTTCTCTACAATCTCTTTTAGGTGTAAAAAAGAGGATTTAAATGAACATTTTTCCATCTCTTCAATAATAAAAGTCACACGAGGATCTTCATCTTTGGTAACTTTGTGGCCAAAACCATAGATCGTAGCTTTCTGAAGAAGAAGTTCCTCGATAATTTTAGCAATTTCTTTTGGGTTTTTTTGCTGCCAGGCATAAAATTGTTCCATGGCTTTTCCCGTGGCGCCCCCATGATAATCGCCTAAACTTAAAACTCCTCCACCAACGGCAACATTCAGGGAATTACCACTTGAAGCAACGAAGCGAGCAGTTTGGCTTGATGCCGTGCCCATACCATGATCAATAATAGAAACCAGAAGTTTTTCAAAAATAATACTTTCTTCTTTACGCGGTTTTCTGCCGCTGATCTCAAGAAAAATAACATCGGTAAAATTCCAATTTTTAATTAAATAAGAAAGTTTCTCGCCTCTGATAATAACATCGTTTTCCGTTACTTTTGAAATGTTTGTTTTATAGTCCATGGTGCATAGTAATCTTTTTCTTGCGCTCCTGAAGGGCTTCTTTCATTAATGTTCCTATTTGGTGATGAACATCAGCGATAATGACACCCGCTTCTTGCAAGACTTTAACTTTATGGCGGCGGGTTCCTTTATTTCCTTCAATGATTGCCCCCGCATGGCCTAATGAAACATTTTGAATTTTGATCTCTTCGGCGAATTTTCCGGAAATAAAGGCGACGAGAGGTTTGCGAAAAGGATTTCCTAGCTCTCGCCGATTCACTAAATAAGATGCTAATTCTTCCTCTGCGGTTCCGCCGATCTCTCCAAAAAGGACAATGCCTTCTGTTGCTTGATCTTGTTCAAAATCAGGTAAAAGGTCGAGAAAGGTGGAACCCATCAAGACGTCGCTGCCAATGCTTACGACCGTGGATTGGCCTAACCCTGCTTTGGTTAAGACGAGAGAGGTTTCGCAGGACATCCCTCCGCTTCGAGAAATGACGCCAATAGGTCCTGGAGTAAACGCAATATGGGATTTGCCTCCCGCAATAGAACCGCATTTGACTTTGCCGACAGAATAAATGCCGGCAGAACAAGCTCCAATAATCCGTGTTCCACGTTGTGCGGCCAAGGCTAAGCAATAGGCCATATCATGCATGGGAATATTTTCTGTAACGATGTTAAGAAGAGGAATTTGAGCTTCGATGGCTTCGATAATCGCTTCTTTGGCAAAGCGGGGGGGGATGTACAAGACAGACGCAGTAGTCTCATGAACTTGCTGTGCTTCTTTGATAGTATTATAAACAGGCACCCCTTCGACAAATTCACCACCTTTGCCGGGAGTCACGCCTGCTACTACCCGAGCTCCTGATTCCTGCATTTCATGACAGGCGCGGGTTCCTTGCTTGCCAGTAATTCCCTGAATAAGGAAAGTCGTATTTTTATCAATGAGAATAGCCATTTTTGAACTCCTGTGTTTGTTTATATTGTCGCGACAGCCCGCTCATGATTCTTACAGCTTCGGTGAGAGGCGTACGTTCATCAAAATAATGAATATCAAGTCCATCTTCATTTTTAGCTTGTAAGAGCATGGCTTTTGCTTTGTCATCATGAGGACCGGCTCTTCTAATGACAATGGGAAATTTTGGTTTTTTTTCTTTCAAAATCGTTAGTACTCCTTTAATTGTTTCTGCAATGTTCGTAAAATTAGCAATAACACCGCCGATAAGCAATCCGGAAAGCTTTTCACGGTCAAGAACAATTCTGGTAAGCTTTTCCACTTTTTCCGTTGGCGGATCACCGCTATATTCCGTAAAATTTGCAGGTTTCCCGCCGTATTCGATAAGGGCATCCATGAGCGTCATGGAAGCCCCGCCGCCGCTGGTGAGAATGGCAATATCGCCGTCTAAATCGAGAAATGTTTTTCCCGCAACGCCGCGATAATCATCTTTATCAATCAACCGAGCGGCAATTTCACGCGCCGTGGCTTGGCGGTTGTCAGTGCGCTCAGGAAAATGAATTTCACGACGGAATTTGGCATCGTCATCAAGGACAACAACGGCATCAAGGGCGATAAGTTCATCGCTAAGGGTTATGGCCAGGGGATTTATCTCGATCATTTTACAGTCAAAACGGATAAAGCAAAGATACATTCTCCGCATAATTTGGGAGAGTTTATGTTTAACCAGATGTGATAAAGAGGAGAAAGACAACGTAAATTCAATGAGAGAATCAGTAAGCCCTTCAAGATAGTTTATATCTGCCGTGATGATTTTTTCAGGAGAAGTCTGCTTAACTTCTTCAATGTTGATGCCGCCTTCTTCGCTAAAAATAAAAACCGGACATTTTTTGGAGGTGTCGAACATAATCCCCAGATAGAGTTCTTGTTTTACTTCCACTTTTTCGTCCAGGGTCGCTTCCATGACTTTTTCATCTCGAAAATAATTGCCTAGCCAGTGCTGGCACGCAAGAATGGCCTGATTTTGAGCTTGAA
>CAZCXW010000005.1:842-14990 GCA_964502785.1 uncultured Methanosarcinales archaeon | reverse complement strand
CGCCTGCCTTGCCACGGCCGCCAGCTAAAGTCTGAGCTTTAAGAACATGGGGCACAGTGAACTCTGGAACATCTTCTACGCGGGAGATTAAAATGCTCTCGGGAATAGGTATCCCCACTTTACTGAGCAACTGTTTTGCTTCAAATTCTTTGAGTTTCATTGCCTGCCGATACCATAATACTTAAATCCGGCCTTTCGGACTTGCTCTGGTTCATAAATATTTCGCCCGTCAAAAATGACTTTGTGTTTCATGTCTTGCAAGAGATCTTTGAGATTAAAATTACGAAATTCATCCCATTCTGTAAGAAGAATAATTGCCGAACTATTTTTTGTCGAAGAAGTGAGAGAAGAAGCATATGTAAGAGCATCCCTATACAAACTCTTGACATCTTCCATGGCCACCGGATCATAAACGATTACTTGAGCGCCTCGCAGTTTCAACAGGTTAATTAATACCAATGAAGGAGCTTCTCGAATATCATTTGTCTTAGGTTTAAAAGAAAGGCCCCAGAGCGTGAAAATATGGCCCGTAAGATCTTGACCAAATTCTTTCTCAATTTTATGCAAGATTATTTTCTTTTGCCGTTCGTTGAGAGAGTGGACTTCCTGCAGAAGTTGCGCCGCATACCCTTTTTCTTTGGCAACGGCAATAAGCGCCCGAATGTCTTTAGGAAAACAGCTTCCCCCATAGCCAACACCCGCATTAAGGAATTTTGGGTTAATGCGATAGTCCATGCCTAAGCCGCGAGCAACAGTTTTTATGTCGCCGCCGACTTGATCGCAGATATTCGCAATTTCATTGATGAAACTTATTTTTGTGGCGAGAAAAGCATTATTCGCATATTTCATGATTTCGGCAGTCATCCAGTCTGTTTCGAGAATATCCATGTAAGGGCGGACAAATCCTGAATAGACTTCTCGCAGCACTGCGAACGCTTTTGATGATTGGGCTCCGACAACAATTTTATCAGGATGCGTGAAATCATGAACAGCATTTCCTTCTTTGAGGAATTCTGGATTGGAAACAACATCTACTTTGGATGAGGGATTTTTCTCTCGAATGAAGTCTTGAGTTTTTGTAGCGGTGCCTGGGGGAACGGTGCTTTTGTTGATAAGAACTTTATACCCTTGAGCATGCATCGCTACAGATTGCGCGACAGAAAAAACAAACTGTAAATCAGCAGAGCCATCTTCTTTGCTGGGAGTGCCAACGCAATTAAAAATAACATCGCTTTTTTCTATAGCTTCTTTAATATTTGTGGTGAATGCAAGTTTGCCTTTCTGTGATGTTCTGTCAACGACATCTTTTAATCCAGGCTCATAAAATGGAATCTTGCCCTGCTGCAGATTTTTTATTTTCGCTTCGTCAATATCACAGCAGATGACATGATGCCCAAGGTCGGCAAAACAAGATCCGGTGACTAATCCAACGTAACTGGAGCCGATGCAGCTAATGTTCATGATAAGCCTCTAATTTCTTTCAAAACTTCATCAATAGTTCCAATGTCGACACGGTGGGAAACTTCAACCGCTTTGAATGATGACCAAACTAATTCGAGAGGATTACCGATGCGGGGAAATTTATCTTTCATAGTTATCATATCTTGTAATAATTGAGGGCTCAAGAGATAAATGGAAGCGTTAACCCATCCTTCTGCCACATCTTGTGGTTTCTCTCTAAAACTGGTTAGATTTTTTTCAGCATTAAAAGTTACTACACCGTGATTAAAAGCTTGTTCTCTTTTGTAATATACGATCACGCGAGAGGTGTTGTCTTTCCGATAACCATCCATGAGAGGTTCTAATGAAGCTACTCGGCCGTCTTTGTCGAAGACTAAAGTATCGTAAGCTAAGAGGAGGAGCGGTTTGTCTGAACCTACCGCACCAATAGCCTGAAGCATATCTCTGGTCTGTTCGTTTCTTTTTTCAGGTGAATTTATGCCGTTGTTGAATATATTTTGAGGAGAGATTCCCTGATGCATACCCCATAGATGATATTGTGGATAGTGCGTAGCGTTCGTGTAAATGTAAATTTGAGAAAGGGGGATTCCGACTTGAGTTAATAGGTTAAGATGATGTTCAACAATTGGTTTTCCAGCGATGGGAACGAACCCTTTAGATTTGCCTTCTATTAAATCACGGAGCTTTTCTTTGTATTCCCCTTGATAATCAAGAAAACTCTGCGCTAATCTTGTTCCATAGCCAGCGGCGAGAATGAGAGCTTTCATGGGCTATACCAATCTTCAGCTTCACGCAAGGACTCAAACGTGCCAACATCAAACCAGTGTTCATCAAAAACAAAAGCACGCACTTCTGAATTTTTGACTAAATATTTGATGAAATGTCCCGGCGCGTCAGCTTTTTCTTCATGAATAAAAGTTTGAATTCTTTGTAAGTCTTTTTGATTGAAAAGATAACAAGCGGTAGCGGCCAAAGCGCTTTTAGGTTCCGAGGGCTTTTCTTCGAAATCAATAACTTGATTGTTTTTAACAATCCCAACCCCGAAACGATTTTTCACTTTTTCTTTGTCCTTCAAATCACGAAAAGCAACCAGGGATTGACGATTTTGAGAATTAAAAGAATGAATAAGATTCTGCAGGGAAAAGCCAAATAAATTATCACCGGCGATGACTAAAAGATCATCATCGATTCTTTCTTGTTGCAGGACAAAATGAATATCACCGATAGAACCTAAACGATCCTCATTGGAAAGGGTGTGATCATTTACTATCTGAATTTCTTTTTCTGTTGTCAGAGTTTTGCTCCATTTTTGGAAATGAGAATAAAAACGGGCATTGGTTACAACATAGATCTTAGAGATATTTTCGATTTTATTGATTTCGTCTATGATGTAATTAATAATTTGTTTACGAGCTATTTTAATGAGAGGTTTAGGGGTATTCTTTGTTAAAGGATAGAGACGTGTAGCATATCCCGCCGCAAGAACAAGCGCTTTAATAAGAATCACCTCTGTTCATAGATTCAATCTCTAAAAAATGCTTTAAAAACATTATGCAAGTGAAGGATAGAAGAGTGCAAGTGACAGGAGAATTTAGCGGTTGCACTAATTTTTGTTATACTAAAAATCATTAGAAATCGAACATATTAATGATTTTTATATATAGAGAATTTTGAAAAACTCAAAATTCTGACAGATAACTTTGCAATTTATGCTCAAAATTCTATGAATTTAGAGCAGGAAATCAATTTTGCAAAGTTCTCTATACTAAAGGCAATTAGTTTTTGAATATATTTAATTGCCTTTATATATATAAAAGCACTGACAATAAGTTTGAATATTTAGTGCTTTTAGTATATATAAAATGCGCCAAATGATGTTCGAATTCTAGCGCATTTTAGTATATATCTGCTCTGTAAAGCAATTGTATCATAAGATTTAAGAAGGAAAAGCATACAAACTGCTTATGGATGTTTCGACTGTGCAAAGTGATTTAGAAAAAGCAGGATTTGAGTTGCATAGCAGTGTTACTTCTGTTACGGGAGATATTAGCCATCTTCTATTTCAAGCAGTGATTTCGGAGAAAGGTTCGCAAGAAACACCCGTAACAAAAATCGTGCGTTATGAAAGTGATTTAGAAAAATCTGAGGATAGCAGAGAATCTATCTTTGGAGGAAAAATATCTTTAAAGAGGGAAGCGGCTATTTATGATCTGGCACGAAAACAAGGATTACCAGCAGTCGCAACCTGGGGCCCTTACAAAGGAAGCGAACGTGATTTTTTGGTTACCTATGTTCCTGAAGGAAAAACTTGGAAGCAATATGTTGATGAAGGAGCGGATTTCGCTGCAATGAGGGGAAGACATCTTTTTGTTGTAAGTCAAATTGGCTCTTATTTGGCAAAAGCACATCGCGCAGAATTTCCGATGTTTGGCGATGTGATGCCTTTTGGTTTAGAAGCGCATTCCTCGCAAAGTAAATACAGCGACAGGTTAAGTGAAATTATAACTCATAATATTGATAACCCTGCTCATAAAGAATTCTTTAATCCAACGCAATTAGATTTGTTAAACGCGTACTTCAATAAAAAATTAGGAGAATATGCTTTTCTAGGGATGCCAGAAGGAAGCGTTCAACCCCGCTCTGTTTTTGTTTTAGCAAATATTCATCGCTGGAATGTGCGCATGGACGAAGCCGGGAGAATTAACTATATGGATGGCTTTAACTTTGCGCAAGCCGCTCCGGCAGCGGCTGAATTTGCAGCTATTCTTTTACAAGCGACGAATACAGAACTGGCAAGTGTGGAAGAGACACAGAATAGATTACTGGCAGCATATAGAGAAAACGGCGGAGTAGTTGATTTAAATAATCCGCAATCCCGTTTGGAAATAGAATTATTAACCGCCAATCATTTTTTCCGCGCGGCGACAAAATACAGCACTCTTAATAATCAAGATGGCTCGCCTGATGAAATGCGCCGCGGCTGGGCTACAGTGTTTAGAGACAGGATTCTACCTCCGATTATTTGGAAAGGACAGATCGATTATGACCTTAATTCCGAAACTCTCAATAAGAAGAAATGATTGACAAACATAATTTCTGAATACCAACAATCTTTATATAACGGTTTAATAACTTTCCAAGCATGAAGGTGGGGTTGGTGCAGGGAAAAGCTGTTTCTGATGCGTCTTTGAATATTGAGAATGCGGTGAGAGGAATCAGGACGGCGGCAGAATTGGGAGCGCAGGTTGTCTGCCTGCAAGAGTTGGTTTCACATCTTTATTTTGCTACACGGGAAAAAGATAAAACAAAATACAGCCTGGCAGAAACAATTCCAGGTCCAACGACGGATGCTTTAAGTAGAGCGGCAAAAGAAAATGAAATTATACTAGTCGGCGGTTCTGTTTTTGAAAAAGGAACTGGTGAAAAAGGTTTTAATACAGCCGTAGTCTTTGATAATCATGGAAATATTCTTGGAAAATATAGAAAAATACATATCCCCAGAGATCCTCATTATTGGGAACAGGATTATTTTAATTTAGGAGATTTGGGATATCAATCGTTTGATACCGAGCACGGAAAAATAGGGGTGCTTATTTGTTATGACCAATGGTTTCCGGAAGCATCAAGGATTCTTGCTCTGCAGGGAGCGCAGGTTATTTTCTATCCAACAGCAATTGGCTGGACGAAAGCGATGAAGGAAAAAGAAAAAAGATCGCGCAAGAACTGGATTGATACACAGTGTATGCAGGCAGTTATGAATCATTGTTTTGTCGCAGCGGTTAATCGCACGGGATACGAAGATGAAGCTATTGATTTCTGGGGAAGTTCATTTGTCGCTGGGCCAACGGGAAAAGTGTTGCGGATGGCATCCAATGATAAAGAAGAGGTTCTGGTGGTGGATTGCAATCTGTCAAAAATCGATGAAACAAAATATTGGGGTTTTCTGGAAAATCGCCGTCCGGAGACTTATCTGGAACTGGTGAAAAGACGATGATTACAACGAAAACACCACGGCAATGCGGATATCGAATGCCTGCGGAATGGGAAGAGCATGAAGCAACGTGGTTGTCATGGCCTAATAAAAGGCTGGCGCATTATTGGGGCGAAAGATTCTCCGGCGTAGAAGATATTTACATGCGAATTATTGGAGCATTGCATGGAAGCGAGAAAGTTCATCTGCAGATATTCGATGAGGAAATGGAAAAGGATGTGCAACAAAAATTGCAAAAAGCAGGAATCCCGTTAGAACATATTCTCTTCTTTGAAACGAAAAATTTAGATGTCTGGACAAGAGATCACGGTCCTCTTTTTGTGGTGAATCGGGAAGGAAATGCGGCGATAACTCATTGGATTTTTAACGGCTGGGGGAAATATATTGATTTAGCGGGAGATACCTCCGTGCCAGGAAGATTGCATCAATTGACAGGGTTGCCTTACTTTAGTGCGGGGATGGTGCTGGAAGGGGGTTCTGTCGAGACGAATGGCAAAGGGGTTCTGATGACGACAAAACAGTGTCTTTTTCATGCCCAGAGAAATCCTTACGCTCAAGACCGAATCGAACAAACATTAAAAGACTATTTAGGTGTAGAAGAAATACTGTGGCTTAATAAAGGGTTGTATAAAGATGATACTGCAGGTCATATTGATAACATCGCGCGGTTTACAGCGACCAATAGAATACTCTGTGTTCGTGAACTACATCCATGGGATAAAAATTATAGAGCATTAGAGCAAAATTTAAAAATCGTGCAGGCGGCAGACTATGGGTTTGAGGTAGCAACTTTACCTACGCCAGGAGTGATTGAAGTTGATGGAGAACGCCGCGCGGCTAGTTACGCAAATTTTTATATTGGAAATAAAGTTGTATTAGTTCCTGTTTTTGGAGTGAAAGAGCAAGATAAAACAGCCCTAAACATAATTCGAGATCAATTTCCTGGAAGGAATATAATTCCTATTAATTGCTTAGACCTCATTGCCAGCGGCGGAACGATTCACTGCGTGACCCAGCAGCAGCCAAAAGGATATAATTGGAAATTTTAGATTGAAGTTTAATTCTGAGTTTTGAGACAATTTTTTAAAGGACGCCCCTATTGCAAGGTTATGAAACAAAACATACTTTCTCTTCCGCAAAACCTTATGCCTTTCGCTGAAAAAGACCAGCATTTTTGCGTGGATGAAGAGGTGTTGGACACCATCATAAAAACCGCAGGAATTACCAAAGAAGATTGTATTCTGGAAATTGGGGCGGGAAGCGGGAATCTTACGGCAAAACTAGCGAAAAAAGCGGGAAAAGTGATAGCCCTTGAAATTGACCAGCGGTTTAAAGAGGTGTTAGAAAAAATAGCTCGAAATGTAGAAGTAATCATCGGCAATGCGCTGCATGCGGCGCGGAAAAGGAGAGATTTTACAAAGGTAGTGGCAAATATCCCTTATCAACTCTGCGAAGCGGTAATGCATCTCCTGTGCCGCGCTCGGCACGTAAAAGCAGCAGTGTTGATGGTGCCGCGTTCCTTTGCGGGAAAAATCAAAAAACATCCAATCTTTTCAGCATTCTTTTCTTTTACCATCGTAATGGATGTGCCAGCAGAATCTTTTGTTCCGAAACCAGATGTTTCTTCACAAGTAATTCTTGTTGAACCGCTCGTTAAGATGAGGGATGAGCAATTTATTATACAGAAGTTATACCGGCAGCGTGAGAAGAAGGTATATAATGGATTACGAGACACTCTGATCGATTTATATAAAAGAAAGAGAGAAGAGCCGTTGACAAAAAAGAACGCAAAAAAACTTCTAGAACAAGGAGATTTTTCATCTCCATTGATGGAAATGAAAATAGCGCAGCTTATACCCTCGCAATATCCAGAAATCAGCAAAAAAATACAACAGTTAATGAAACGCAAAGAGGGAAATTAAATTCAAATGGATAAGATTAGCAGATGATTCCGATTATTAGGGTGATTTTATTTTTTCCGCAATAATGGCATTATTCCCGACACGAAACAGGTGAATAGTTGTGCTGCCTTTTAAAGCACTTTCAATTTTTTTCCGTTCCTGCCAGTATTGTTGCGGGCTGATGTTGTAACGAAGAATTACTTTTCCAACGTTTTGTTTCTGCAAAGCCTCCAGAATATCTTTTGGCTTGAAAGGAATTTGAACAGCTTGAAAAGAATTCTTAAAAAAATGACTCTTAATCTTTTTAGAGGAAGTGAACAAAACAAGAGGTTCTCTGGTGTAAAGTTCAGCTTCCGTTGCCTGAGAAAGTTCCGCGAGAAGGTCTGCTTTCACAACGGCAGGATCAATTTCGTACAGAAATGGATGAAGACTAGCGCTTTTCCGCAAGGTTGCGGTTTTATCCGAGTGAAGACGATAACTGCCAGGGAGAATTACGGCGCTGCGATCAGCATGCTTTAATTCGTTCAAGTAGATAGTGAGGCGATTTAATTCTCCATCTACAGAAAAATATTCTTGTTCGCCATTGAGCTGGAAATTCTGAATTTGAGGAGGAAGTTCGAAAGCTATTTTTTTGGTTAGTGGAAGATAGGAAGCGAGTAATTCTGAAATCGGGGGAGAAAGCTGTTGGAGAGAACGTTTTTCTTCGGTCACGGCCCTTTCTGGATCGCAAAAGACAATGTCAAGGTCTTTTAATTTGTTGATAACAAGCGGATCCAAGGCATCGCCATAAATGAAAATAATATTCTTTAATCCAAGAATTTCTGCATTATGTTTAGCGCGGAGAATTTTTTGTTTGTCAATGTCTACCGCATACACCTTTTGGCAGGTTTTGGCGAAGGCAAAGGCTTGAAAGCCGATGCCGCAACCAAGATCGGCAATGGTATGACATTTTAAACGCTGGGCGCGGTAATTAGCAACAATTTCGGGAGTTGCCCAGCGGATATCGTCTGCCGTGAATGTTAATTTTGCGGCCTGCGAGTGCTTTAAAAGAGCTTTCTGAAGCGTGTCCATGAAGAACTGAATTTTAAGGATATATAAAAGCTTTCGGACAATATTAAATCAATTTTCCTGCGATCATTCTACTGAGAAGACGCCTTCTTAAATGGGTCGGCATGCGTTCATCGTAGCCTAAAGGTCGGAATAGGGTCGAGAGCTGTTTTTCTAATAATGACAAATGATCTATTTTAAATTCTTCAGGATTCCAGCCTTCTCTATATGCTGAAATTGCCCAATCCATTATTTTGCTGATGCTCTGTTCAGCATTTAAGCCCCGTTCCTTGAGATTAAGATGAATGTAAGGTACTGTACTCCAAAACAAAAAAACGTTAGGACCTTCAGATCCAACAACACTTTGAAATTTTTCTGATCTTAATTTTGATCCATCTTCGCCACGAATTTCCTCCGGAAGAATAGAAATAAATTTTATTAATTCAGTTCCAAATTGCTCGCAAAAAGAATTTGCTGGTTTCTGTGTTATTTGATAAAATTGATTGAGTTGGGCTGCGTATTTCTCAGGAAAGAGGAAACGAATAAGATGACAACCAATACGACCAGTAAGGTATGCTCTCTGTGAATGTTGTAAATGGACCCCTACTTTTTGAAGGAGATTGTCCCTGGTGACGTTCAAATTTCCACTCATTTCTTTTGTTTTTCCTAAAATTGGTGGATGCGCATATTCGTATTGTTCGAACGTTTCTAATTCAGCATAGATTATCTTATCCTGAAGTTTAGCAGTAGGTTCCTCTAGGATGGAATTAATAATATCTCCATTATGGTTTAAGAATGTGTGATAATTTTCGGCTTCTCTTTCTCGTTGTGAACAAAAGAAATGAGGATCAAAACCAAGGTATAAATCGATAGGCCTTTGCATTTTAAAGAAAAGGGTGGACAGCTAACCGGGTTTCCCGCGTAATGCAGTACTGCCCAGCACGGAAGCGGTCTTAACTTCGGAGTTCGAAAAGGGATCCGGTGAACCCCGCCCCTATGGCCGTCCTAAGAATTCTATTTTGAAGACTTATTTATAAATCTTGCCTTGATGTTTTGAAAAAGTCGTCATTTCGAAATTGAAGAAAAATATCATTTGGCAACTTTGAAGTATAGCTTAAAGAAGGATGATACAAATCAATAATCATTTGTTCAACAGGATATTCGCCGTCTGTTTCACGGAATCCGCAGCTTAAGAATGGATCATGATTCTCGAAGTGTTTTCTTTCTCGAGATGGATACTCTTTTTCTCCTGAATGCCAAGGTTGAATAAGGAAATACTTTTGATCATCATGCTGAAGACCAAGGCATAAATGATTTGCGGAAGGAGAAAAGGAAGTCAGTTTTAAAGTGTGAGCGAGATCATCCTTGCTTCCTTTAAATCTGAGAGAGATGGTCAAATTGCCTCGCCGTGATTCGCTTAGAGTGAGAGCTGATTCGATAATAATTGCCGGGTCGGTTCGCCGTATTAAAATACGGGTATCTGAAGAAAAATGATACCATTGCCGGAGATGCGCTGTATCTTCAACAAGACGGGAAAGGTCTGCTTCGCTACTGCTTTCATACGAAAATCGTGAACTCATTCAGGAAATGTTGTAAAGCTTTACTTTTTAAATTTCATGAAACTGGGGCACTATAGCTCGATGAATGATGACGGCCAATTTTTCTTTGATACAGTTGCACAATAGTTATAAATGTAAATATGGAAACTGCTGATGTATGATTGATACCGCGGTCATTCTCGCTGGTGGCTTAGGCACGCGTCTAAGGCCATTAACGGATGAGATTCCTAAGCCGCTTCTGCCCATCAAAGGGAAACCTATTTTGCTTCATGTGATTAATAATCTTAAACGGTATGGAATTGTGAAAATCATACTTTCTATCAGCTATAAACATGAAAAAGTTCAGGAATTTTTTGGTGATGGATGCCAATTTGGAGTCATCATAACATATTCTGTAGAAAATGAGCCTCTGGGCACAGGCGGAGCGGTACGAGAAGCTGTTAAAGATTTGCAGGAATCGGTATTTGTGGTCTGGGGCGATAATCTAATGGATTTAGATTATAAAAAATTATTTGAGACATATACAAAATATAAAAGTCCTGTGACGATGGTTCTGACACCAAGAAATGATGTAGAAAATTTTGGGGTGGCGACATTAGAGGGTTCCAAAGTGATTTCATTTGTGGAAAAACCGAAACGAGAGGAAGCGCCTTCCAATCTGATAAATGCAGGAGCGATTGTTTTAGAACCTCAAATCATAAAGAAAATGTTGCCTCAGGGGAAATCATCCATCGAATATGATTTTTATGAAAAATTAAAACCTGGAGAGATTGTTGCACACATCCACGAAGGACAATGGTATCCTACCGATAAAATGGAGACGTATCGTGAAGCGTGTGAGAAGTTTAAGCAACATTTAAGTTTGGAAGAAAAAAAAGTGATTATTGCTGATGTTGATGGCACAATCGTGGAAAGCTGTCAAGTCATCTCTTCCGAGATGGCAGATATCATTAACTGCCTTATTAAAAAAGGAAAAGAGATAGTTTTTATCAGCGGCGCTCCCGTATCTGAGCTTCAAAGGATGATTTCTTCTCGGCTGACGCAGAACCATCATCTTCTGGGAAATACAGGAACGCAATACACGATCATTAAGAATGGAAAAATAAAAGAGATTTACAATCATTCTTTATCTGAAACTCAGAAACAAGAAATTATGACGGCTTTTGAAAATATTTTGAAAGAATATAATATCCAAACCTTGACCACTAAAGAAGACCAGCTGCAAGATCGAGGATCGCAGATTACCCTGTCCGCATTGGGAAGAGGCGCGCCTTCAGAACTTAAAAAGAATTTTGACCCGACTGGGGCAAAGAGACTGGAATGGGCTAAGGCTCTCACAAAATTGCTGGGAGAAGATAAATACGAAATCAAAGTTGCGGGAACGACATCAATTGACGTAACCAAGAAAGGATTGGACAAAGAATGGGGAATTCGGGAATTTGTCAAACAACGAGGGGTCTTTTTGAAGGATATTTTATTTTTTGGAGACAAAATATTTCCTGGAGGAAATGATTATCCTGCTTCGAAAATTGTTGATTCGGTGGCAGTATCAAGTCCCGAGGAGACAAAGGGGATATTAAAATTATTTTTAGATCGAAAGAATGAGCAATATTTATTGTTGTAGAACGTAGTCGAGAACGAATATTTAATAATAAACAAATCTTTTTATATACTCATTTGCTTCTAAGAGGCCTATGAACGACGAAATTCAACAAAAACTCATCAAAGCCGGCAAAGTCGCTTCCCAAGTTCGCAGAGAAGGAGCAAAGAAACTGTCTGTGACCGGCGCTTCTTATTTAGAGGTAATGGACTATTGTGAAAAGCGGATCCTGCAATTAGGCGGAGAGATTGCTTGGGCGCAATATGCGGTAAATGATGTTGCAGCACATGATTGTCCTACGGAAGAAACAAAGGATATTACACATGAAGGAGATCTTGTCAAAGTAGATATTGGTGTGCATTGTGATGGCTGGATTGCGGATAATGCGATGACTGTGGAAGCGGGCTCTTCTAAGAAATATAAAGAAATGATAAAAGCCTCGCAAAATGCATTAACAGCAGCAATTAAATTGGTGCGGCCAGGATGCCAATTGTGGGAATTAGGCGAAGCACAGGCTTCGGAAGCGGAAGCACTGGGCTTTACGACGGTAAAAAACTTATGCGGACATACTCTTGACCAATATAAAGTGCATGCCGGGATTTCTATTCCGACATTTAATAATAAAGAAAAAAAGGAATTGCAGGAGGGGTGGCAGGTCGCCATCGAGCCTTTTGTCACTAACGGACAAGGCTTTATCAAAGAAAAAGGACAAGCAGCAGTGTTCATGGCGAAAGAGAAAATCAGCGGAAGATCGCCGTATGCGAGGAAGATTGCGGAGTATGTAAAGCCGCGAAACGGATTGCCTTTTACGACAAGAGACTTGACGAGAAACTTGGGAAAAGGTCCCGGGCTGTTAGGTTTGCGTGAATTGCAGAAAGCAGGGATGGTGAGAGCATATCCGCCTTTAGCGGAAGTTTCTGGAGGGATGGTTGCGCAATTTGAGCATTCGATGATTGTGACAGATAAACCTCTGGTCTATACTCGGCATGAAGAAGATGAATGGTAAAGAAAATCTTGAATGTCAAAGAAAACCAGTAAATACACTGGTGGAAAGAGCAGGATTCTGATAGCTTACCAAAAGATATTTAAGTAAATCATAAAAAACGAAAGCGTACGATGGAAAAAGTGTTAATTATTGGTTCTGGCGGACGCGAACATGCTTTAGGGTGGAAATTAGCGCAGAGCCCGCATGTGACAGAAGTCGTTTACGCTCCAGGAAATGGAGGAACGGCAAGAGAGCAGAAAGGAAGAAATGTTTCTATTGAATTAAAATCGGTAGATCGCTTGATAAAGCTTGTTTTAGAAGAATGTCCTGATCTTACCGTTGTGGGACCTGAAGCGCCTCTTGCAGCAGGATTAGTTGATGCTTTATTGGAAAAAAAATATCATCGGGTCATTGGACCTACGAAAGCGGCTGCACAATTAGAAGCAAGCAAGATTTTTTCGTATCAACTTAATGAAGAGTTAGGCATTCCGCAAGCGCGAGCGATAGTTTGTGAAGACCAAGCTTCTGCGGCAAAGGCTGTTGTTTCACCTTTTCCGAAAGAAAAAATTTTTACCAAGAGAGGAGGAGTACTTAAAGCAGATTATCTGGCAGCGGGAAAAGGGGTTGTCGTCTGTGATTCTACACAAGAAGCTTTAGAGGCGCTTTGCAGCCCTTTTTGGCATAATCTACAAAAGACAGGAATTCTTGTCAGTGAACGTTTATTTGGTGAAGAATTTTCGATGTTTGCTTTATCTGACGGCGAACATGTTGTTCCTTTACATATTTCATTCCAAGACCATAAGCGGCGTGATGATGGAGATAAAGGTCCTAACACAGGGGGAATGGGGGCTTACGGTCCCGCGCCTGTGGCAGATGTTGAAATGGTGAAAACCGTTTCTGATATTATTTTAACACCAATTGTACAGAGGATGCAAGAAAGAGGTACACCTTACAGAGGAATTATTTATGCGGGAATGATGATGACAGAAGAAGGACTAAATGTTTTAGAGTATAATGTCCGTTTTGGAGATCCGGAATGCCAGCCAGCGATGATGCTTTTGGAGGGAGATCTTTACGAGATTTTTGATCACATGGTTAATGGAACTTTAGATAAAGCGCAATTTTCTTTTATTCCAGGAGCGGCATGTGCGGTGGTCATGGCTGCGCAAGGATATCCCGAAAAGCCATTGGATGGCTTTCCGATTTATGGACTTGAAAAGGAACGAACAGAAGAAATTAGAATATTCCATGCTAGAACAAAACAAATGAATGATAATTTTGTGGCAGCGGGCGGAAGAATTCTAGGAGTGACGGCGTATGCCCATTCTGGAATTAAAGAAGCTACGGAACGAGCATATGAAATAGTACGTGACATTTCTTCCGCTACGGGAGATAAACACTTTCATTTTAGAACAGATATCGCGCTCCGCGCTTTACAACGATGATCGAAGAAAAAATTACGCCAATCTACAACGGAAGAAAAGAGGACTTCCGATGGATAGGATTTGGCTCGGGCAATGGAACTAATTTATTGGAATGTGCAAAGGTCATTATGCCAGCCTACATATTCACAGATAAGCCGCAAGCCGGACTTCTTTCGCTGG
>CAZCXW010000005.1:0-832 GCA_964502785.1 uncultured Methanosarcinales archaeon | reverse complement strand
GAAAGGAAATCCAGAGGCAGAAGCGGAATATAAACAAAAAAGCAGAGTATTCAATGAGCAAATTGTGGAACAATTGCAGCAAGCGGAGGAAGAGATAGGGAAGCCTTTCGATTTAATTGTATTGGGGGGTTATATGAGATTACTCGGAGCGTCAATGATAGACTTATATCGCGACAGAATAATCAACATTCATCCTTCTACGTTGCCTCTCAAAAAGAATGGGGGAGGAACGCCATGCAGAGACCTTACTGGAGATGATGCAGTCTATGACGCAATAATTAAAGGAAATTTAAAGACTGCTTCGTCCGTGATTCTTGTGGATGAGCAAATGGATCATGGAGAAAAACTTGTGGAAGGTCCTGATGTTCATGTTTGGCATGAATTTTCTGAGATTTATTTTAGTCAGTCGAGGAGATCGAGGGAGAATGGAGGACAAACGATGATGCGGACATATGTCAATTTGCATCAAGATATACAAAAAAGGATAAGCGATTGGCCAGCATTAACAACTGCTTTGCGATACATTGCAGAAGGAAGAATAGCATTGGGAACGCAAAAAGCTTATTATGAAGAATGGAGAAAGGTGTATATTGACGGAAGAGCGCAAGGGTGTGATGGATTGAAGTTAAAATAGGTTTCTCGTCAAACCACACGACTGGTCAATTCACGAAGACTTCTTTACAACAGATATCTTTGTCCCCGCCAGACTTTTTTCTAAATCTGAATGATGGAGATGATTCCCATATTCCTGAACAGACAATGCGGTTTTCCGAGAAGCATATAGTCATGGACTTAAATAATTGAGCACATTATGCTTAAAACAATGTTTTCT
>CAZCXW010000004.1:43907-48702 GCA_964502785.1 uncultured Methanosarcinales archaeon | reverse complement strand
GTCTTTCCATGTCGTGCATTTCCCATAGAAAGCAAGGGGAATTCCTTCTTCCCTTGTTTCAGAAACAGCTTTAAGATGAGGATTTTCTATCATTATTTGCGTCATTGCCTGACAAACTTTAGCTAAGATCAATCCATAATTCATTGCCAGTTCGGGATGCAATCCTAACTGGCTAAAATGCGTAAAATGATCTAGCGTCATAATCTGCACGGTAAAATCTTCTTCAGGATTTCCTCCTGTTTTCGGGGAAACAGTCGCAAACCAGCCATTTTCTTTCCGTCCTGCTTTATAGACAACAACCCCTTGATAATTTGTTCTTGTGCTAATATTCAAAACACTTTCCTGGCAGAGATTGCATTCTTTCCGTGAAGAGACATCTTCCTGTAACAGTTTCTGCGCCTCATTCATTTTTATTTTCACCAACAACTTTGATATATTCTTGCTCTCGTCTTTCTGAAACATAAGCATCAAAATAACCGACCACAACACGGTAGTAAGAATTCCCGTCTTGCCCTGTCGCTTCTTCTAAAACCCCGCATGCTTCGATTTTTTCTCCATTAAAAGCCAGCATACAATAATCCCGATTATAAAAGACAACTTTTTGAATATTTTCTCTTTGCCCTCCTTTAAGAACAGTAACATTATTTATAATATAACACCCGGGACGGACAACACTGCTTTTATGATCAATGACTGTTCCTTGTATTGTTACCAATCCTTCCTGCCGGTATTTTTCTTCCCCCCATTTAAACCAGACTTCTTCTTCTTTTTCCGCCGCAAAAATAACAAAAAGCACATTATCAAAATAACCTTCTGACTTCTTTCGTTTCATTAAAGCTACGGCTTCATCCCCCCCAAAACGGGCAAAACGAGAACGTCGCTGCAAAAAATGCCGCCATTCTTCATCGCTTTTCCAACGCAGTAAATGATGCTTCGCTTCTTGCAGGAAATTCATCATTTTCCAAAAATTTTCTTTTCCATAGACTACGATATTGATATCTGAAACTTCTGAAGAATAATGTCCCGTAAGTGTAGAATAGGTCACTCCCAAATCCTTCAAACGCAAACCGCTCTGCAATAAAAATTGAACGAAATGATACACACGGAGCAAATGGGCATCAAGTGCTTGTTCTGGCATCGTCATTAATTCTTTCAAACCTCTTCTGGGAAAATAGATCCTCTCCATGTTCTCTATCGGGATAGCAAAAAAGAAGCGATCTTTATCGTGGATTTCACTCTGATATACATAATGTGGATATGCTTCCTGGAATTCTCTGAAATATTTTTGTAATTCTTCTTTTTCTATCCATAAATTAAGGCGGTTCATCTTTCTCCCGCCGAGAAAACGATACTGCAAAGCATGAGAATATATTTTATCGGTGGGGATATACTTTGGTTTTATAAGAATTGCCCGTGTAGGGTGCTCATTACCATATACCTGACAATGCAAACCATCTTTTGTCGTAATAATGGAAGATTCGTAGAAATGCATCTTATCCCTCGGATTTAATGTATTCTTGCTCTCGTCTTTCCGATACATAAGCATCAAAATAACCAACAGTAAGACGATAGTACGCCTCTCCTTCTTTGGGCGTTACTAATTCTAGCAGACCGCACGCCTTCAACATTTCACCCGTTACCGCCTGCTGAACAAAAGGAATGGAATAGGTCACCACACGCTGTATGGGAATATTTTTATCAATACTCTTTCCTTGCTCTAATCCCAATAGCTCCACGTTTTCTACTTCATAATATCCTGGGCGCACATGACTATTGTAATGATGGATCACTTTCCCCCGAATCGTGGCCACACCGATGGGTTGATATTTCTCTTCCCCCCATTGAAACCATGTTTCATCCCTATTTTCCGTTGTGAAAAGAGTAAACACCGTCCCGCCGAATGTTCCCTCATACTTTTTTCTAATCATATGGCGCACATATTCCTCTTCCGTAAAATGCTTTGATTCAGAGGTCTTGTGCTCTTGATAATATTGACGCCATTCTTCTTCCGTTTTCCATTTCAGCAGCGGATGCCTTGCTATTTGCAGATAATTAAGGATTTTCCACCCATTTTCTTTGCCGTAAATAATAATATCAATATCTGAAGTGCCAGGCGTATAATTTCCTAATAATGTTGAATGCGTTATTCCTAAATCTTGTGATTTAACTCCGCTTTGCACAAGAAAATCTACCAGTTCGCGTACTAAGATTAAATAGGAATCAAGGTCTTTTTTTGGCACTTGAAGAAACTCCTGCAATCCCTTTCTTCCATCATGAATTTGTTTAATTCTCTCAATGGGTACAACAAAAAACCAATTCTGATGCAATGGGCAGTCATAAATATAATCTGAAAACCTTTTGCGGAATTGATCCACATAGTTCCGCAGCTTCTCCTTAGGAGCAAAGAGATTAAAACGAACTAAACACTTTTCAAATAAAAAACGATATTTTAAACCATCCCCTTCTAATGCCTCGCGCGGGATATATTTTGGCTTCACAATAACATATCCGGGAGGATGTTCACAAGCATATGATTTGCACTGAAAACCATCAGTTGTGTCAATTAATGTCGATTCGGGAAAATAAGTCATCGTGAAAATACCTCCAGTGATTCAACTTTAAGATCCGAAGGAACGGGCACGTTAAGGATTTTCATAATGGTAGGCGCAACTTGACAAATTTCTATCTCCCGCATCAGGCCTTTTCGCGCAATGCCTTTACCACTTATGACAAAAAATCCTTGCCGTGAATGTCCAGCGCTGTCTGCTCCCATCGCGCTTTCCCAAGAATAAATCCCTGGGATGCCTAAATCTGGATTTGAAGCCCAACGCAGGTCATCAAAATAAACAGTTAAATCTGGGCAATTTTCATCTGAAGTATACCGATAGATTTCCTCCGCTTTGTATACTTTTGTATCAAGGGGTTTTCCTTTATCATCTGGTATTTCCTTCAACTTTTGAATTAATTCTTCGCGAATGCTCTGGTACTGAGCGCCTACTTTTTGTTTATTAATGAAAACACGCGCATTATACGCTCCGCCGCCATAAGCAGCAGATTTTTCCATATCAACAAAAGAAGCACTAAACCTTTGCTTTTGCGAAATATTGACTTCTTTTTTCAAGACCATGTATCCTTGTTCGATCAACCAATTATTAATATTGATTTTTCCATCCTGTTTTATCATTCCATGATCAGAAGCAACGATCACTACAGTATCATCATCTATATGACTTAAAAGTTCACCCAATTTCTTATCAATATGGATATAATATTCTTTAATCGCATCTTTGTACGGAGAGTTTGCAATAAAACGGCGGTGTGTTTCATCAAAATGCCGCCAGAGCATGTGCTGCAAACGATCCGTTCCCAGCATCACCGCCATAAAAAAATCCCATTTTTCATTGAGAAATAAATCTTTCAATAATGTAAATTGCATCTCTGTCATGGTATATGCTCTTTTAATAAGATCAGCGGGATCTAAATTCTTATGCTCTGCCAAGCCAGCGACCACATCAAAAAAGATATCGGGATTTCCGAGCTTTCTTATTTTTTCTTTTAATGCTTCCGGATACGCACAGTTGCTTTCAATGTCAGGTGTTAAAAAATCACTTACTAAACACCCCTTAATCGGATGCACGGGAAACGAAAGCGGCACAAAAAGCCCAATGCTTCTTTTGTTATACTCTCCAATGATATCCCACATCACTTTACAGCGCAGATTTTGCGAACTGACGAGACGCGTCTCCCCGGAAGGTGTTTTATAAGTATAACTATAGACTCCTAATTCGCTTGTGTCTCTGCCAGAGATCATCGAATTCCAGGCCACAATCGTGTTAGGGGGAATCGTGCTATTCATTCGTGCATAACAGCCTTTTTCCATGAGGCCTCGTATATTTGGCAGAAGATCACGCCATTTTTCAAAAATCAAAGAAGGCTCGCCGCCATCCATCCCAAACAGAAGCACTTTTGTCATTTTAATCAATATACCCTAAACTGCGTAACCGCTCCTTAATTTTCTGCTCCTCTTCTTCTTTATAGACGGGATTCTGCAGATCTTTTTCTACAAGAGTACACAAATACTGAGAGAGTGATTGATCTCCAATCTTCTGCCGAATCCGTTCAATAATCTCATTTGGGAGGAGAATTTCTGTCATATAACCACCTAAGTCGATTGCTAAAAAAACCTTTTTAAAGGTTGTTAATCTATGGTTCAGAGAGATGTTGTTAGAGGAATATTTTTAAATTAAATAAGGAATTGAAAGTAATATAGCTTAATCCTTAATTCTTCGAGTGTTGACTTTCTTAGCTAAGATTTTTAAAAACCATTAAGATTTTATTGTTCAGAAAGATAAAAATCAAAACTAAAAGTAGTTAAATATCACAGAAAGATTAATACTCATGGAAGGTTTTGTATATCAAATAAATGTAAAGCCCAACATTCCCGGTGAACGAGGCATCCCCAAGCGGTCAATAGAATCAGCTTTATTTACAAAACAGGGAGTAGAAGGTGATTACAATCACTTCCGAAGTGGTATTATAAAACGCAGCACCCTGGATAGAGCGGTTTTGATTCTTCCTTTAGAAATTTTAGCACAATTGCAACAAGAGGGATGGCCCGTCCAACCAGGTCATTTGGGCGAGAATATCACTTCACAAGGCTTGCCTTATGATTTCTTTGAAATAGGTGGAAGGTATAATATTGGCAAACAAGTTCAGCTAGAAGTCAGAGAAGCAGCAACTCCTTGTAGAGTTCTTAGACTATTATCTTATGTTGGTGATGAACGAAGAAAAGAGT
>CAZCXW010000004.1:15422-43897 GCA_964502785.1 uncultured Methanosarcinales archaeon | reverse complement strand
TTGTTCAAACTTTAGTTAGTAGAAGAGGATGGTATGCCGCAGTTGTAAATGAAGGCAGGGTTGAAATTAATGATAACATATCTAGAGAAAAATAATCAAAAGAACCTTCCTCCACAACCCTTATAAGCCATTTTCTTGCCAATTCCTGGAATGAACGTCCTTTTTGTCTCTGAGTATTATCCTCCTAAAGTTATGGGCGGTGGTGAGATTAATCTAGCAATTACTGCTGAAGCGCTGGCAAAGAAAGTTTCCGTTTCTGTTCTAACTTCTTCTTGTTCCGAAGCTCCTAAATACGAAGAAATGAATGGTGTAAAGATTTATCGTCATCTTAAAACAGGAAGTAGTCCACAGGGAATCATAACCAACCTCAAACGAAGTCTTTTTTTTCCAAAATCCGTAGCCAGCGAAATTAAAAAATTATCCAAGATACAAAAATTTGACATCATCCACTTCCAAGGAATAAGTGTTTTAGCTGCGCCTTTATTGAAGGATCTTCGCATCCCTTTAATTGCCACCATCGAAAGCTATCCCGCCTTATGTCCTAAAGGAGACCGTATTTTCCATGGAAAAAAGGAATGCACCATCACTTGTTCCTTTTTATCATTTTACTCCTGCCAAAAAGATTCTTCAGAGATCGGCAAAACGAAAAACGGCTCTCTTCTCAAATATAATCCTGCTGCTCTTTCTTATATCTATCAATTCCATAAACGATTGCAAAAATCATTACATTATTGTCATCTTATCGCCATCAGCGCATACATGCAAACTCTTCTGCAACAACATGGATTCACAAGTACAGTAATCCCCAATGCTATTAATGTTGAATCATTTAAACAAAAAAAATTAAAAAATAAAATTCTAAAAATAATCTATCTGGGCTCATTAATAAAAGCAAAAGGACCTTACATACTTCTCCAAGCAATGCAAGGACCATCGTGTCAAGTAGAATTGTATGGGAATGGGCCATTACGCGATGAATTACAAGATATGATCACAAAAAATAATCTTTCTGCTACAATTCACTCTCCAGTGCCAAAAGAAAAAGTGCCGGAAATTTATGCGTCAGCGGATATTGTTGTCTTCCCTTCCATTTGGCCAGAACCATTTGGTCGAATTGCCATCGAAGCCATGGCGGCAGGGAAACCAGTTATCGGCTCAGCTATAGGCGGCATTAAAGAAACAATAAACGAACAAAATGGGATTTTAGTGCCTCCTGGAGATGTTGAACAGTTAAGGTCTGCTCTGCAGCTTCTTATAAGCAATAATGAGTTACGAGAAAAATTAGGAAAACAGAATAAAGAAAAAATTCAAGAGTTATACGGCGAGGAAAAAATAACGGAACAACTCCTTTCTTTGTACAACCAAGTGAAGTAAAATGTATTATCCAAAAATGCCACAGGAACTGCAAAAAGTATGTAATCTTTTCGTTAAAGAAAAATTTCAGTTTTGTCTCTTCAAATGCGAACATATTTTTCAAGGCAAGAATAAAAATCTAGATATTTTATTTCTCTTTCGGGAAGAATATCGAAGAGCTTCCTATCTTTTAGAACAAGCTGGATTTATTCTTTATCTCCCTGAGCGTGTTGAAAAGTACAAAAAAATGTATGTCAAATTCGAAAATGGCCTTGTCACAGCTGTGCATCTTCACCGCCAAATTGCCTGGCATAATATCATTATTTTAGATAAAGTTCCTCTTTTTAAAAGAATGAAAAACAATCTTCCTTCACCGGAAGATTCTTTATTGATTCATACAGCTCATGCTTTATTTGAAAACTTTAAAGTAAAAGAATACCAATGTGAATTGCTATCACACTATCATCAACAAGCGCATGATTGGCACTACATTAATACACAATTAATCCACAATGGTTGGAAAAAACCTTTTTACAAATTCATTAAAAATAATTATTCCCTGTCAAAAATAGATCCGCTCAAAGCCTACCGCTCTTTATTTCTTAAAAAACCACGTTTCTTTCTGGCTCTCCTCGAAAAAATAGTTGATCTTTTGCAAAGAAAATTATCCTTACGGCGAAAAGGGCACTTAATTGCCTTACTCGGTGCAAATGGCGCAGGAAAAAGCACGACAAAAAAGCAGCTTCTCACTGCGTACCAGCCTTTAACAAATTTCACTCTCGGACAATTTGGATATTACTTCGGCTGGAGGAAATCATTTCTTTCTCGTTTCCTTGCTCCTTTCATCAACCGAAAAGGTAAGCAAGGTATTTTTGAACAAGTAAATGCTAAAAAAAAGAAAGAATTTGATTTGTTTCAAGAGTTGCTATTTATGTACAATTATGTAGAATATCTTTGGCGTTACCTTAAAGACATTTATCCCCCATTGCGCCAGGGAAAATTAGTGATCTGCGACCGCTATTTCTATGATCTCTATGGACAATATCCTTACTCCAAAAAGAGCAGAATTCTATCTCTTCTTCCTTTCCCAAGACCAAATCAAACATTCATCTTGGATGCTGATGTTGACACTTTGATGAAACGTGATAAACACGAAGAAAAAAGAATCGTCAAAACAAAGGATGATTTAGAAGGACAAAGAAATAGATACCATCATCTGGCAGAAAAAATCAATGCGCTAATGATTGACACAGCCTCCAATTTTGATCACGTTACGCCTAAAATAATTCATGAATCGTGGAAAAAATATGTAAGAAATCTTCATTCTAATTATGATACTTGATTTTTACATTAGGCAAAAGATCTTCTAATCCAGCTTCCTTCGCCGCGAGTCTAGCTCCTGCTTGGTTGCAATACCACTTTGATATTTTTTCAGCAAACCGAGGATCAATGGTGCCGTGTTCTTGTATATGATTTTTTGTTTTTCGATAAGTATGGTAAGTGTGGAAACCAAATCCTGTTGATAAAGAAATAAGACCGGAAATTTCAGCCGCGATTGTCAAAAATGCCGTTTCTTCAATAGAAGTAGATCCAGAGTTAACAATAAAAGAAGTTAAAGAACTTCCTAAAATAATGCCACTCCCCAAAGCAGCTTTATTTGCAATACAACACTTAACATAATCTCGGCCTGCTTCTAAGTAGTATTGTAATGACATTCTGAGGCTGTTTTACTTCATTTTTTTATAAAACTTCTATTTCCTTTTGACAAAATACGTTTCCTAAATTTAATTCACTATCTTTTTAAACTCCCTCCGTATTCAGGTGCGTATGAAAAAGGAAAACCGCGTTCATATGACCTACGGACTTATTATCTTAGTCCTCTTTTTCAGTTTATTCATCTACGAAAATTATCAAACAAAAAACACGAGGCAGGCTCTCGCTGACAGCACCAATTTACTTAACAATAAAATTAGCGATTTACAAAAAAAACTTGAAACTGATTTAAAAGCCTCTCTAGATAAAGTCAACAAAAGTCTTGAACAGCAGGGTTCTGAATTGGCGACAATTACGGGAGATTTGCAGCAGGTAAAAGTAGAAAGCCAGCAGCAGTTAGGAGAGCTTCAGGAAAAAATAAGCAAACTGAAAGCGCAAAATCAGGATTTTTCAGAAGTTATTGAAAAGGCTATTCCTGCCGTCGTCAGCATCCGCACGGACATCGGCGCAGGAAGTGGTTTCCTTGTCGAAGAAAATGGTTACACAGTGACCAATTACCACGTCATTGAAAATGCCCGTGCTGGAACAGCTATCACTTCCGACGGAGCGCGCCATACCATTCGTATCGTCGGTTTCAATCGGCAAGCTGATATTGCTGTTCTCCAACTGGAGGGAAACGACTTTGCCACCTTAAGCTGGGGCAGTTCCGAAAAAATGGCGATTGGCGAAAGTGTCATTGCCGTAGGCAATCCTGGCGGACTCGATTTTAGCGTGACGAAAGGAATCATCAGCGCTTTTCGGGAAGATCCCGAAGGCAATGCCTTAATCCAAATTGATGTTCCTATCAATCCTGGCAACTCTGGCGGGCCGCTCATTAATAGCGCCGGTCGTGTTATTGGTGTAAATACCAAAAAGATTCAAGGGTTCGAAGGGGTTGGCTTCGCCTTAGCATCTGATTTCATAGAGGATTTTGTAGAGGATATCATTAACACCGACCAGCAGCCTAAAACTTCATAATGAAACCTCTTCTTTTCGTGCTCAAAACTTCTGAATTTGAAACTGTCAGCCCGAAAGGATTTTCTGAAAAATTTCCGCTTTATAAACAAGAATTTCTTAGAGAAGGATATCTTAATCAGAAAAAAGCGGAAGTATTCCTTCGTCAGGAAGTGCTGAAGTCTTCCCTTCCTGCCAAATTTGTATCCGACAAACAGTTTCTCAAAGAAAAATGTGCAAACTATGATATTATCATCACTCTCGGCGGGGATGGCGCTTTTCTTACCGCAGCTCAGCATTGCAAAAATAGTTTTATTTTAGGCATAAATTCTCATCCGCACCGCAATCCTAAAAAAGGCAGCATCGGCGCGCTGACAGGTATTACTGTCCAGCAAATTCCGTATGCCTTGCAAAAAATCAAAGCTAACCAATATCATTTTGAATCCTGGCCGCGTCTTTGCGTTGCCGTCAATGGGAAAAAATTGAACGGCTTAGCAGTCAACGAAATTTTTTTTGGTCCGGTTGAACAAGACAAAATATGTGATTTTCGTTTAACAGTAGGAAGAAAATGGGATATCTTTCCCTCTTCAGGACTTCTCGTCTGTACACCGAGAGGTTCCACGGCTTGGCATCAAAATGCTGGCGGGAAACCATTTTCACATCCAGCCATTGGTTTTCTTGTTCGAGAACCAAATCTGCGGCGCTGTCCTCGCTTTACAAAAGGTGTGATTCCCCTATCTCAAAAACTAATCATTGAAGCGGGCGGAGAGAACACTTTCCTTTCTTTTGATTCACGGGTTGAAAATAGGTATTATTTAACGAACAAAACACAGAAAATTGTCATTGAAATGGCTCGGGAGGATCTTCGTGTAATAAAAATAGAATAAACACGGATAACTAAAAATCTTTTATCTTTCTCAATACGTTGTCTACATTGCTCTTCTTTTCCCGAAGCGCTGATGGCGCGCTTCCTCCATGCCACGTAAAGCGCGGTTTCATTTGCACCGGAAAAATCCGCTCATTGGCATCATCGAATATAACTGCCGATCCTTTTACCCGCGGCAGCATATCCATCTCTTGTTCTAATCCCTGGCGCATATAATTTTGCGTTAGCAAACCTAAAGCCTCTACATCCAAGCGCGCTGTAAGCCGATGGCCAATAACCGTATCTGCCTGCGTGATAACATCGGTATGAATTTTTGCTGGTTGCTGCGTCGCTAGAATAAGGGAAATTCCCGGCTGCCGACCTTCGCGAAGAATTGTAATCAGCCCTTCCGAAGCTGCGGTCTTCCCTTCCCGGGGCAGAAACTCATGAGCCTCGTCCAGAGCAATCCAAACCAATGGCTGTTCTAATTTTTCCTGGATATCTTTTGAAAAATAATGCATTGCCGCATCCACCGTCTGAAACTCTTCTATTTTCCGTGTCAGCATGCGCTGGTTGAAAAGGATTCGACAAATGAGTCCGACGACTAAAGCTTTGATATCCCATCCCGAAGCGATTGTTGCATAAGGGCTGATGTCCAAAATTGTAATTTGCCCAGGAGCAACGATCTCCTGCAGAGGCGTTCCTTCTTTAGAAAAAATTTCCCATCCTCTCGCTTTGGCAAATTCATTCACAACAATCCCTTTTATTGCCGCATCACTTTCCGCATCACTGTGGATTGCATTTATGATTTTATCTAAATCATAACTTTCTCCTTGCTTTAGCAGATCCTGGACAATCCGCGTGATTAACACCCCTTCGGGGCTGTTTGGATTTAAGTTAAAAACTTGGCACCACGCTTCAGAGCTGACATCCAAAGGCCGTAAAGAAAAAGGAAAATCAGTGGGAATGCCCTCTTCTTTGTATTTGGCATAATAACCACTGGGTGTGTAAATTTTGACATCTAATCCCTTTGCTTCATATCCCCATTCGCGTACGATTGGTTCATCTCTATAATTAGGGTATTTCATCGTCCAATAGATTCCCATCGTGTCAATAAGAACTATCGACAGATTCTGTTTAATTTCTAATGGCAGATCCGCAAGACCTTCCGCAATGGAACCCATCGTATACGATTTTCCCGTTCCTCTCTTCCCTACGATGAAGACGATATGCGCCCCTGCCACGTCTAAATATACAGGGTTTGAAAGAGACGTCGTTTGGCCCATCTTAACATACTGCTTCGCAATTAACACCGTTCCTTTTTTGCCGTATTTTTCTACATCTTCTTTGCTGCGGCCAATAATCACATCAAAAACCATTCAGTTAAAACAAAAGAAAAGAGAATAAAAAGGTATCGAAACATCTCTATTCCAAGTACTGATACTTTTCAAACCAAATGTTCATCAGTCAAGACACTTATCCTTAATGGCTCTTTTATTTTTGAATCCGTGCCTATGATATAGGTTACTCCCAGTTTCTCTGCAGCTTGCGCTAATTCCAGCTCTACCAGCCCATCCAAGACAATCGCGTGAATGCCCCCATTTAGGCTCTTAAGAGTGCTATTTAATTCGCTTAATGGAACTTTTCCTAAGATATTTAAGCTGGCATCGAAAATGCAGGCCCCCCTTGTTCCAAATAAGTCATCCATTGTTTCTTTGAAAATTTTCTTTTCTTCCGTCGTTAATTTTTTATCTTTACTCACAACTGCTTGCATTGGTCTTGGCGCCGCGCGTGGCGGGTACGATGCCGCTCGACCATTGTTATTCCTTAATTCGTTCCTTGCCGGTAGCGGTGCCGCATTGCGTTGCTGCAGTCCCTGCCTCAGGGAATTTATTTCTTCTTTCAAAGCCCCATCATTATCGATCTTTAACTCTAATTTAGCTTGTTCTGCGGTAACTCTTCCCCGTAAAGCTTTATGGATTTCTTTTTTTGTAATCTCTTCTACTTCTTTTCCATCCGGGGCTTTGCACACAAAATCAATGTCCGCTGTGCTTAAAAGTTCACGTAAGATGAGATCCCCTCCTCTGTCTCCATCGACAAAAACCGTAACCGTTTTTTTTCGTGTCAATTCTTTGATTGTTTGCGGGACGGAAGTTCCATTGAGGGCGATGGCATTCTTAAACCCATGTTTCAAAAGGTTTAATACATCTGCGCGTCCTTCTACGACGATGACTTCTTCGCTTTCATCGATGGCCGGGCCGGCTGCTAATTTTTCTCTTCCATACTCCATAACTTCCATCATTCTAACCGATTGTGCTACTTCATCAGCAAGCTCCTGCGAATCAGGCAATGTTGTTTCTGTTAGTTCTTTCAGCAGGGCTTTAGCTCTTTCTACCACAAATTGACGTTTGCTGGTTCGCACATCTTCAATATTTTTCACCTCAAGCTTTGCATTACAGGGGCCGATGCGCTGGATAATCTCTAATGCCGCTGCCACAATCGCTGTTTCCGTCTTATCTAAAGAACTGGGAATCACAATTTCTCCTTGCGTCTTTCCTGAACTAGTCGTTACATTTACTTCAATACGTCCAATTCTTCCCGAACGCTGCAGCTCTCGTAACTCCAAATCATTTCCCAACAAGCCTTCCGTTTGACCAAAAATTGCTCCAATAACATCAGGCCTATCCACAACGCCATCAATAAAAATTGTAGAATGCACTATATATTTCGCCGCCACTGGGCTTATTTTTGCCATTATTTTGCCTCCGTTCGAAGAAGGAGAATTTACGTCCGTTGTGCTTCAGCAAAACTCAATTTAAACTTACTGAGGCTGATAAAGTGCATAAACATGAAACGTAATTCCCCTCCACTTGTTAAAACATTATTAGAAAAGTAGACACTCTCTCCTTCTTTCGTAAATATCAGGTACACAATGATCGAAGATAATTGAAAAGTGAATCTACTTTCCCAGGATTATTAATACTGAAGCCCGCGCGACTAACCCCTGAGCTCATTGCTTGGCATAGCGCCGTATACTCCCACAGGTACTCTCTGTGGCGGGCATGATTTTTAAGAACCACTCTACTATATAAATTTATTGGTTTTTTTGAAAATTCTTAAGCTGAAAAGCTTGTTTTTTATCTTTCAAATCAAATTAAGACTAAAATGGGTTTAAGGAAGATAAACCCCAGCAGCTCGGCTCCTTACCGAAGCAGGTTTCCGAGATGCTGAGGAAAAGAGGTGGTTTGAGGTGTGTTACTACTCTATAGAAGTCTTCATTTAAATACTTTTTGGTTATTTTATTACTTTTGGGTAGTTCTAATATTTAAGTGAGGTTTCCTTCTTCAAACTCCCTTATATGGCCTATGAAACAGATAAGTTGCTATCTTCCCAAATAGGGAGCGAAAGTATATAAAATTATATGGTAATTCATCTAGTATGACTACTCTTCCTTACCAAGAACGCTTTAAAATATACAAAGGCGTTTTTGATGAATTCACGAACCGGAATCTTTTCGAGTTAGAGAGCCGAAAAATCTTTGATGAACTCGTTTCTCCGCTCAAAGTCGGCAAAGAAAGCAATGTCTTCATTGCGAGGAAAGGCCGGCAGAAACTCATCGTCAAGATTTACCGGGTTCAGAACTGCGATTTTAATCGCATGTTTCATTATATTCGTCAGGATCCAAGGTACGAATTCCTTAAGCACCATCGGCGTCAGATCATCTTAGCTTGGGTGCAGAGAGAATTTCGTAACTTGAAATATGCTGAGGAAGCAAAAATTCATGCCCCTAAACCGTTGGCTCTTCAAGAGAATATTCTTGTTGAAGAATTCATCGGCGGCAAAGAGCCTGCCCCGCCTCTTAAAGATTCATTTCCAGAGAAACCGCAAGATTTTTTAGAAAAGATTGTTCAAGAGATGAAAAAATTATACAGGCAAGGGCTAATTCATGGCGATTTATCTCCTTTTAATATTCTTAACCGCAAAGAAAAGCCTTATTTCATTGATTTCTCCCAGGCCACTCTGATCAAATCTCCTAATGTTGAAGAGTTGTTGCAAAGAGACATTAAAAATGTCTTACAGTTCTTTCGTAAATTGAACGTACACAAAGAAGAACAAGAAATTATGCAAAGAATTAAAAATTAACCATTATTATGAGTTTTACATGGAAGAACAAACATTTTCCTACGAAATGAAGATTCCTGAAGAAAGAGTTGCTGTTCTCATCGGTAAAGATGGAAAAACAAAGCAGGAAATTGAAACCGCAACAAAATCCACGTTAGATATTTCTAAGGAAGGCGACGTCACTATTACCAGCATTGACGGTCTCTTGCTCTTTAACGCCAAAGAAATAGTCCATGCCATTGCCCGCGGCTTTAACCCTCGCATCGCTTTTTTACTCTTAAAAGGCGATTATATCTTTGAACTTATTGATATGAAAGACGTCGCCGGCAAAAACAAAAGCACATTGGAACGAATTAAAGGAAGAGTCATCGGACGTCAGGGAAGAGCCCGCGAGGAGATTGAACACTTAACTGACACGCATATTTCCATTTACGGCAAAACCATCGGCATTATCGGCGAAGTTCAGAATGCGGCTGTTGCCAGGGAAGCCATTGCCATGCTGTTAAGCGGTTCTATGCATAAAACAGTCTATCAGTTCTTAGAAAGGAAAAGGAAAGAGATTCTGTTTGGATAGTCAAAATAAAAATGGCTCGCTTGGTTGCTTAGTAACACAAACAGTAAAGATAAATTTTTAAGCCTCCGATTTCTTATTTATCCATGGTTGATACCAGGTTCAAAAAAGGGCACATTCCTTGGCATAAGGGAAAAGAGGGTGTTTATACCTCAGAGCAATTAAAAAGAATGAGTGAAGCAAGGAAAGGGAAACCAGCATGGAATAAAGGAATATCTCCTTCTAAAGAAACAATAGAAAAACAACGTGTTTCTATAAAGAAAATAACCTCTAATCCTGAATATAGAAAACAAATGAGTGAAAAGTTCAAAAAGGCTTGGACTAACCCAGAATTAAGAAAAAAACAGAGTAAAGCAATTAGGAACTATTTTTCTAATCCCGAAGCAAGAAAAAAATTGAGTGAAGTACTCAAAGGAAATATTCCTTGGAACAAAGGTAAAAAAGGGTTACAAGTTGCCTGGAATAAAAGTAAAATATTGGGTAAAAATCCAGAACATTCTAAAATAATGCAGGGAAAAAGATTATCACCCAAAACTGAATTCAAGAAGGGCCTAGTGCCTTGGAGTAAAGGTAAACACATATGGGCTAATAAAGAACATCCTCGTGGAATGAAAGGTAAAATTTCTCCTATGAAAGGAAAGCACCCTTCTGAGGAATCAATAAGAAAAATGAGTGAATCCCACAAGAAAAAAATGTCTAATCCGGATTATAGAAAAAAAGTAATTGAACGTAATAGGAGACAAATTTTAAAATTATACGAATCCGGTTCTTTTCCAAAACAGGAAAACACAAAACCAGAAAGACAAATAAAAGAAGAGTTGCTAAAAAGAGGATATAAAGAAGGAATAGATTTCATTCACCAATATAAATTTATGAACAAATTTATGTGTGATTTTTGTTTTCCGAGTCAAAAGGTTATTATTGAAGCTTATGGTGATTTTTGGCACGCCAATCCTGAGAAGTATCCAGTCGGTAGTATTCTTCACAAACACCAGATAAAAGGTATAGGGCGAGACAAATCAAAACAATCCTATATCGAAAAAGTAGACAATCGTACTTGGACCTATCTTATTCTTTGGGAAAGCAGTATTAAAAAAGATGCCTCTAAATGTGTTGATAGAATCGAAAAAATTTTGACTGAGAAAAATGAAGAACAAATAGCTAAACATAACTGCCTATAAACCTCGCACAAAAATGAGCCCAAACTTTGGCTAAACTGAAATCAAAAACTAACTGCTCCTGAATCAGCCAAAACCATAACCCTTATAAATTCTATACTTTCTTTTCTCCTCATGAGCGAGCAAAAGACGGCGGAAGAATTGGCAAAAAAGCAGCGCGACATTTCCATCGCTGAATTCTTTGAAAAAAACAGACACTTATTAGGCTTTGATAATCCACGGAAAGCGCTCTTAACGGCGGTAAAAGAAGCTGTCGACAATGCTTTGGATGCTTGTGAGGAAGCCCGAATTCTTCCGGAGATTAATGTCGAATTAATTCAGCTCGAAGAAAATCGTTTTCGGATGATTGTCGAAGACAACGGGCCAGGCATTGTTAAAAAAAATATTCCCAACATTTTTGCCAAGCTGTTGTACGGCTCTAAGTTTCATAAGCTTTCTGCCACCAGGGGACAGCAGGGGATTGGCATTTCTGCTGCCGCTCTCTACGGGCAATTAACAACTGGCAAGCCGATTACTATTTTATCCATAATTGCCAAAGACAAACCTGCTTTTTTCTTTAAACTTAAAATAGACACTTCCACAAATAAGCCTATCGTTGTTGAAGAAAAAGAAGAGCCTTGGGAAGGAAAAAAGCATGGAACCCGTGTTGAAGTGGATTTAGAAGCGATGTACCAGAAAGGCCGTCAATCCGTTGACGAGTACCTTAAGGAAACCGCCATCGTTAATCCTCATGCTACAATTATTTACACCACGCCGGAAGCACAGCAGATCATTTTTCCCCGCGCGGTTGATCAGCTCCCCCCAGAACCTCGGGAAATAAAGCCGCATCCTTATGGGGTCGAGCTCGGACGATTGATTAAGATGTTAGAAACGACTGAATCGAGAACGTTGCAGTCCTTTTTGATGTCTGAATTTGTCAGAGTCGGCGCCGGCACCGCCAAAGACATTTGCGAAACTTCCCGTCTTCTCACAAGTACAAGCCCGCAAAAAATGACCAGGGAAATGGCGGAAAATTTGTTTAAAGGAATTCAAAACACAAAAATTATGGCTCCGCCTACGGACTGTATCTCGCCGATTGGCGAGGAACAATTAGAAAGGGGGCTGCGCAAAGAGATTAATGCAGAATTTTATTGCGCCACGACCAGGCCTCCTGCCGTGTACCGGGGAAATCCTTTTATCATTGAATGCGCCCTTGCCTTTGGCGGGGAACAGGAAGCTGAATCCATCGTCAGAATTCTTCGTTTTGCAAATCGGGTGCCGTTGCTCTATCAGCAAGGAGCCTGCGCCATAACCAACGCCATTCAAAATACAGTGTGGAGATCGTATGGATTGCAGCAAAGCCGGGGATCGCTTCCCGTCGGTGCTTGCACGATCGTTATTCACATGACTTCCGTTTGGGTACCATTTACCTCTGAATCAAAAGAAGCGCTTGCTCATTATCCGGAAATAATTAAAGAAGCAAAATTAGCCTTGCAGGAGACAGGGCGAAAATTAGGATTGTACGTTAATAAGCGCCGCCGCATCGGCGAGGAAGCCAAAAAACGAAGTTATATTGAGAAATACATCCCCCATGTTGCGGAAGCTCTCGTTGAAATCACAGAAAAGCCCGAAACTGTTAAGAAAGAAATTGAAGACAATTTATATGAAATTTTAGAACATACGCGGGGAGAATTGGAAGAAATAGGTGTTGATAACCCTGATTATGATCCTGAACTTGCTAAGATTGGGGTTGACGAAGAATTCGAAGACGCGTGGTCGGATGAAGATGCTCCCAAGAAAAAAAAGAAAAATGGGGAAGAGGACGAAAAAGAAAGCGCTGAGGGAGATTTATGAGTGAAAAAAAACAGAATAATATTGTTGTAACTAAAATAAAGGAAATGGCGGAAGGAATTTACAAACACATTAAAGCTTTAAAACAGCCGCAGCTCAGGATTCCTCTTCGCGCTTTAAGTAATGTACGGTATGATGAAAAAGAGGGTTATTTTGTTCTGCAAAAAGCGATTAAAGCGCGAACGCTTACGGCTTCCACCATTCGAACTTTTGCGCAAACATTGCGGATGATGGGCTTATCAAAACAGCTCGTCGAAACTGACGATATTGCCACAAAAAGGGAGGCCTATTACGTCAGCAAAAACTGGGGCGATGCGCGATTTTTGGAACAGCCCGAATCAGATGCTGTGATGGATGACATCGAAGCGATGATGACTGTTAACAGAGAACAAATTGGTTTCATTCCTGAAGAAAAAGGCGGCGATGTTGCCGGTGAATTAATTGTTATCGACAAAGATCAAGAAACAGGAAAAGAATTGCGTATTGATTGCACAAAATTTGGCTCTGGCTCTTATTCTGTTCCCAGCTCCGGCGAACATTTAAAATTTGAAACAAAAGCTAAATTTATCTTAGCTATTGAAACCAGCGGTATGTTTGAACGGTTGCATAAGCACAAATATTGGAAAAAAGCTAACTGTATCTTGATTTCCATGGGTGGAGTTCCAACCAGGGCTTGCAGACGCTTTGTTCGTATGCTCTCGGATCAGCATAAGCTTCCCGTATATGTATTTACAGATGGAGACCCTTACGGGTTTGGTTCCATATACCGTACGTTAAAAGTAGGGAGTGGAAATGCTGCGCATATCAACGAATTTTTTTGTGTGCCGCGGGCTACTTTTTTAGGTGTCACTCCTCAAGATATTATTCAATACAAATTGCCCACTCATCCGTTGAAAGAAGTGGACGTAAAAAAAATTAAAGATCTCGTAAAAAATGATCCTTTTATTAAGCATCATCGAGAATGGCAAAACGCCTTGGAACAGATGGCTAAAATGAAAGTGCGTGCTGAACAGCAAGCCTTAGCCAAATGGGGTTTAAATTATGTTATAGATACCTATCTGCCGGAGAAATTAAAGAACTCCAAAAGCTGGCTGCCTTGACATATTTTTTATTGTGGTTTAATTACTTTTCTCCGAGAAATTTTTCTTAAAAGCTCTTGATGGTTTCTAGCCAAGATACCATATTTGCGGTACCATCTAGAACCTTCTAGTCCATTCTCATAAGAAATCCAGGAATCAGGTGGATTGGCTATAAGATCAGTGGAAGTTACAATTTTCAAACCACTTCGTATCGCTCCCTCTCCTGTTGCCTTCACACAGGCTGTCGCATTAATACCCATTAAAACAACAGTTTTTATTTTTCTTTCTTCTAAAAGATCCGCAAGTTCCGTATCTTTAAATCCATCGTTGTGATTTTTCTGAAGGTAAAGCACTTCCGTCGTTAATGTCTCTAATTTTTCTTTAAGGATTGGGACAGTAGGACCCTCTCCATAATACTCTAAAACAATTACGGGGATTTTATGTTGTCCTGCGTACTCTAATACCCTTAAAATATTTGGTAGTTGACGTTTTTGTTCATAATTGTCAATATTTCTTAAGAATGGGGCTTGCATATCAATAAGCAATAATCCTACAGGATTATATCGTACTGAAGTGGAAGTTATAATCTCAGGTAGATCGGTAGCCTTGACTCTATGCTCTAATCCAGGCTCTTTAGCCTCGCCAACAGAGGCAATGGCTGCCAGCGCCAGCGTCAAATATGGTAAGTATCGAGTCATTTTGAATTATTCAAAGACCTGTACTTATAAATCTTTCTAATTGTTCTTACTTTATAGTAGTTTATTTACGGTGTGATATTTCAAAAAATTTAAAAACAAAGGCTTTTAAGAATAAAGTATGAAAAAATATCTTGTAATTTTTATGTTATTATTAGTCTTAGGTTGTCAAAAACAGCCTATAGCTAACCCTACAGCAATCTTAGAAACAAATCTCGGAACAATTAAAATAGAATTATTCCAAGATCAAGTGCCTAATACCGTCGCTAATTTCATTAAACTCGCCGAAAGCGGCTTTTATGAGGGGACAAAATTCCACCGCGTCATTGAGAATTTTATGATCCAAGGTGGAGATGCCATTTCCAAAGACGATAACAATAAAGGGTTGTGGGGTTCAGGCACGCTCAATTACAAAATAAAAGACGAATTTGTGAAAAGCCTTTCTAATGTGCGAGGGACCATTTCCATGGCCAATAGCGGGCCGGACACGGGAGCAAGCCAATTTTTTATTAACCTTGTTGATAACACTTATTTGGACTTCGATAAGCCGCCGTACAAAAGCGCTCATGCTGTCTTCGGCAAGGTTGTAGAAGGGATGTATGTAGTTGATAAAATTGCCAGTGTAAGAATTGACCAATATGATATTCCTGTAGAGAATGTTATTGTGCAAAAGGTAACTATTGTGAAAGCTCCTTAACAGCTAGGATCATTTCATTATAAGAACTTAATTTTGGTGATATCTTTATTTTTTGAAATGGAAAAGATTGAAATCCAGAATCGCTGATCAGAATTCCTCCTGGTTTTAATTTCTCATAGATTTTTTGCTCAAATGTTTCCTCTTGCTCTTTCATGATGCGGAATGATTTTTCAAAGTATATATCAAAATCAGGGAAAGATTGGAGCGATGAAAAAACATCTCCTTGGACATATGTTAAGCTGACGAACATTGTTTTCCAATAAAATAAAATAGTCTTATCATGTTCAGAAAAGCTTATCCCAATATCATCTAAAATAGTTTTGATCATCCCTAAATTATTCATGCAATCTACAAAAAGAAATGAAATGTGCTGAAGAGCAGGAAACAAGAATTCCAGATAATGCAATGGAAAAAGAATGTCTACCCCGCATCCGGGATAAAAAAAGGTGGGCTTTTTATTCAATAAAGAAAGAGGAGGAACTTCTTTCAGCAAAGCTAAATTTGCATAATCTTCATCATGAAAGTAACTTTTTACTTTTTCTATATTAATTTCATTCTTTTTATGCCCTTGAGCGGGTACGGTGCGTTCTTGGAAAAAAATCAGAGAAGGCATAAACTCTTAAACCTCACGAAATATTTAAAAGTTATTCTTTGTTCAGCTAGCGCAAGGACCCGTAGCCTAGCCTGGATAGGGCACCATGATCATTCGTGCAAGCCTTCTAAGCTGGGGATCGTGAGTTCAAATTCAGCCTACAGTGCCGATTACTGTATGCCGATGATTGTCTCACCGGGTCCGTTTATTTTTTATCATTCCTCAGTGTAAAATAATACTTAAATATCCCTGAAATCTAACCTCAACTATGGCGAATCAACGGTTGGTTGACTACATAAACCAGAATAAGCGGCAGTTTAGCATTCCTCGCTTGAAATCTGCTTTAATTCAGCAGGGTTACAACAAGAATGAGGTCGAGGAAGCAGCTCGTGTTGTGCAGGGTGCAACATCCCAAAAGAGTCTTCCCTCTATGGAGAGTTCAGATCCCATTAGTTTCTTCACTTTCGACACAAAAACAAAAGACACGATGATGGCTAGTTCTATGGCTATGATTGTGGCTGAGATCTTTATTTTTTTAGGCGATTTTCTCTTCACCAATGCTTCAATCCTTGCCGTGATTGGAACAATCATTTATGCTGCGCTGGGTGGTGCCATTGCAGGTTTTTTAATCGCCAAGTTATACATTCCTATTATGGATTTTATTGCCTCCAAATTACATTTTCTTCTTCCGCTCTGCAATTCTTTCTTTAAATTGTTATTTTTACCCGTTGTAATCGGCTCAATAATCAAACTGATCCTCAGCATCCTTATTGGCGGTTTTGCCGTTGCTCTTGGCGTTGGACTAGGAGGTCTCGGCGGCGGAATTCTTGGCGGATTAATCGGTAGTTCCATTATTTTTCTGACTATGGGCACCCTTCTGTTCGTTATTTTGGGGCGTTTTATTTATGCTCAATTTATGATTTATAAAGTCGGGAAATATTATCCCAATTATAAAGATAGATAAATTCAAAAATTACGGTCAATCCTACTTTTTCTTTTTCACCGCAGGTTTATTCATATTCAATCTAAGGAGATACTTATTCATAAGAAAAAATAACCATCTTATAACGAAAATAAATGCTAGGATTATGGACATAAAGACTCCAATCATATCATCATTTCCTGTGAAAATCGTTCCTAATTCTGTCCAAAATTCTGATTTTAAAGATTGTTTAGATCCTTTATGTGGGTTTATGGGTATTCCTATTAAATCCATTTTCTCGTCTTTTCCAAGATCAACTATTCTTTTTTTATTCATATTATTTCTTTTTTTCTATCAGCAATGTTGCAAAATGATACAGAGCATATAAAGATAATCCAAAAGGAAGATACCCTAAGTAACCTAAGATTGGCATTTCAAAAATCTTAAAAAATTCAAAGAAAGGCACATCATAAGACCATTTTACGGGAGCCCAGTAATTCCAGAATTCCCAGAAAAACCCACAGATCAGCGATCCAAACATTAAAGACCAAAATTTGCCTGCTTTTCCTTTTTCCAAATCAGCAAGGATTGAATGCCTTTTAAGAAGATAATTGACGGGGTCTAATAAAAAATACATGCTTAACCAGACGAGAGGAAATGTATACAATGGGATGACAAAAGGCAGGATTAAGAAAATGAGTCCGAGTGAAATTAGGATTGCGAGCTTATGATTTGTAATATTGATCTTCCATCGTTTTCGCTGAATAAAATGAAATGATTGCAATAAATCACTGGTTTCAAGAATAGCTGGTAATACTGTTGAAAATGCCAATGTATAGATTAACCATCGTGGTTCACCTACACCTTCATAGCGCCAATTTTCTATAAAGAAATTGAGAATCTCATAAAACCACCAGAATAAAGCAGAATACAAAAACAATCCAAAAAATGATTTTGAATCAGAAAAACGTGACTTATTGGTGCGATAATACACTAAACTATCCATTAACAAAATATACCCTAACCATAACAATAAAAAGAAAAGATAGGTAGAGAAAGGTTCTATTCGATGGAAAATAAGAAATTCTCCCAAAAAGATGAGAAGAATACCTACGTAACCATGCCACTTTAACATATCTGTTGAGATGGGAGATATATTATAAAAATTTTTTGGAGAGACAAAGACGAGGAAAATTATTTAAAGAACCTCTATAGCGATCTATTCACCGCGCCCGTAGCCAAGCGGCTAAGATTACCTCTGGTAATAGCAAGCAATCGCCTGCAGATCAGCTAGGATGAGCTTCCTTGAAGCGATGAAAAGTTGACAGCGATCATTCGAGGGTTCGAGATATACACGAAAATCCCTCCGGGCGCTTTTTCTTTCTTTACGAATTCTAGTTCACTACTTTTATAAAGTACTTCTCAAAATTATGTATTAGTGAAGGCCATGCAACAATATACTACACAAGATTTTACACCTTATCGAGGTAACCCTAAAATAATTTTAACAGAGGAAGCACGCAATTTTGATCCGGCAAATATCGATGCCTTAGTTGCGGAACATTTAGCAGAAATTGGTGTCGATAGCATTTCCCAGATTCCAAACTTAGCTCCTAATTTTGCCCGAGAACCTATTTTTAATTTTTTAAGATATGATACAGAACATAATGAACTTACCTTAGGAATTACTTCAGGAACGATGGCAAAGGCGTTACAAAATGTGTATAAAGATCGTGGAGTAAATTCGAATCATAAACCTATTCTTGTGCAAGGGATTATTAAGAGCGCAGATGGTTATTTGGGATTAGGTGTTCGCGGATACCCAAAAACAAGAGGACCTGGAACGGATAAACTATTGGAAGAAACGGATCTCATGTTAATGTTTACACCAGCAGGATATGCAAAATGGAATCAAGAAGGATCACTGCTAACTCCTTTCTATGCTGAATTGCTAGAGGAAGATAATCTAACTAGAGAAGATTTAGCCGAAGATCCAACAGTGTTAGGTTTTCATCATGATCGTACGTGGTCGAATGGTCATCGTATAACTTTTAATGTAACCAGTAAAAACACAGCAGCAGAATTAAACATACGACAACAACAAGCAGATCATGCTTGGGAGTATAGGGCCCCTTTAGTTTGGATTCCTAGGCAACCTGTATTCATCGGAAATCTCTTGAATAGGAAAATTCCTCTCAACACGCTCCATTCGGAGGCAAGAGGGTTATTGGAAGGCGTTGTTTCTGCCCCGTTAGAGTATTTAGCTGTTCAGATTGGCAACGAAACACATTAAATTTCTTTTTCTATTTTAATTTTCATTCTGTTATACTCTCTTCCATTACCTTTAAATAAGACTATCTTAACCACTAGTCTCACTAGTAAGGTGGTTTGAATGAAGAGAGTGGTGTGGGCAAATAAATCAAACGGTCAATTATGTGTTACTATCCCAAAAGAAGTGGATATTAAAGAAGGCGATTTTGTTGAAGTTCGTAAGTCCTTAGTTCAACGTATTTCTTACATTGGAATTGTTGGTGATTTATTTCATTACGGTCATTTGAATTCGATTAAGTTCACCAGTGCTCAAGGTGATTATACAGTCTGCGGTGTATTAACAGATAAAGCCGTTGAGTCGTATCGTGTTAAACCTATTGCTAACATCACTGAACGTAAAGCGGTGATTGAAAGCTTAAATTGTGTAGATCGTGTCATGACACAGGAATCCCTCGACCCTACAGAAAATCTAAAAAAACTACATGAAGAATTTCCTCACGCGGAAATTGTTCTCGTTCATGGTGACGATTGGCAGAATGTTCCTGGCTCAGAGTATGTTAAAAGCATTGGCGGAAAAATGGTTAAACATCCTTACTACAATCGTCTTTCCACGTTTAAAATCGTTAGTCAGATTCTAGAAAATAAAGATAAACACAAAGATATTACTAAATTTACTTCATTCATTGGCTCTTCTTCTCACAATTTGGAAGGCAATAAAATAATCGTTTCTTCTAAAGCAGATACCCTTGCTGCTCTAAAACCTCTTTTACGGAAATCACAAATTGAAGATCTCTATGCATTCACTATCTCTGACTGGAAAAATGATAAGAAAAAAATTCTAAAAAGAATTCAAGAACAATTCAATGAAAGAATTATTGTCCGTAGTTCCGCAATGAGCGAAGATACTTTGGAAAATTCCCAAGCAGGAAATTTTGAAAGTGTACTTAATGTTGGTGTACAAGATATTATTGCGGTAGAAGCTGCGATCAGCACCGTTTTACGCTCTTATCGAGAAAAACAAGCCGAGAGTTCTTTCAACCAAGTACTGATCCAAAAACAAACCGAGAATATTACCATGAGTGGTGTTGTCTTTACAAGAACACTAGAAAAAAATGCCCCCTATTATGTTATTAACTATGATGATAAAAGTGGAAGTACTGATTCCGTGACATCAGGTAAGGAAAACCAAGTGATGATTCTTTCTCATACAGCTACAGAAATTCCTTCCAAAGTACAAAAATTAATTGAAGCAGTGCAAGAGTTGGAAAAATGTATTCCGAGCCTACCGTTGGATATCGAATTTGCCCTTTCTGGAGATGAAGTTGTTATTTTCCAGGTTCGTCCGCTTGCTATTAATGTCCATAAAGATCTTCATGACGAACCGATAAATGAAAAAGTGACACATCTCAAAGAGAAATTTAAAACATTAACAAAGAAACGTGATCATCTTCCAGGAGAAAGTACAATCTTTGCCGACATGCCAGACTGGAATCCGGCTGAAATCATCGGTGATCGGCCGAATCTTCTAGATTATTCTTTATATGACTATATTATTACGAACAGCGCTTGGCATGAAGCTCGCTCTTCTCAAGGGTATCATGATGTAAAACCTGCGAAGTTAGTAGAATTATTTGCGAATAAAGCCTATGTAAACACCAGAAATTCATTTAATTCATTTATTCCTGCAAGCATCAAACAACCTCTTCGAGAAAAACTCGTTAATTTTTATGTAGAAAAACTTAAACGTAACCATCATCTGCAAGATAAAGTTGAGTTTGAAATTGCGTACACTTGTTATGACCTTTGTTTCTCCGAGCGAAGTCAGGAACTACTTGAAGCGGGATTCACAATAGAAGAGATTGGGTTATTGAGAAATGCGCTTCTGCAATTAACAAATTCTCTAGTGACTAATTCAAGTCAAAATATTACTGCAGACATGAATGATGTGCTAAGCATGGAAGAATTCCGCAGATTCATTAACAATAAAATTAAAAATGAAAAATATACTCCTAAAGAACTCATTAACCATACTAAATCGCTTCTTGATGAATGTCGTAGAAAAGGAACTGTACAATTTTCCCGTTTAGCACGACTTGCTTTTATTGGAAAAATTATCTTAAAAAGCCTTGTCAAGAAAGGAGTGCTTTCTCAGGATTCTTACGACCGCTTTTATACTTCTTTAAATACCGTAGCCAGTGAAATAAGCCAAGATTTCAAAAAACTCCTTCGGCATGAAATTCCTGAAGAAGAATTTATCAAAAAATATTATCATTTACGCCCAGGAACGTATGATATTACCAGTTTACGTTATGATAAAAATAAAAATCTTTTCCAAAGCTTTTTATTGGATATATCTGAGGAAAATAGAAATCTAGGTCCTGCAGTTCACGATAACGAAAAAGAGAAAATAAAAATAGCATTTCAAGAACATGGGCTGCAATTTTCCGTTGATGATTTTTTAGATTTTTCCAAAAAAGCAACAGAAACGAGAGAATTATCTAAATTTGAATTCACAAAAAATCTGAGCGATGCGTTAGAATTACTTGCGGAAGCAGGAGAACAGATGGGCTTTACACGCAAGGAAATGGCCCTGCTGGATATCAATGAAATCTTTCGGAGTAATGCTTTAAGTGACGCAGAGGAAATGACTGCAGAATGGAAAAACTTAATTAAAAATCGCGAGCAAGAAAAAATGATTCACGACACAATTGTCCTTCCTTCTCTCATCTTTGCAGAAAACCATTTTGATATCATTCAGCATTATGAGGCTAAACCTAACTTTATTACCCAAAAAATTGTGACGAGAAAAGTTGTTAATATCAATACCCTAGATAAAGAAAAAATTCCTGATATTGAAGGGAGTATTGTTATCTTAGAAAATGGCGACCCTGGGTATGACTGGATTTTCACCAGAAAACCTGCCGGATTGATCACCAAGTATGGGGGGGTCGCTTCGCATATGTCTATCCGCTGCGCTGAGTTTGGCATTCCTGCTGCCATCGGCTGTGGGGAAATGATCTTCGAAAGAGTAAAAAATGCCGCGGAAATAAAACTAGACTGTAAAGCAAACAAAATTGAAGCGATACGGGGATTGAAATGTTAGTTGTTATTTCTCAACGTGAGAGTCAAGATAAACATGGACAAGCGATTGATTATTTAGAAGAAGCCTATGTTCAATATTTACAGATGTATGGCATCGATGTTCTTCCTCTTCCGAACGTTATCCAGAATATTCCTCAGATGTTAGATAGAATCAAACCAGATGGTATTATCCTATCTGGTGGAAATTATGTAGATCCCCAATCATATGGAGAGAAACGAGAAGAAGGATTGGCGCTGGCTTTACAAAGAGATAAGGTTGAGAAAGAAATGATTAACTATGCTCTTAACAAAAAATTGCCTGTGCTTGGAATATGCCGCGGCATGCAATTCATAAATGTTCATTTTAGCGGGAAATTGCTGGATTTACGAAAGAAAAATATTATTCACCCCCCGGGAAAAGACCATCCTATTTCCATTACCGTGCTAGAATTAGGAAGAGAGTCAATGGTAAACTCCTATCATAATCAAGGGATCACAACAGAGATTCTTGCTCCTGAGTTAAAGCCATTTGCTCTTACTGGTGAACTCGTCGAAGGCTTTTACCATTCTCATTTGCCCATCGCTGGAATACTCTGGCACCCTGAAAGAAAGAGTCCTGATCCTGAATTGAATAGAAAACTAATTACTGCATTTAAAGAAGGAAAATTATTTTGGAAGAAATAAACAATGAAAGCCATCATCCTTGCTGCCGGCATGGGCACCAGATTAGGAAAATATACCCAAAATCTACCGAAAGGTATGTTATCATTTAATGGCAAACCATTAATCGAACAACAAGTGGAACGCTTGCATCAAGCAGGAATCACTGATATTTCTATTATCCGCGGCTATATGGCAGAAAAAATTAACATTCCTGGTGTTAAATATTATCTCAATCCGATTTATGACCAAACGAATATGGTTGAAACCTTATTCTGCGCTGAGCAGGAATTGAATGATGATGTTCTTGTTTGTTATGCTGATATTGTCTGTGAGTCAAGAATACTACAACAGATTCTTCAAAGTAAAGCAGATGTTGGCGTTACCGTAGATGAAGATTATTGGGAATACTGGCAATCACGTGCAGACAAACCAGAAGATGACATGGAAAGCTTGATTATTGAAGATGGAAAAATCGTTGAATTAGGAAACACAAAATGCACTAGAGAAGAAGCGCAAGTTCGTTATGTCGGACTCATTAAATTTTCCAAGAAAGGAGTTCAGAAATTAAAAGAAGTGTATCATGCAAATAAATCAACGTACTACGGTAAAAACGAACCATGGTTACGATCCAAGTCGTTTAAGAAAGCATACATGACGTGCATGCTGCAAGCTTTAATTAATTCTGGACAACGTGTAGATCCAATTATTATACAACGTGGCTGGCTAGAATTTGACACTGTTGAAGATTACGAAAAATACACCCAATGGTTGAAAGAAGGAAGTATAAGAAGATTTATTCAATTGTGATATTAAATCCTTACACCGCCAATTTCATTAGCGCATCCATCCCTGCATTGCTAAGAGAGATATAATTATCCTGCAATTTTGCTCCATCGTATCCTGGTTGTTTGCTTTGTTCTTTCGGCATTGTTCTCCGTAATCCTGCATCGATAATATTTCCTTCTTTTTCATAAACACGCAGTTCTAATCCACCACCTAGATCAACTTCTCCACCAGCATTTGCCCAAACTTCGTTGGCATTGCCGCCAATATCTTTTGGCCCATTCATTAAGTAAGCTAGAATTGACACGTCATTCGGTTGATGTGTACCAGATAAAACAACGTTATGGCGAAATAAATAAGGTAAGATTCCTCTCAATCCTCGCTCTGCAATATCAACTGGATGTTCGGATCGTGAATCTCTACGAAGGCCAAGCTCAGTCATTAGTTTATAACCAGAAAAGTAAGGATTAACATCACGGTTATACGCTAACACCACAAGTTCACTGCCACAGTCTTCTTCGCCGGATGAGTTCTTATAAAATGTTTCATTTAATCCACCGACAATCTTTGGTTTATCTGTAAGTCTATTGAGTCCTTCTCTACTCATACGCACTTTTTCTTCGGGCGTAGGATTGTCTCCATTTCTTACCTCTAAGTTCTTTTCTGCCCAAGTACTCACCATTCCTACCCACATGTGGTAAGTCGTTTCACTTGCTCGAGGCAAAGGCGAATCTGCCCGAATTATTTTTGTCATCTCGCTTGGAACATACAATGTTTTTCCAATTTCTCTTGCTTTCAGCGCTTCACTGGCGACTAAATGCGCTTCTTTATCGTCACCAAGCCCATTATCCACAAGAGAACTAATTTCTGATGTTCCTTCTAAGTGTAGAACTCCAGGAACTGGACGTATTTCTTTTGGATTTAATACCAATTCTTCCCCAATAAGCGAAGCATCCCGCGCCAATAAATGCCTGCGCAAATGCCAAACGTGCTCTATAATTTTACTCATGGAAAAATTCACCAGAAACAGTCTTTATAAATATAATGAAACACTATTTTATAAAAGTGATTTAGTTTGAATTAACTTTATTTTAAGGTCAGTTAAGAATAAGATCTTTCGCAATTTTCAAACCGCATTTTTCAGCAACTAATTCTAATCGCTTTATTTTTAAAAGATTTGCCTCAAAATCACTCTTTCTTCCTCAGTACCAACAACATCCTTTCTGGCATTAAACGATGCTCTTTTTCCAATTTCTTCTGCAGCTCAAAATCAAAATATTTCAACAACACAGAAAGCATCTTTGGCATGTTCTCTTTTGTTAAATCATGACTCTCAAAAATCAATAATCCTTGCGGTGCACATAATTTCACCATTTTCTCGACATATTCATTAAACGTGAATGTCGAATTATTATCCCATGTCTCATGGCTGGCTAAAGAAAGAATTACAGAATACTGTTTTTCTCCTTTAAATTCCTCAAACGAAACAGGAACAAACCGTGCATTCGTTATTTGCAGATGATTCTTTACCAAATTTGCGACATTTATCAAATGGGGATTAATTTCTAATCCTTCCACCTGCGCAACATTTTTGCTAATCTCCAATGCAATGTATCCAGTATTGCAGCCGATGTCTAAAACTGTGTCTGTTGCATTCAAATATTGCAGTAAATTATAGTTTGCAACTCTTTTTTCCGTATTTCGTAAGCCATTGATGCCAATTCTTTGGTATCCTTGATAAAAGGGATAGAATGCCCCTTTCCAGGTTGTACGTTGTTTTTCTAATTCCGTTTTGATACTGTCATGAAGAACCCGTAGATCACTTTTACTCACTGTTGCAGTTTTATCCTTAGCAGAAAAGACGACTTTGTAGTATCTCAACCATAGTTGTTCTTTAATATTCTTCCACTGCTTGGAAAGATCAGCTTGTTGGATTGCGAAGTCTTCATTAACCATGAAAATATCTGAAATGAATTTATTTATAAATTAATCTCTTCAAGAGTGTATATCCAGAGGCAAAAACTGTCTCTTCTAAAGAAAAACTTATATAGAATTCATCAAAAAAACTCTCCATGGGTAAAGAAAGTTATTTCCGTGAACTAAAAGACTACATCAAATTCAAGAAACAAAAAGATAAAGATATTGTCTTCTATGCAGAAGATGCCGCTTCGTATATTTACTTTGAAGGCCTTATCGAAACACTCCTAAAAAAGTACAACAGGAAAATATCTTATATGACTTCAGATCCTAACGATCCATTATTCTCTTCACCTAAAGAAGGACTAACTGTATTTTACATAAAAAAACTTCTTCCATTTTTTACCGTTTTGCTCAGTTCTAAAACTCTTCTGATGACCATGCCGGATCTTCACCAATTTCATGTCAAAAGATCAATTAACAATGTAAATCACATTTATCTCCTTCACAATATTGGCAGTTCCTTCCCGGTTGTCCGCCATGGCGCATTATTTCATTACGATACTATTTTCTGCACTGGTTCACATCATAAAGAAGAAATCATTAAACAAGAAGAATTATATCACTTAAAGAAAAAAGAACTTATCGAATTTGGCTACTATCGTGTCGAGAAAGTATATCAAGATTTTCTCAAGAGAAAAGAAAGTATACCAACAAACAACCAGCCTAAAATTCTTCTTGCCCCTTCGTGGGGTGATAAAACCACTTTTAATCTCTGTGGCCAAGAACTTGTTAGAACCTTACTCAAAGAAGGTTTTGAAGTGATTGTTCGACCTCATCCTATGACACGGCGGGAAACACCGCAAGTACTTGATAATTTATATCAAGAGTTTCAAATCAATCCTCATTTTATTATTGAAGAGAACATCAAAAAAACAGAATCATTCTTCAATTCGGATGTTTTAATTAGCGACTGGTCTGGCATTTCCTTTGAATATGCTTTTGGCACCGAAAAGCCTGTTTTATTTATGGATGTACCATTGAAAGTGAATAATCCAAAGTACAAAGATGTCGGAGAACCCGTTGATGTGCAAATACGTTCTGAATTAGGTGAAGTCCTGAAATTGGATGAAATTTCTAAGATTGGATCCATTATTAGACAGATGATTCAAGAACGAGAAGCGTATAAGAAAAAAATTCTTCTAGCGCGTGAAAAAATGGTTTATAATTTTGGTCATTCCTCTGAAGCAGGTGCTGAGTATATTGTGAATTTTCTGGAAAGTAGAACTCACGATTAATTCCTCAAGATAACTTTAATTTTACCAGAATCTGCATTAACTTCTACTATCTGACCGTCTTTAAAATTCTTCACTGCATCAACAACACCAACAATACAAGGGATTCCTAATTCTCTCGAAGTTATCGCTGCATGCGATGTAATCCCTCCCGTTTCAGTTATTATTGCGGCGGCCAATTTCATTGCCGGTAGGTATTCCACAGCAGTATAGGGAGCAACTAAAATATCTCCTTTTTCCATCTTTCGCATGGCTTCCTCACTAGTAAGAGCAGTAACTACTTTTCCTCTCGCTTTCCCAAGAGAAGCTGGTTGCCCTTGTAATTCAGAAGTCATTTCTTCTTTCAGCTCTATATATTTTCCATCAACTAAGAATTGTTCAGCATTCTTCCCTTCATAGATATTTAATGTTTCATAAGGATAAAATAAGATTGTAAGATCACGTCGTTCTTTAATGAGATCAGCAATATTATTCACACCATCAAGAAATTGCGCCATTTCCTCAATCTGTACATAAAAAAGATCATCTACTTCTACCTTCAATCTTCGTGCTATTTCTAAAAATAAACCATGCATTTTTTCTGTTCTGAGGTGTAGAAGATCTGAAACATCATCATTTACAAATCCTCCAGTTTGCAATAGCTGACTAAAATGAGCGTCCCTGGGAGATAATTCAAACCTGCCCTGAATGTCGTTCTTTTTTTTCTTCAATGGTTGGGTATAAAATATTAGATTTTGATTTATCAGATGAATATCTTTACTATATTTCTTCAAATTCTCATAAAAATCACAACCAACCAAAGAGCTAAACAAATGAAACATATTTGTCATCGCATCAACGAGTGCTGCTTTATCCCTTACTACTCTAAGGTCTTGAAGAAGATCTTTATTCCTGTATTCTTTATAATCTTTTAATTTTATAACATCTAAATACAATCGTAAATCCTGAGATATTTCTTCATACAACATTAATAATTCATCAGCCCATCTCAGATCATCAATTTTCACTTGAAAGATTCTCTTTAATTTACTCAGGTCATCCATCCGTAAATATTTCTCTTGCCAGCCATTTCTAATAATTGAAAGAATCCTATATCTTTTCCCGCATAATTTCCTAAATTCTTGAAAGAATAATTTATCAGCGTAGTTTAAAGCGAGCAAAGGAGGAAGTTTGTTGCTAAAAAATAATTGATACGATTCGTTTTGAAATTGGATCATTAACTCTTAATTATCTTTGTAATTTAAATTCATTTCCTCATCATATCTGCCAGAAAACCAAACAGAATTATCTGTATCCCCATGGTTATAAATAAACCAGACAAAATAATTGAAGGATACCGTCCAATATAACCTAATGTAAACAAACGATACAGCAACCAAGTCCCGATAAGAAAACCAATAAAGATAAACAATGCTCCTATTCTTCCAAAAAAAGCCAACGGTTCATAATCACGATAAATCCGAAAAATATTGATCCATGCTTTGAGGGCATATTGAAATGCATTCTTAAATAATCTACTTTCTCGCGTTTTTCTGGCAATGATCGGGATTTCCGTAATTCTAAATCCTTGTTTAGAAGCTTTGATAATTTGTTCCTGCGTATAGGTAAATGTGTTAATGTAATTAATTTCTCGAGCAATATCTGCCTTAAAAGCTCTAAAACCGGTCGTTGTATCTGTGATTCTTACTTTCACCAGCGAACTAATAACTCTCGCAAAAGCAATATTTCCTAAACGCTTTAGAAAAGGCATCCGTTCAATTTTCCCGCGAAACCTGCTTCCCAAGACAAGATCATAACCTTGCTCAATTTTCTGGATCAATTCAGGGATATGCTGCGGGTGATACTGCCCATCCGC
>CAZCXW010000004.1:3291-15412 GCA_964502785.1 uncultured Methanosarcinales archaeon | reverse complement strand
GTGACTGGAGTTCAGACGTGTGCTCTTCCGATCTGGGTGATACTGCCCATCCGCATCGGTGTGGACAATAATATCTGCGCCTAACTTCAAACATTCTTCCATTTCACGTTTAAATGTGCCAGCTAACCCACTGTGTTTCTTCTCAACAACAATCGCTCCATAACTTTGTGCCACTGCAGTCGTTTTATCAATCGATCCATCATTGACAACGAGAATTTTATACTTATAGGTGATATTATTCATCACTTGTTGTATCTCTTCAATTACTCGAGGTAAGGTCCTTTCTTCGTTGTAAGCAGGAATGGTAATAACAATTAACTTTTTCATTGTCAAAACTCTACTATTTTATTTTCCTTTGCAGAGATAATTAGTTGCTGGGCGATATGCAACACATCCAATCCCTGCTGTCCAGTAACAGGTGATTCGTGCCCTTGTTCGATGCAAGACAAGAACGCTTCAATTTCCGCCTGCAAGGGCTCTTTCTTTTGAATCACAATTTTCCGCATGTCTCCTTCCGTCACCGTATCCCACGATTCGCTCACAAAACCAGGATTTTCATAAAAGAATAATTCTTGTGCGAGATAGTTGACTTCAAACATCCCCTTCTTGCCAAAGACTTTCAGGAGCCTTATTTTTGTCGGAGAAAGATAATTGATGGAAAGCAAAACTTTTATCTCTTTCCCATAACGTAAGAGCGCCGTTACCGAATCTTCATGATACGGATGAAGTTTCTGTTGCGTCTCGGCAAAAACTCTCGTTGGTGACATATTCGTAAGATAATTAATAATATCAATATCGTGTACGGATAAATCGGTAATTACGCCTACATCGGTAATTCTGTTGGGAAATGGTCCTATGCGTTGCACATCGATATGATAAATTTCTCCTAATTCCTGTAACCGTTTCTTCAGCTCAATAATCGCCGGATTAAAACGTTCAATATGCCCTATCATTAATTTGACATTATGTTTCTTCGCCGCTTCAATAATTTCCTCTGCCTCCTCCTTCGAAGAGGCGATTGGTTTTTCCACTAAGAGGTGCTTTCCTTTCGCAATACAATAGAGCGCCACTTCTTTATGCAGGCTCGTAGGAACGGCAATCGAAACGGCATCAATAGCTTCTTTCTCGATCATTTCCTGATAGTTCTTATAAAAAGGCGCATTATACTTTTTCCCGACTCTTTCTGCCTGCTGTTGATTATAATCTGAAACCGCGGTTAATTTTGCGTTATCGCTATTAAAATAAATTCGGGCATGGTTTTGTCCCATCGAACCTACTCCAATAACCGCAACTTTAATCATTTTTTTTCTTCCCGATACTTTCTTTATAAAATCTTTGTGCTAAGACGACATTCTCTAAAAGCATCGCCACGGTCATCGGTCCCACGCCTCCTGGAACCGGCGTTATGTACGATGCCTTTTTTGCCACAGCTTCAAAATCAACATCTCCAACGATCCTTCCTTTTTCTTTGCTGATTCCGATATCAATAACAACAACCCCTTCCTTAACCATGTCTGCGGTTATGAACTTGCTTTTTCCCACGGCACTAACAAGTATGTCTGCCTGTTGTGTTTGCTCCTGCAAATTCTTTGTTTTGCTGTGGCACACGGTAACCGTCGCGCCTCGATTCAATAATAATGCCATTAAAGGCTTCCCGACAATCATGCTTCTGTTTATAATCACCACTTTTTTTCCTTCGAGAAGTATTTTGTACTCTTCTAACAAGCAGACAACCCCCCTTGGCGTAGCTGGAACGAGACTCTCTTCTCCCTGCAGTAATTTTCCTAAATTTGTTGCCGTGAAGCCGTCAGCATCCTTTGCAGGATCAATAGCATTCAGAATTTTTTGAGTGTTGATATGGGGTGGCAAAGGCAGTTGAACAATAATCCCCTCAGAAACTCTTTCACATTTTTCTATTTGTAAAATCAATTCTTTTTCTTCAATATTTTCTGGAAACTGAAAAATCTCTGTTTTCATGCCGATCTCCTCGCTTCTTTTCTTCTTCATCGAAGTATAAACTAAAGAAGCCGGATTGCTTCCGATACGGATAATCGACAGGCGTGGCTTTTCAGACATCTCCAAAATTTTCTCTTGCAAAGAATCTAGAATTATCTTCGCGATTTTTTTCCCATCGAGAATTATCGCCTTCATTTTCGGCAGAAGAAAACTTTTTTTTCGGTAATGATATAATCCATAGATAAATCATGCTCTTCGAAAGGCACTGCTTGAACAATTTGGAAGTCGTAGGCGATGCCTATTTTAATGGCTTTTATTCCCGCCAGAAATTTATCATAATATCCTTTTCCATAACCTATTCTATATCCATTTGCATCAAATGCTATTCCTGGAACAAGAACCACTTCAAAACTTTCTTTTGTCATTTTCTGCGCAACTGCTTTATCCGGCTCAGGAATTTCATAATTTCCCGCCCTCAATTCTTGATAATTATTTATTTGATAAAATTCTAATTCTTCATTTTCTTCCACAACAGGGAAACAAATTTTTTTTTGCGTCATCACCCGTTCTAGCATTCTTCTTAGATCAGGTTCATTTCGTATCGCAGCAAATGCCCCCACTATCCCTGCTTTTTTGAAACGAGGAAAATCAAGCAGAATTTCAGCGATACAAGAGCTTTTCAACGTTGCTTCCCTTGGAGACAAAGCCTCCCGCTTTTGCCGTACCATCTCTCGTATTTCTTGTTTAGAATTGCCCATTTTTCTTCATTTCATAAATTTCACGCACTGCATTGACAATGATCTGGCAGTCCTCTTCGCATACACCAGGATGCACAGGCAAGGAAAGAACTTCCTGCGCTATTTTTTCCGCTACCGGAAAATGCTGCTGATTATATTCTGGATACGCTTTTTGTTTGTGAATAGGAACAGGATAGAAAACAGACGTGCCTATTCCTTTTAGTTTCAAAAGCTCCAAGACTTCGTCACGATTCTTGCTAAAATTAGGGGTAATTCTAATCGTAAACTGATGAAAAACATGATCTGTGACAGTCTCTGGTGCTATTAACCCTGGTATTTTTGATAACTCGTTCCTCAAGAAAGCAGCATTTCTTTTTCGTTGCGCATTAAACTGCAGTAGTTTCTGCAATTGACATACTCCTATTGCCGCAGCAATATTTGTCATCCTAAAATTATATCCTAGAATATCATGATAATATCTTTTTTCTTCGCCATGGGAAATTACTTTTCGCGCTTTTTCCGCAATCTTATCATCATTAGTGGTAATCATTCCTCCTTCTCCAGAAGTCATATTTTTTGTTGGATAAAAAGAAAAACAGCCGGTGCCGAAAGAACCAACCTTGCGTCCATTGTAAGAAGCGCCATGCGCCTGGCAGGCATCTTCGATAATCATTAAATTGTGCTTTTGGGCAATTTCCACAATTCTTCCCATCTCGCAGCTTTGTCCAAAGAGATGGACGGGGATTATTGCCCTTGTTCTTTGAGTGATAGCAGCTTCAATAAGTTCTGGATTAAGATTATATGTCTTTTCATCAATGTCTACAAACACCGGAACTGCTCCCGCCATGCGGATTGAATTTGCTGTCGCGATAAATGTAAAAGGCGTCGTGATTACTTCATCTCCTTTCGTAATTCCATGGGCAAGAAGAGCGGCATGCAATGCTGTTGTGCCGTTAGAAGTGGCAATGGCATGCTTCACGCCAATAAATTCTGCAAAGGCTTTCTCAAACTCTTTAACATTTTCGCCTTGCGCCAGCATGCCTGACTCAAGCACCCGCGCCACCGCTTCCTTTTCCTCAGCTCCCACGAACGGTTTCGCAATGGGAATCATACCGACGGAGGTCTTAGAAAGAGCTTTATAAAAGTTAGGAAAGTAAGAATTACAAACCTATCAATATCGTGGCAATCACTGCTAGTACTATTCCTGCTCCTTTCACAAAAGATAACTCCGAATGAAACAAGAGAAATGCTAAAAATGTAATCACCACTCCTTTTATTCCGACAATTGCCGCCGCATATCCTGGATTTGGCGCAATGGCAATTGCTTTTGTATAAAAAAATTACCGAAATAAGAACAGATTCCAGCCGTCGGGGCGTTTTTGCACGATGCCGTTTTCATCCGTATAGGTAATGCGTGGCGTGCTATAAATCCTGTAGATAAGACTGGAGTCCGGCTGGCGTGCAACGTCGCTCACAGCATCCACGAAAGTAAACTCATTCAATGGAAGCTGGCTTATATCCAAACCTGCGGCGGGAGGCGCATACTGCTGGCTTTGCGCGGCAGAAAAACTCGGCCACAAAAAAAGGCATGAGAGCAGTAACAAATACAGATTTTTTTTCGTCATAAAGTTAATTAAGAATAAGTCCATGTGCAATTTTTAATTTGCAATCTTCCGCTACATACTTAAGTCTTTCTAGCATTACTGCTTTTTTTAAAGTGCGTGTGGCATAGAAGAGATGGCCATCAATAGCCCAAAAAATAGCGTTAAAATCTGTAAGTAAATCTCTCAATTCTAAAAAATCATCTTGCGTCATAGCATTAAAAAAATTCAGGGAAATTCTTTTCATAAAAGGCACGCGCGCCTTTTGCATAAACTGCTCACTGCTTATTTTTCCCTTGCTTACATAGAGAATATCAGGCTCCATATCGGGATTTACTCCTAGACGATTAAAATATTTCTGCAATAAAGAACTATTACTCCCAATGTAAATGGAGATACGATCAGTCGTAGTTTCAATGGGCATTACTATAGAACATAAGTCCTTCGCAAGCTCTCTTTCCATAATTGATTGTATCTTTCTATGTCGTCTAAGAAAGAGCCACTGCACAGAGGAGAAATCAGATGGTCTTTTCCGCATATCAAACCAATCGAGGGCAGGAATTAAAGATATATAAAAATAATGGGGAGCGGCAGGCAAAAGGGCGTTTATAGTCTTAAATGCCCACTCTTGACCATCATCAAAGCACTTTGAGTCATTTTCTCCTAAAGATGCGATGGTATCCGACGGCCCCATTGCATGATCAAATACTCCGACAATAGTAATATCCCCGTGCTCATAAAAACCTATCTGCCACTTACCAAGATTCGCAGCAGATGAGCCGCTTTCTGAAATAGTTAATTTTTGTCGAACTGTGTTACTCATAGTAATTCACTTCTTTAAGCTATCATAGGCGTTTTCCGCAATACCGCTTCCAGCCATATACCCACCTATACCGCCAACAAGGCCGCCGATGAAACCGCCGACAAGAGTTCCTGGACCAGGCGCAATAGCAGTACCAATGCCTGCCCCAGCCCATGCTCCTGTCCATCCTCCTGCAACTCTTGTTGTTTCACGAACTTTATTGTCAGCAGTGTATATACTGTATGCATCAGAGGCAGCTCCAACTATTACCAACCCTGTTCCTGCTGCCTTAATATATTTTGCGCCTGTGCCAATGACAGCCGTGACTTTCCCTACAGGAAGATGATCGTCTACTACACTAGGAAATGCTTGTTTTGCATAAGCTCCTTTTATGTTTAAATGCCCATCGGTTTTGCCAGTTTCTTAAACAACAGAAGCATCACTGAAAACGAAAACATTGCCAGAAGTCCATAGATAAACCATAATTCTGCCATAGAACTAGTAAATACTTATCTTTTTTAAAATCATAGTAAATATATTTTTATTCTTTAGGAGATTGTGCAACACCAGCCGTTGTCCTTATGTCATTCCTCATCGCAAACGCGGCGCCGCGTAACGTCGTATGCGGATCAGTTATTACTGTAATTGGTACACGAGAATATTCTGTTCGGTAAATTCCACCGGGATTAAAATGCTGCAGTATTTTTTCTCGATTCAATAATTTTCCTATTTCTGCTGCTAAAGGTCCTTCTACAAAAAGCTGACTCGCTCTTGGCTGCGCTTCAAAGAATTGTTTAAGAGCCGCTCCTAAGAAGCCAGAATAAAGAGCCAATGTTTCTTTATCATCTACATTCAATTTTACTCTTACATCCTTAATTATCTGATCAGCATTTCTCACTAGTTTTCCTCTATTTATAGAATCGATATGTTCCAATCCTGTTCGTCCCAGCAAATGCGTATATCGTAATTTATGCATGGGAACATTTATCCTTTCCGCCAAACCATCTACAAATTCCTTTCCTTCCCGTGGAACATCAAATGCTCCTACTGAAATGTTGCTATTCCAATAAAAACCATAATCTGCGCCATAAATAGTTTTATCTTCCCTATATGCAAGAACATCGCTGACGCAGCCCATGAATCCCGTATCTAAGAAAATATGAAATGCTCTTTCTCTTGATTTTAATTCTCCCCGTTGTAAGAGTCTTTGCTGCAAGTTAGGGAGATTGCGTGTCGCTAACGCGCTTGCTTCCCCATCATTATACAAATATGTCGGTAATCCTGTTTCTTCTTCAATTTTTTTTGCATCAATTAACTTTTCTCCTGTAGCAGGTTTATAGCCTTCTCGTAAATGTGGTTTTCGTAGAAGATAGGTAAGGGCAATACCAATGCCAGTAATCCCTGTTGTGCCATATTCTTGTAGTGAATCGAGAATAAATAGGGTGTGATTTTGAATTTCTAATGCTGGTTTTGAAATATGTTGGCGTATGCTATAGTCGTCATCAACCAAACCTATTCTTACATCTCGTTGATCAAAATTGAACGCAATAATTTTACTCATGTTAGGATCAAACTGATAGGTCATTTATAATAATTGTGGAATATTCTCACAACTCTCTATACTTCTTCTTATACTCTTCAAACTTCTTCAGCAACAAAGCTTCCTCTTCCGCAGGCACGGCTTTGCGGTAATTGCCCTCCGAAACTTCCGGGAAATCTCTTTTTCCATCCTCCAATATTTTCAATCCTTCAATCATTAATTGCTGTTCCATATTTTGCAGGCGTAAGAATACATCTACTAAACTATCATCTTCATGCACATCAATTGCTCGCTTAACAATCAATTTCCCTTTATCTATCTCTTCGCTTATTAAATGACAAGAAACCCCTTGTTTATAGTTTTTCAAAATTGCCCATTTTGCATTATCTAATCCTCGATTTTCCGGAAGCAGTCCGGGATGCATATTTAAAATTCCAATCTTAAATGATTCGATTGTCGGCTTCTTTAAAATACGCGCTCCTAAAATAATGCCTAAATCAAGGTCTAGTTCTCTAATCAAATTTATACATTCCTTACTATTATGTTTGACCACTTTATAAAGGATATTTAAACGCGAAGCCATTTCCTTAGGATGCATATACTCCAAGCCTTTCGAACCTACTCTTATTTTAGATTGATAGAATTTTAACTCAACAGGATCAGCGGCAAAGATAATTTCTGGCTTGTAGCCATGCAAAAATAACCACAGCAATCCTTCTTGGGTTTTCTTGTGCTTAAAATTGTACGCAAAGATGCCGATTTTTATTGCCATTTTATTGCAGCTTTTCTTTTAGTATTTTCACTATTTTTTCCGCCACGCCAGTGTCATGGGGATATTTTATCGCTTTAACACGTTGTAGTTCTTTATCCTCTCTCAATAATTGCTGCGCTTTCTGTAGGATACTTTCCTTGGTATTTCCTACGAGAAAATTCTTTCCGGCATGTACGAGACGCATCCATTCCGTTTCCTGACGGGGAATTAAAGCAGGGACATTAAATACTAAAGCCTCATCTTGAATTCCCCCGCTATCGGTAATACAAAAACGGCAATGCGCTAACAATTTCAGGAATGGCAAATACTCTTGCGGCTTAACGACTTTGATCTTGGGATGAGGTTTAAGGTTGTGTTTCTCTAAAGCCTTTGCTGTGCCGGGATGAAGCGGAAAGACTAAATGAATTTCTTCTGCCAAGACTCCTAAAGCGTTCATAATGTTTTTTAATACCATTTCATCTGCTGTGCTTTGTTGACGGTGGATTGTCACCAGAATATATTTTCCTTTTTGCACGCCAATCTGTTCTAAGATGCGCGATTGTTCCGCCCATTTTTTATTTCGTTCCGCTGCATCAAAGATGGTATTTCCCACGCGAAACACATTTTTTGTAATTCCCTCTTGTTTTAAATTATTCACGCTTTCCTGATCCGCAGCGAAAAAATAATCTGCGCAATGATCAGCGACAATTCTGTTAATTTCTTCAGGCATTCTTTTATTGAACGATCGGCATCCCGCTTCCACGTGGATTAAAGGAATATACGCCTTTGCTGCCGCCAATGCCCCTGCGATAGTCGTGTTTGTATCCCCCTGCACGAGAACTGCATCTGGCTTTTCCTGAACAAGGATATTCTCTATTTTCTCCATCATCATTCCCGTCTGCTTTCCTTGAGGGTGCGATCCAACATTCAAATTGTATTTCACGGAAGGCAACTGTAAATCTGTAAAAAATGCTCCATCCATCTCATAATCATAATGCTGTCCTGTATGGATAATAATCTGTTCGAATTCTTTATTCAATAATGGAAGAAGAGGTGACAGTTTTATGATCTCAGGTCTTGTTCCAAGAATAGTGACTATTTTCATAGTTTACGGCCTAAAACACGATGAGAAGCAATTTTTGAAATTAATCCAAGATGGTCGCCAATAACCCGCATGGTTCTCATTTTTGATTGTCCAAACTTTCTTACATTAAGTTCTGCTGGAAGTTCTTTTGCTTTGTAACCCTGAAGCAACGCTTTCGTAAGATGTTCCGTTACGCCCAGAAAAGTATTAGATTCAAAATGTACTTTTTTCACAACTTCTTGTCTGTATACACGTACCATTGCTGTATATGTGTACAATGAGGAACCTAACAACAAGCGATATATCTGTGAGACGCTCTTACTCAGAAATATCCTATACGCTGGCACATTATTCACTTTCCCCTGCGGATGGTAAGGTGAAACAGTTACAATATCTGTTTTTTCATCCATCATCTCTAACATTTTTTCGAATAACACTGGGGAGTATGTACAATCACTGTCTAAAGCGGCGATAAAATCTCCTTGTGCTCTGGAAAATCCGGTCTTTAATGCCCCGCCAAGATTTCTATTTTGTTCGTGTCTCAAAAGGACCGCATGTTTCTTATTTCCATAATGCTGCTGCAATAATTCCCATGTCTTATCTTTACTGCCATCATCAACAAAGATAAGTTCTACAGTATACTTTTGTTGCAGCCTTTCCACCGCAGGGTCTAACTGAGAGACGAGATGAGGGATTCCTTCTTCTTCATTGTAACAAGGAACAATAATGGAAAAAGTTTGCATGACAGCATCTACCTATCTTTTATTTAAAAGGTTTATGGATTAGGATCATCAGAGCTTTTTAATTCCTTTTGTTTTTTGCTTAGAAAAACAAGAATTCCTCCTCCTAATAGCAGTAATAAATAATATGCAATGAAACGATCGATAAGAACAGCCGTCTTGAGTACATCTTCATTACTGCCTGCCAACGCTTTTAGAATTCCCACTGCTGATAACTCGGTAATGCCGATCCCTCCCGGAATCATCGTCAGAACGCCAATGATGACGGAGCCGGCAAAGACAAATCCAGCTATACTCCAAGAAGCATCAATTCCTAAAGCATTCAATAAAAGATAAAATCGCATAACTTCTATACTATTTGCCAACAATGATAAAAACACAATTCCGCCCAAAAAAGTTTTATCTTTAAGCACAACGAAACCTTCTACGATAAATTGTATAACTTCCTGACTTTTAATTTTTATTTTTTCAGAAAGGGGGATGATCTTGATTATTCTGGAAGAAATTATTGTAAGTATTTTTGGGAAAAAAACAAAGATCATTGTCCCTATAACTAAAAAGAGGATTGATATCCCCATAATTTCTCCTGGTAAAAATTTTTGTGCTGGCATGAATCTGAGAGCTGCAAGAGCTATTAACAGCAGTGAAAATAATTCCAGAATTCTTTCCATTCCTAAAGCTGCCAGCGAATGAGAAATTTTAATATCATGATGATTCTTCATAAGCAGTGGTTTGGCTAATTCTATCCTCCCTGGGATAAAACTTCCAGCAGCGACGCCAGCAATAATTGCCTGCAGAGAAAACCATAAAGGAACGTTAATGTTTGTAATCCTTCTTAAGATTACTTTCCATCGCCAGGCTTTAATGATGATATTAAGAAAGACTAAACCAATTAAGACAAATAACATTGAACCCAACTTTTGTAGATTTCCCAACCCTATTTTAAAATCAATGGTTGTAAGGAGAATGATCAGGATCAAAATCCCTGCGGCTAAAAGAATTCGGCTGATTACTTTCTTTGTATCCATTGATCCTCCCTTTCCTCGTGATTTTATATGTTTTATGCCTTTTTTAATAGAACCAAACATAACAAACCTTAAAAAGTCTCCACTAACGCTTTTTCTGTGTCCAAGAAAACTATCTTTATTTTATTAATACTGATAATTTTAATAGGCTTCTCTCTCCGTCTTTTTCATCTTAGCCAAGAAAGTCTCTGGACAGACGAAGCTTTTACTCTCTCCATAGCCGAATCTCCCACTGTGCAGGAAGTTATTGAAAAAACAAAAATTTCGGAAGCAGTACCGCCTGGTTACTATCTTTTTCTTCATTACTGGATTTCTTCATTTGGCAATTCAGAATTTTCTCTTCGTTTTCCTTCTCTTATTTTTAGTGTCTTATCTATTTTGCTTATCTACTTTCTCACTACAGAAATAAACTTTAGTGATGGAAAAAAATCAAAAAGTATTGCTCTCTTTTCCGCTTCATTCCTCGCTACATCCATGTTGCAAGTTCTCTATTCTCAAGAGGTCAGAATTTATTCATTATTCACATTTTTATCTTTAGTATCAACCTATTCTTTTTGTAAATTGTATCATCTGTATAATTCGACTGAGAAAAAAAATAGCTTTTTCTGGTCATTAACATATGCTTTATCTCTCTTAGTTTCTTTCTCTGTGAATTATCTCACTATTTTTGTCTTAATCGCTCATATCATTGCCTTGTGTTGGAATTGGCCGCATGGGCAAAAATTATTTAATCCTCTTCTCAGAATATATCTTTTTGTCTTCGTTCTGTCCTTGCCCTTAGTTCCTATTGCCTTCTTTCAATACCAGTCTATTAATACTGGTGCTGGTGAAATTTTCATCCGTCTCGGTGTTCCCGCTTTCCTTGCTAAATTAGGATTATTCATGTTTGCCTTGCCGATGCTCTTTGTTATCTGTATTGCTCTTATAACGATGTTCCGCTTTAAACATAAGACTGATAAGATTATTCAATATTTTGTCGTTCATCAGAATTTTTTTCTCGTTGTTCTTTTCTTAGGTGGCATTTTGTATCTCTTTCAAACGTTTCATTCTCCACTTAAGATCCCCATTTTCCGCGTCCCTATTACTCATCCTTATTTTCTCATTCGCCATTCTCTCTTTTTATTCTCAATCTTTTACATCTTCCTCGCTTTTGTCATAGATAAACTCCATTTTACGAGAAAAATAATTGCTATTTTTCTGATATTAATTATAAATATAACCGCTCTTTCCGTCTATTACTCTGCTCCCACAAAACTGCAATGGGAAGAAGCAGTTTCTTTCATCAATGAGCACACCAAAGAACAGCCTTTGATACTCTTGGATAAAGGAGGTTTATCAAATAAATACTTATTAAATTATTATACAAAACGTCATGGTCTTACACCAAAAATTCTGGAACTTACAAAAGTGCAAGACCGCAGCCAATTACTTAAAATCAGTCCTGAAAAATTATATCCTCTAATTGATTCTCATAAAGAAATATGGCTCATCCTTGCCAACAATAAAGAAACCAAAGATTATTATAAAACCGTTCTCGATCAACGCTTTACTTCTGCTGAAGAAGCCAGATTTTATGGGATTACAATCACTAAATATACTAAAATGCGCTAGAATTCGAACATCATTTGGCGCATTTTATATATATGTTTGATTTCTAATGATTTTTAGTATACATCCCTAAAAAAAGATAATCTTAAATAATCACCCTTTCTCAAGCGTTTCATGAGTATAATTACAATAATCTTATTTTTCATGTATCTCTGGGGGCTTGGTTTCACGGCTACGTATAATTTCATCCGCTCTCAAAGTTTCCTGGAACGATTCTTTATCCGCCTCGGCATCGGCTTGGGTTTTTTTCCTATTCTTGCCATTCTTCTTAATTTTT
>CAZCXW010000004.1:0-3281 GCA_964502785.1 uncultured Methanosarcinales archaeon | reverse complement strand
TTTTTACATATTCCACTTGACTGGAAAATATTTCTTCTCCTAAGTCTTCTCTTTCCATTGATTATTTTCTTCAAAGAGATTAAAACTTTTAAAATAAAAAAACCAGAAATTCTTAAATCTGATTTATATTTAATTGGCGCTGTTCTCATCGCTCTTATTTCTCTGTTTATTTATGCCAATGGCGCTTTTGGCTATTCTTACCTTGAAGATGAAGACCCTTGGGGGCATGCCGTCGGAGCAAAATACGTCTCCCTCGAAAAAAATGCTTATGACCCCCCGCTTCAAAACACCAAAGAGATTGATACAGTTTTATCTTACATCGATCCTTATCCCCCGGCGTACGATATTCTTATAGGGGTTTTACATCAAACTTCTCCTAATCTGCCCTGGACGATCAAATTCTTCAATGCATTGATTATTTCACTCGGCTTTCTTTTTTTCTTTCTCTTTGCCAAAGAATTCATGGCCAGTTCCTCCAAAGCGCTGTTAGCCACTTTCGTGTTAGCTGTCATTCCTTCATATCTCAGCCATTTTATTTGGGCGCATTCTTTGGTCATCACCCTTTTCTTTCCTGCCGCCTATGCTCTGCACAAAAGTTTTGAAGACAAAAAATGGCTTATCCCATTAATTCTTCTCATTGCAAGTATTTGGGTAACTCAAAATATGGAGCAGCCTCTCAAACTGACTACACTTTTGCTTCTCTATGCTGTCATTGCCTCATTCATCTTCGGGAAATCGTATTGGAAACAAATTGCGGCAATTTTTAGCGGCATTGCTCTCTCCTTTTTATGGTGGGGCATTATTATTAACAAATATACTTTTTCCGTATTCCAAGAATATTATGGTGGAACAAAAGTGCAGGCGGGCGAAACTCTTATCACAAGTGGTTCAGGAGGTCAGTTCAGTCTTCTTAATCTTCTTAAATCGGCTTTCCTTTTAATTACAAATCCGGGGGGATCCGCTTCTCGCGCCTACACCTTTAGCGACTTTTTTGCAGCCAAAAGCGAAAATATGATCAACAATCCTATTGGTATTGGGATTATTATCAGTTTACTTGCATTCATTGCCGTTCTCTTAATCCTCTGGCGTTATCGGGAGAAAATTGCTACTCCTGCATATTATTGGCAGTGCGTAGCTCTTTTCTGGCTTATTTACACTTTTTGGGGTGTTAATGGGATGACTTTTCCTATCCCTATTGCCCGCGCTGCATTTCGCGTGTGGCCTTTGTTGGCAATCGCGATTTCGCTCGTCACAACAGAAGGCATATTTTTAGGATTAGACTATTTTAAAAATAATAAATTTTTACAAAAAGGTCTTCTTGTTTCCATCATCATAGGGATAGTTTTAACTTCTGGCATCGCAAAATACGAACTCAATACTGCTATCTGGCCTACCTCCGGCGGTTTCCAATCTCCTGCAATGGCCATGGATTATGCAAGATGGTTTTCGACAGTTCCTGATAACACTCCCGTCTTTCTCTATTCTCCTCGCGACAAGCTTGTTATCGGCTTCGGCGGATTTACCTGTCTTTGGTGTCAGGATGTTATTGATTTCAGAGAAAATATTGTTAATGCCTCGGCTGACGAGTTATATCAATTTTTAAAACGCAATAATTACCAATACTTAATCATCAGCGGTCCAATGGATCTGCGTTATTTTGAGCGAACCTATAATGTTGAAAATTCATCAGCAGTACTAACTAAGAAATACGGGGATATTGAAAAAACAGGCTTATTTATTCCAGTTCATCGAGAAGAAACTTTTATTGCTTTGAAAATCAGATAAAAGAACATGTTACTCCTTGATTATTCTGAGCTAATTTTCCCCCTGCTCCAAGGCAGCAATTATTGATTTCATTAAGCTTTTGACAGTATGCCTCTCCTCTTTTCGTACACTTTTCTTGAAGGCATTGATTAAATCCTTCTTCACCTAAATTATTTCTCGCTTCGAAAGAAAAGAAGACCATTAAAAGGAGAAGACCACAGAGGATTCCTAATACAATCTTTTGTGAAAGTTTTAATTCCGAAAGCATTAGTAGGATTTACTGGAAGCTTTTATTTAAGCTTTTGCGTCGTAAGATTCTTAATTAAATGTAACATTCTTTTAGTAGCATGTCCATCAACTTTGTAACAAAATAGATCAACTATCTCCTTTCTTTTAAGTTGAAATTCCTCCTTATCTCTCAAAGTTTGCTTCATAATTGGAGCTAATTCTTCATCAATATTTACTATGAGTCCCCCCGGATAAGGTGAATCACTTAAATCGGGGACAATGCGATGTCCAAAATCTATGGTTACCACGGGTTTATCGAGAATCATTGCTTCCAATGCTACAGTAGAAAAGAAATTAATAACCAAAGAAGCGTCATAAAGCAAAGAGTAGAGATACTGTTTACCTATTCCTTTTGTCACAAAAAATTTTTTGATTCCTTCTTCTTTTAGGAGTTTTATGTATCTTGCTTTATTACGCTCTCGTGGATGGAGCTTAATTATCATTTCTGATTGATCAGACCTAATGGATCTTAATATTTTTCGTATAGCTTCTCTATATTCATTTTCTTTCATCCATCCGTCTTCAACAAAAGGAGCGGTGGCAATGACCACCTTTCCTTGCTTCTTCCAGGCCTCTTTCTTGAATGGAATGATTCTATCAAAAATAATTGGACCAGAAATGATTATATCTTCGTGTCGAATTCCAAACGAAAGTAATCTTTTCTTATATGTTTTTCCGAATACTAAAAATTTCACTCCAGGCGGGGTTTCAGGATCAGCAGTTCCCAATCCTAAACCGTGCTGGAGAATTATAACTGGTATTTTTTTTTGTATGGCTGTGGCAATTAGACACTTTTCAAATAAACTATTCCGTGAACTCAAAACGATAGTTTTGATTTTTTCAAAGCAAATCACTTCTCTGCTAGCAAGGTAGTAAACTATTGTATGATACATAAATTCGTACGAAAAAAAGAAATCTAAGATACACTGAAGTGAAGAATAATGCTCATCAAAAAAAATCTTCTTATTAAGATTTCTCCATTGCCTAGCAAGAATTGCTGCTTTTTCTTTTGCCTCTTTTCTAATTTTTTTAGTCACATAGTCATAAATTGTATGATCTAGGGATTTTAAAGTTTTATATGAAAATCTAGAAAGAGGATCAGCAAAAAGTACAAACGGTTCTAATTTTGTGTCTTTCTTTAGTTCTTCGATTATTTTACTAAAGCGATAGACAACATTATTCTTTTCACTATAGTGGTTAGTATAACTCAAAAGGAGAATGTTCTCTCC
>CAZCXW010000003.1:28577-50823 GCA_964502785.1 uncultured Methanosarcinales archaeon | reverse complement strand
TTAAGGGTAATGATGTCTATGGTAATAAACCAGGCTTTTACACCAGGTTCGATACATAATTTTTTCATGTCGATAGCTTTGGCTTCACGAATGCCGCGATCTGTTACCCGTGCTAATTCTACCGCTTTCGGTCCTGGCGGGCCAGGTTCATAAGAAGGACTTGATAGTGGGATAAGTTCCACGTTTACCATAATTCCTCCTTCGTCAGGAGTATCATTGTACGGTTTTTCCATAGATAATTTTACTCCCGCGAGAACAACGGTATCTCCAATCTGTACTCGGGAAGAACCTTCTGCTGTCCAGGAAATATCGGTTTCGATAAGGATCGGGGTCCTGTATTCTGTGAGAGAACGTGTATCAACACGTTTCCCTTGCTTCGCAAGTTCTTTAATCAGAGTTTTGTTGACGACCATTTTTATTCTTTAATGAATTTATCTTTAAGCGCTTTTTTTTGCAGTTCGTAAATTTTTTCCGTGGATTCCCTGGCTAGTTCCAAAGCCTGCAGCAAATCCTCTTTAGAAATTTCTCCATCCATTTGCAGTAATGTGATTGCTTTGTTATTATGCGTCATGGCGACGGGAATGTCGGAAACAGCGCCTTCCGGATAGGCTTCTTCATTGTAATTTAAATCAGCGACAATCATCCCATCAACCTGGCCGACGGCTACGGAACTTACCATGTCTTTCATGGGAATACCAGCATCAGCTAAAGCAATCGAAGCAGCTGAAATTGCAGCACATCTCGTTCCCGCATCTGTTTGCGGCAATTCTACAAAAACATCAACAACGGAATTTGGAAATTCAGAGAGATCAACAACAGGCTCTAAAGATTTAGTCATAACCATGGCAATTTCCTGTGAACGTCTGCTAGATCCAGGTCTTATCCTTTCTCCAGATCCGGAGAATGGCATCATGTTATAATGGCAGCGCAGCACGCCCTTTTTCGGGTCAGCTAAGAATTTTGGGATCATCTCTTTTGGTCCATAAACTGCGGCAATAGCCCAAGTTTTTCCGATACGGAAAGAGGCGGAACCAGCAGCATTAGGAACAACTCCTGCTTTTACTTCCATTGGTCGTAATTCATTAAATGCTCGCCCGTCAAGACGTTTCTTATAAGTCATTTTTTTCTCCACCAAGATATTTTTCCATCGCATCGGTTAATCCGCTTAAGTGCGATCTTTCTTGAATGAGCCTAATCGCTTGTTCTGCTTTAAATTCACCCTCTGGTGTGCCTCGAATCCAGATCTAGCCATTTTGTCCAACGGTGATATCGCAGCCAGTATGGGTTTTGATCAATGAAATCATGCTGCCTTTCTTGCCGATGACCCTGGGAACTTTTTGGCTATTAATTTCGATGATTCTTCCACCGCTAATTTTCTGCAATCCCGGCTCGCGCATCGAAACATCAATAAGCTTCTGGGACGTTACATTAATAATCAGAACAATGAGGTAATCGTCAATCGCTAAAATCTGGCTGAGATCTTCTTGTCTTTTGATAAATCTTGTGGTGGCATCTTTCACATTAAGCAATGCTGAATAAGCGGTATTTGTATCTACACGCCAGCCGCTCATGGTGATGTCCGTTACTCTGGCGATAATTTTATCGCCGATTTTTGGAACATAAGGACCAGAAAGGGGTGTAATTTTAACGACTCTTCCTGATAAAGTCACTAAACCAAGAGTCTTGGCGTAAATCTTATCATTTTCTCGGTAGGTATTTTCACCTGGCAAATAATCCATGCCCTCGGCAAGAATTTCTCCAGGAATCACAATGTCTCTTTCTTGTACGGCTAAACTGCTCATATTTTCTCCATTTCACATCCTACATATACTTGAGAAAACGTGAAATTTATTTTTTCTTTTTTTCTCTCAAGCAAGCAAAAAGAGAGTTTATTTAAAAGGTTTGCGGTTCGGCGGGCGGTGTTCTGAATATAGCATGCGGCGTGGATGGAAGTAAATCTTATAAACTATTTCTTATTTCAACCCCTAATGTCATTTATGGATCGTTTCTCTCGGAGCTGGGAAATAACGAAACATACTTTTACAGTAATGAGACATGATAAAGAAATACTTCTTCTTCCTGTATTCACGATTATTTTTTCTACGATTCTCTTTTTGCTTTTCCTTTTCCCTATTTTTCTTGGTTCTGTTGCCGAGGCTACAACTTTGATTTACATTGCTGTCTTTGGCCTTTACTTTACCATAACTTTTGTTGCTACTTATTTCAATGCGGCAATTGTCTATATCGCAAAGACACGTTTTACGGGAGGAAATGCAACATTAGGTGATGGCTTATTAGCGGCTGGACGGCATATTAAACAGATATTTGCCTGGAGTTTGCTTGCGGCAACGGTTGGACTTATTCTGAATATTCTTGAGAGTAAAGCCCGAGAAAATGGTAATATCATTGCGCGAATCGTTATTAGCTTAATTGGAATGGCTTGGGGAATAGTTAGTTTATTTGTCGTGCCATCTATTGTACTTGAAGGATACGGACCAATTGAAGCGCTTAAAAAGTCAGTTGCGACTGTAAAGAAAACGTGGGGCGAGAGTTTAATCAAGTATGTTGGGATCAGTATGGTTCGCACTCTTTTTCTTTTTTTGGGAATTGTTCTCTTTTTCGTTCCCGCAATTTTTCTTTTCCTCAATGCTTTTCTTTTAGCTGCCTCCATTGTTGCAGCTTTAGGGGTTCTTTATATTTTAATCATCAGCATTATTTTTAGCGCGGCGAATACAGTGTTTGATACGGCTTTATTTCTTTATGCGCATTCGGGAAAAATCCCTACGTCTTATTCTCAGGAAGAAATGAAATGTGTGTTTAGGGGAAAGAAGTAATAAAGTTATTGCACAATCGCTTCTCCATGTGTCTTGGAATTAAGCTTATCAATAAAATCAGGAACCATGCCTGCGGGCAGTTTCATCTTTACTTTCCAACTGCCATCGGTCTGCCATTCTTCTGTTAAAACTGTTCCTCCGGAATGAATGACGGCATATATGTTCCCTGCATACTGGCTAGGAATAATAATTATGAGTTGTTTTTGTTCAATGTGGATAGGGATGATTGGTCTCAGTTTACGGATGATTTCTTCAAATTGTTCTTCCGCTGTTCGATGGTCGTCCAGATGAATCTTTCCTTGTTCCAAAGCGGCTTCGATTCTCTCGGGAGGGTGAGGGTAGCCTGTTTTTGGATCGACAGCCTGCTGGTGGATCATTGTAATCAATTTTCTTTTGTGCTGTTCTCGTTCTTCTGCGCGATGTTCAGAAGTATGTTGAATTTCACCCTCTTTGAGAATGATATCGGCAATTTTATTTTCATCTGAAGTGTTAAATGCTTTCTTTAGTTGAGTATCTGACGCGCGAATGCCTTTTTTGGCATCGATAAAAATTCCTTCAGCGTGCAACACTTCGGTTAAATCGGTAAGGTGCCCTTTTTTGTATTCTAAAGCTTGATCTGGATCGACGCTAATTTCAAATACTTGCCCGAACCGTTTCATTCTGGCGAGAATTGGTTTTTGTTTCATGAGAGAAGAGAGCTGTTTGATTGATTTAAAGGTTTTGGCGATGAAAAATCAAGAGAATAAGAAACAAAATAATTAAAAGCTTTCATTTCATAATCTTCTTCAATTCATCATCGTTCAATTTGACGAATTTCATTTCTTCTACTTTGATGTAAGCGGCATCCACACGTTCAAAGTTAAAGTCGTCTTTCAGGAATTCTTTCAATGCTTGAAGGCCTAATTTAATTCCTTCCTGCACGGTCATGTTGGTTTTGTATCTCTTCTGTAAAAGAGGGTCAATCTCTGCTTCTCCTTCGCCAATCACCGCGGCTTTGTATTGAAAGTATAATCCATACGGTTCTGTTAAGAATAATTTCACGGAACCATCTTCTTCTACTCCGCCGACTAACAGCGAAACACCAAAGGGGCGTAATCCTGCTGATTGCGTGCACACTTGCTTTAAATCGCATATTTCTTTGACGACGGAAAGAATATCAATCTTGGAATCGTACGTGACGGAATGCTGCTGCGCTCGTAGCTGCACCCGGTCCACCAACACACGGGCGTCTGATATTATGCCAGCGGCCGTGGCCCCGATATGATCGTCTATTTTAAACATCTTTTCGATGGCTTCGGGAACGAGAAGGGGCGAAGTAATCCGCTTATCGGAAACGAAGACAACGCCATCCTTGCAGACAATCCCCATCGCCGTGGAACCTTGCCGCACGGTTTTTTTTGCGTATTCTACCTGCAATAATCTCCCATCCGGAGAAAACATCGTAATCGAACGATCATACCCCATTTTGTCTATCATTTGTTTTTCATTCATCATATACACACCTCGCAAGAGCTTGCTTTTTTGAGTGTTCCTGAAACAGTCACAGAACACAGAATCACGGGTGTCTTTTTAATACTTTTGATGAGGACGAGGGCAGATTTCACTTCATCTACATATTTATGGCCTACTTTAAGGATAAATTTATTATTTTTATATTTCTCTTTGATAAAAATCGGAGCGGCTCTGGCCACACCTAATTCGCCTAAAAAATGCAACAGCGCTTCCTGTACTTTGGCTTCTACTTCTGCTGAAGAATATGATTCTGAAGAAATAATCCTAAATACAATATAACGTTTTTTTGGTTTTAAGGAAGGAAGGGGAGGCATCTCGCAGCTTAAATTGTTTCGTGTTTATAAAAGTTATTTTCTACTTCAGGACTTCTTCCTTCTTTTGGATTTTCGCGACTGAGCTGGTCCTTTACGAGGTTGAGCAGCTTCTTCTTGGGTGATTAAAGCTGCTGCTTCATATTTTATTCTTTGATATGTTCTTACTTTTTCGAATAATTCTATTACCCCTGCCCTAACTAATGTATATAATCCAACTCCAGCTCCGATTGCAGGCACATCGGAATGGTCGGGATAGTTGTATATCCCCGCTAGTTCGATGGCTGTGAGTCCAAGAAATGTTGTTCCACTCGCAAACAGATTCTGCCGATGTGTATTTGAAGTCCAATAATTAAAAGCACGCAAGATGACATTATCCTTACCAAGCGTATCCTCTAAGTTTTCGCTAATCCTATGTTTATACGCATCAAGTGTTGCATCTACCAAAGGAGTTATTACAGCGCCGTACGAGAAATTTCCTGCATTGTTTATATATAAATCAAAAGCTGAGCCAGGTTCAGGTTTCTGCATCGCTTTACCAGCAATCGCAATTTTACAGTATAAATTATGGACTTTTAATAACAATCCAGCAATGGCTACTCCCATTTCAATTTTCCTTGGAGGTGAGCATGAATATTTTTCTGCAGAGAGAATTTTTCCAATTTCTGTATCTAAAGAGGTTTCCATAATGTGGTTTTTGAGCTATTGTTTATAAATTTATCTCTCTTAAGTGACAACTTTATCAATTTTGAACACTCATCTTTATAAAATACTAAATTTATGTTGTTTTCTATGGTTGATATTAAGCTTGTCATCGAACCGCGTGTCGTGAAAACATGGGAACAGTTTACTGCTGAAGCGCCGCCTTTTTCGATTGCTTTGGATGGGTATGTCTATGGAAGACCGAGGTATAACTTAACTGAACCCCCAAGAGGACCGCATCTTAATCGTAATCATCATGAAGAAGTCGATCGCTTAAGCACTTTAAGCACATCCGGGCAAGTAAATAACGATATTAAATCTGGACTTTATGAAAAGTTTCAAGTAGATGGTATTCCCACCGCAATACCTCATATTAATGATTCTGATGAAGATACCTGTTTAGCCGTGTGGCAATTGAGACATTCAGATAGGATAGCGGGGTATAAAAGTGAGCCTCTTATTAATAGGCTTATATATGCTGCAGATAAATTAGATGTTTTTGCCGGAGCTTATCCTTTTGATCCTAATTCGGATGTAATGAGAGACCTTTTTTGGATTTTTGAAAATTATGCTTCACAACGATCCCGAGTTTCTTCTATGGGAGTTCTTGAAGTCAGAAGCATAATCGAAGCAGTAGGGTCAAGAATTGATGCTTATACCGTCGGTAAAGGGGGACAATTGTCTGTTGATGTCTCAACACAATATGAAATTCTTCATCGTGGTCACGCTTTTAGTCTCGTGAGAGAAACAGGCCCTTATGCGAAAACAGGGTTGTTGCATGACGGAGTATCAGCTTTTGCTTTATTAAAAAGTGTAGTGGGTGACCGATATCATTATTCTATAGGTAAGTTTTCTCCTTTCAATAATTTTCCTGTAACTGATTTGTATCCTTATTTTAATCAATTAGAAGGATTTTCCGCTCTGGATACTGATATCTGGGGCGGGGGAGATATTATCGGAGGTTCTGCCAGAAATAGAGGGAGCGCCTTTCCTCCTGGTCAGTTGTTTACGCGCATTCAAACATTTCTGGAAAAAAAGTGAAGAAATTAAATTCTACTCCACAAATTCATCATCATACTTTTTGTATTCTTCTTCTGGTTGTTCTTCTTCCTCTTCCGCTATTTTGGGCATTTTCCCTTGGGCAAATTCGGGATCGTTGCTGAATACTTCATTCCCTGTTGCCTTTTTTACAACTTCAATTTTCCCAAACTTTCCTGTTGAAAGCTGTTTTTCTCCTTTGTATTCTGAACACCAGCCGTTAGAAATATGAATTTTGTCGCCGACGTCTACTTTTTCCACGTCTTCGTTCCAAAGGGTGATCGTAATTTCCCCGCTGTTATCCTTGGCGCGGGCATTGCATACTTTTCCCTGCTTGCCGAATTTCTCAAATGTGCGCGGCGACTCTTTTTTTATGATGTCTAAAACAACATCTACACTTCCTTGATTTGATTTTACATCTTTAATTTCCATAATCACACCCCCTTTCTCTTTGGGCGAAGTTCTTATTTTTATAGTTTTCTATGCTCTAATGGGTGGTGGACTAATTTTCTTTGACATGATTAAATACCAGAACCCAACTGTTCCTTAACTTGCATCAGCTTTGATTGAAATAATTCTTGTTCTTGTTGCGGCAGGAGAGGCAGGATTGTCGTTAATTCTTCAAAATGTTTTTTTCTTTGCAGCGGTGTTCCCATTACGGTCTGATCTAATAAGAATTCAACTCTTTTTCTCTTTTTCATTAATTCTTCTAATTCCTCTCTTATTTTCATAATCTTTGCATAAAAATTCTGTTTTGTCGCTTCTGAACTCTTCATGTATAATTGATAGGTTTGGCTATAATTTTGTTTAAGCGCATCAATGGTCCATTCAGACAGTTTTGATTCAGTCTCTTTGAGATTTTTCTGGAGTTGATGACTGGGCGAAAGGAACTGTTTATATCCTTCTACAAGCAGTAAAATAAAACCGACAAGGAACAGTCCGACGCTTGTGAATAAAAAAGAATCATTTCTCGCCATGAAAAATAAAATAACTCCTGCTATCAGCATACTTATGCTTAGAATCAGCACCAGGTCAGCCCTTCCTTTTTTATCCATAAAGCATAGAAGTTCTTTAGAATATTTAAACTCTGCTTTTCTCACTTTTATTTACTCTTCTTCACCCTGAAATCTTCTTAATAAAGTATGCTCCAATTGCGAAATCTTCACGCGAATTTGCTGCGTTGTTTCCCGGTCGCGAATCGTCACAGCCTCATCTTCCAGCGAAGTGAAATCAACCGTGATGCAATAATTAACGCCTATTTCATCAGCGCGGGCATACCTTCTCCCTACACTTCCCGTTTCGTCATAGAAGCAGCTAAAATTTTTCTTAAGTTCGAGGTATATTTGTTCTGCTTTTGCGGTGATTTCCGGCTTATTTTTAACCAAAGGAAAAATCGCGCAGAAAATGGGGGAAATTTTTGGCGGCAGATGCAAAATGATATTTCCTCTTTGCTCGTTATTTTCGTAATTAATATCTAATAGAGAATACACGCTGCGATCAACGCCTAAGCTTAATTCCAGCACATGCGGAATATATTTTTTTCCACTTTCTTCATCGAGAATCTCCATAGATTCTTTGGAAATACGTTGATGGCCTTGTAAGTCGTGATCAGTGCGGTAATGAAGCCCGCCGATTTCTGTAAAACCATGTTCTTGCAGTTCTATCTCAATATCAAAATGATATTTGTTGTAGAAAGCTTTTTCCTGGTCACTGAGCTGATATAAGCGGAATTTCTCGGAAGGGATTTTTAGGACATCAATATAAAATTGCTGGATCTTCACAAGGTGATAAACATAATATTTAGGCAGGCCTTTTTCGATGAGATCTCCGGCTGTTCTTTCAGTAATCGTATTTCCCGCTCTGTCTTCTAAGAGCAAAGTACGCAACTTGTAGTCTTTTACTACCTCAAATAATGGATGTTCATTTATTTTCACGGGATTAAAGAAGATTTGCAGTTCCGCTTGCGTAAATTCTCTCATGCGCAACGTTAGTTTTCTGGGGGAAATTTCATTTCGATAGGCTCTGCCGATGAGAGCTAAACCGAGAGGTATTTTTTTTCTTAATAGTTCGTATTGAACTTTAAAATTAACATATGGCGACTGCGCCGTTTCTGGGCGGAGGTATGCAACCACCTCTTCCGAAGAAGCTTTAAGAAGAGCAGGAACACCTTCCGCAGAAACTTTTTCTTTATGAGCAGTTCCCAAATGAATCGGAAACATCATATTCATAACTTTGACTGGTCTAAACTCAGCCTGACACGTAGGGCATCGTAATTTGTGGTCTTGAATGAGTTTTGTGAGTTGTTCTGGGGAGTGTCCTTCAACTCGGCGTTTCAGAACATGCTCAACAAAATGATCAGCCCTTTCTTTAAACCCACATTTTGAACAAGCAACAACGGGGTCTACAAACTTTTCTAAATGACCAGAAGCTTTAAACACTCTTTCATGCATAATATTTGCTGTTTCAATTTCAAAAAAATTATCGTTTAGGTTCAGGAAGTAATTCCTCCAGCAGTCTTCAAAATTTTTTTTCAGTAAAGTGCCCATATGCCCATAATCGTAGAAACCGGCCAGACCACCGTAAATATCGCTGGAAGGATAGAAAAAACCTTTCTTCTTGCAGAAAGCGCCCATTTCTTCCATATTAAATTTCATTTGACAAAGAGGAGGAAAAGATGCTTTATTAAGCTTTATGTAAAGAGAACTTTGCAAAATTGATTTCCTGCTCTAAATTCGTAGAATTTTACACATAAATTGCAAAGTTATCTGTCAGAACACAAAAGGGAAAATGATCCCTTTTTGTGCAAGAATTTTCTGCTTCAAAGAAGAGAAGTTCACCACCAATCAAAGAAAATGGTAGAAAATTCTGTGCATTTTGAGTTTTTCAAAATTCTCTAAATATACTAAAATGCGCTAGAATTCGAACATTATTTGGCGTATTTTATATATACTAAAATCATTAATATGTTCGATTTCTAATGATTTTTAGTATACAACTTAATTTTAGCTTTGACAAAAATAGCCTTCGGGGCGCTATTTCTTTGCTTTCAAAATATTTTAGGGAAAGATTTAAACTGTTCTTTCCATTATCTCTAGAAGATGTCTTCTTCGCTTGATGAACTGGTGCAAGAGAAAAGGACGAGGATTTCCGATCGTGCCAGCAATGCGGCTGAATCCTTATTAGGTGTTGTTTCTGATATTTTGGCTGGTTTAAATCCTGCGGCAATCGTCATTAATCGTGGTATCAATTTTTCCATTGCCCTCGGGACGGGACATTGGTATGGGAAAGTGCTTGATAAAGCGTATGAGAGAACGGACATTAACCAGGCTACTCCTTTTTTTAAAAAATATTTTTGCGATCTTATTGCTTTCAATGCCGTCCAGACTCCTCTTTATGTCGTTTCTACGTATATTGCGACGTCTATTGTATCTTCAGATCCATTCTTGCTCGCTAATGTGTACACGGCTCTTAAGGGCGGTTCTATCGTTGCCGGCATTTCTCTGGGAACAAGTCTTTTGAAAGCATGGTACACCAATGCCAGCCGACGTTATGTGTTTAAAGTGCCTACTTCAATCGAGAAAAGCAGCTTGTGAAATGGTATGTAGTTAAAGAGTTGGAATCTCTCATTCATTTCTTTAACCAGTCTATTTCTTCTGCGGTTAATTCCAGTTCCTCTGCGATTTCTTTTCCTTTTCCTTTCTGGAATATCTTTTGCAGGAAAGGAATTTGTTGCCTGGCAAGGCGTTTGGAGGAATGAGTAAGCGCTGCCATTTTTAAGGCAATGTCTTCTTTCTTGCCAAATTTCATTTTTGCCTGCCACATCTGCAAGAAACGCAGCGTTGGTTTGTACTGGATAAATTGCGGGTTTTTTTCGTCCTTAGCTGAGGAAATGCCGGCGGTTAAAAGATTATTCACATACGCTAAAAATCGCCAGTGCTGCCAGCGTTTAATTCTTCCTAAGAAAACATCAGCCCGCGCCAAGTGTTCATATGCTCTTGCCAGGGCAGCGGGTGTATTGTACTCTTTTTGGAGATTGTTGTCCAGCCACAGCATGACTTCTTCTGCATCAACATCCGTGTTTTCAAGGACGGGGAGAGAATTATCAATGGATGATGACTTAAAGATAATCATTAAAGCATTGATGATGCTTTCCGTCCGCTTCCGCTGTGAGAGATTTGTCACATCGGTAAAAGAAAGTGTTCCCTGCCGTGAGCAAACCTGAAGATCTAATAATGCTGCCCTCAAATCTCCTGCCGATTGCCTGGCTAACGTGTTAATTCCTTTTTCATCAAATGAAATCTTTTCTTGTTCACAGACCCATTGCAGGCAGTGGGCAACGGTCCGATATTGTAAAGCATGGTATTCAATATTTAAACATGCTTTTTTCAATGCTTTAAATTTATTATCTTGGAGGTCATTTGCTGTCATAATCACAGGAAATGCGGATTTTTCGATCGCTTTCAGCAGCGCGGGAAGACATCCCCTGTCCTGCACACCAGATATGTTGTCAATTTCGTCAATAAGAACAATTTTTGGCTTAAAAAACAATGATTGCTGGCCTAAAGCCGCGCCCAGGAATGTGGAAAGGTTTTCTTCATTGCGTATATCAGAAGAATTAATTTCCAACATTTCATATCCCATTTCTTTGGCAAGAGCATATACTGATGACGTTTTTCCTGCCCCTATCGGACCTACAATAATGGCGGCTTTATTCGCTTTCTGTTTATAATTAACAATGAAATCCTTTAATTGGGATACCCCCAACTGCTGGCCAAAGATTTGAGCTGTGTTTTTGGGAGCAAATTTAACTGTGAAAAGAGTCATATGTTTTTGAAATGAGAAAAGTTTAAATTATTTATGTATAAATATGAAATGAATAGTTTAAAAAAGAAATATTTTTAAAGTGCTACCATTTAGTGGTCAAATTATGGCCACTTACACACTCTCTCCTCATAAGAAAAATCGAAGAACCAAAACACAACAACAATTTCTTCTCCGTCATATAGGCCATGATATCTTAACTCCATTAGCCACAGCCATGATGGAGCTTCGTTCCGCTGCTGATTTGATTCCCGAAGGGAAAAATTATCAAGAAATGACGAGAGAAAAATTGCGGGCTATAGACAGTTGTATAGCTCACACATGGGGCATTACGTATGCGATAGCTTTGATGAGTGAGAAATCTTTCACTCCAAAATCTTTTAGTTTAAACTCTCTGGGAGCGGGGTTGGCTAGCTTACTTAATACTCAGTATCGGGGCAATCCGCCTTTGAGAACGGAAGGTTTAACTGGTTTAGAGTTAGAGACTATAGAACCGGTTCTTTATATGCAGATCTTTAATTTTTTACAAAATGGTGCACAAAGTCAAATTTCTTGCCAGGGAAAAGAAGATGTTCCTTTGTCTTTAGCTGCGAAAGTCAAACATTTTTCGTATGAAGACTTGAAACATCTCGGGCCGCATAATCATGGACATTATACTCCCGATGATCCTTTCGTCCAAGTTTCTGTCAGAGATAGCGGCATGGGAATTCCAGAAGAACAACTTCCGACTATTTTTCAATCAAGAAAATATGCTGATCGCGGCGTCGGACTCGCCTTAGCGGAAGACGTCTGCAACATCCTTCACGGTTTCATTGAAGTTGAGAGTGAAGTGGGAAAAGGAAGCACTTTTTCATTGTATATTCCGCAGATTTTGAAGCCGGATTCACGATAACATTAATAAGAAAGTTCTTTTTTCTTAAAGTCATGATTGAATATTTCCTTTTAATCCTTGGCTTATTTTTATTATACAAAGGAGCGGATTACTTAGTGGATGGCTCCTCTTTATTAGCAAAAAAATGGGGCATATCTTCTCTTGTGGTCGGATTGACGATTGTCGCTTTTGGCACTTCCCTGCCGGAATTAATTGTTAACATCTTTGCTTCCCTGCAGGGAAATGCTGATGTATCGTATGGCAATATTATCGGCAGCAATATGTTTAATGTGTTATTTATTTTGGGATTAGCTGCTGTGCTTATTCCTTTAAAAGTTCAAAATTCTACGGTATGGAGAGAAATTCCTTTTGCGTTATTGGCTGTAATTGTTTTTTTTATACTTTCTAATAAAAGTTATTTTAATGGCAGTAATCTCCTCACCAGAGTAGATGGATTTATTCTCTTGTTATTCTTTTTTCTCTTCCTTTATTACATATTCACATTAATTCAAGCAAAAACCACAACATCGGCTGATACTTTAGAAAAAAAGAGTAATTATTCACTTCCAATTATATCTCTCATGATTGTAGGTGGGTTAGCTGCATTATATTTTGGAGGAAAATTCACTGTTAACAGCGCTGTAGCTATTGCTCGGCAGATGGGAATAAGCGAACTGTTAATTTCTTCAACAATTATTGCCGGAGGAACTTCTTTACCAGAATTAGTCACCTCGGTCATAGCTGCCTTACGAAAAGAGATGGATCTTTCTGTCGGCAATATTGTCGGCTCAAATATTTTCAACATTTTTTTGATAATAGGTGTCAGCGCCGTAATTTCTCCGTTAACCCCGCCTCCGGGGATAAATTTTGATTTTATTATTTTATTGATAGCGGCAACATTACTTTTCCTTTTTATGTTCATTGGCAGCAAATACAAACTTGATCGCTGGCAAGGGGCAGTTTTTTTAGTCTTATATGTCGTTTATGTTATTTTTATTATCAACAGGGGTTAAAGTATTTAAGATTCTTGCAGTATGCCTACTACTTATGCAGAGCGTGCGCCTTTCGGATATCAATGAGCCAATCGTATTCGTCCACAATTTCTCCCACGATCTCTTCGAGAACATCTTCTAACGTTACAATGCCGGTGAGGTGATTGGAAGAATCAACAACGGCGAAAAGGTGGACATATTTTTTTTTGAAAAGATTGAGCACCCTATCTAGACGATCTGTTTCATGGATATGATATACAGGAATACGCATCTGTATTTCAACTTTAATTTCATCTAGGGGATTTACAGCAACAAGATCTTTACTGTACAATATCCCTATAATATTTTGTTTTTCTGCATCTAAAACAGGGATACGGGAATGCGCTTCTTTCTTGATCTTTCTGATCAATTCTTTATCCAAGACAGCATCATGAGAAATAAAGAAAACATCTTTCTTCAGCGTCATAATATCTCTGACCTGTTTCGTGGACAGCTGCAGCCCTTTTTGAAGGAGAGATAATTCATGCGCAGTGAGGTCTGTCTCGGAGGATTCTTTATGTTCTTGCAGGAGGAGTTGAAATTCTCCTCGCGAGTAGGTTGAAGGCAATTCTTTACGCAGTATTTTGTCCAGAGCCCAGGAAATTGGTTTAGTGATTGGATAGAAGATAATAAAAAAAGGGTATACCATCCATGAAAATTTGGCGCCGAATTCCAAGGCGTGGCGGGCAAAGACGGCCTGCGGCAGGATTTCGCCAAAGATAACGATTAAAGCAGTGGCGGTCAGCCCTGCGATAAAGCCGGTAGTAAGGGAACTGAGAAGAACAGCAATCGTGGAATTTACGGCAATATTCCCAATAAGAAGAGTGCATAAGAGCTGGTTGCCGCGTTTTCGCAAAGGATACACTTTTTTTGCGGCTTCATTGCCTAATTTAGATTTCCGATGCAGGGAAAAAGGGTCGAGGCTCATTAAACCAAGGCTTAACCCGGAAAATAAAGCGGAGAGAAGCAATAGGAAAATAACGGCTACATGTTTGAGTACAATCATATGATGGAACTACATTATCCTCTGAATCATCTATAAATATTTTTTGTTTCTCGCAAGCGTATATGTGCGGTGAGGACAATCCTTTTTCTCCAGAACCGCTCTCGCTACTCTTCTCGCTACTCTTCTCGCTACTCTGTCTCCATAATGTATTTAAATTTGAATCTTCTTCGGGGATGAAGATGAGGGTAGGATTAACGTATTCAGATGTACTTCTGGTTCCTAAGCGGACGCCTCTAAAATCCAGAAGCGAGGCAAATTTACAAACCAGATTTACAAAGGGGATTTTTCTTAATATTCCTCTCGTAAGCGCCAACATGGCAACGGTGACGGAGCATAAAATGGCCATCGCTATGGCTCGAGAGGGTGGTTTAGGAGTTATTCATCAATTCTCGACAATTGAAGATCAAGTGGAGGAAGTAAAGAAAGTAAAGCGCTCTACAAGTTATATTATTGAAAATCCTGTATCTGTAGCTCCCACTATTACAATAGGACGAGCGGTTGAAGTCATGAAAGAAATGAATGTCACAAGTTTATTGGTCATGAATGGGGAAGAATTAGTAGGAATTTTCACGTCTCGTGATTATATTTTTGAAACAAATATGGACCGGCATCTCATTGAAGTAATGACACCGAAAGAAAAACTCATTACAGCTCCTTATGGTATTGCCTTGGAAGAAGCAAAGAATATTCTATTCAAACATCGGGTAGAAAAACTTCCTTTGTTACAGGATGGGAAAGTACGCGGCTTGATTACCACTCAGGATATTAAAAAACTTGAATACTGGCCTAATACGTGTCGAGATGAACGTGGAAGGCTACGTGTCGGTGCAGCGGTTGGAGTTAAGGATACTTTGGAGAGGAGTCAAGCTTTAATCAATGCAAATGTTGATGTGCTTGTCTTAGATATTGCTCATGCTCATTCTGATCTTACGATTCAGTGTGTAAAAGAATTAAAACGACATTTTCCTTCTGTAGAAGTAATGGTGGGCAATATCGCTACAGGAGATGCAGCAAGAGATCTTATTGAAGCAGGCGCGGATGGGTTAAAAGTAGGGATTGGTCCTTCTCCAGTTTGTACGACGAGAATTATTTCGGGAGCAGGAGTACCGCAGCTGACAGCAATTATGGATGTGGTGGGTGTAGCGCGGGAGTATGATATTCCTGTTTGTGCCGATGGCGGGTTGCAATATCCCGGGGATGTCACGAAAGCGTTGGCGGCGGGAGCCAGCAGTGTTTTTTCAGGATCATTTTTCGCGGGAACAGATGAAGCGCCAGGAATGATTATTATGAAAGATGGAAAACGGTATAAAAGGTATATGGGCAGCGCTTCGTATGAAAGCAGTCATGAACGGAAGGAGAATCTGGAAGGAAAGAAGTATAAAGAAAAGTTAGATGTTTTTGTGGAAGGCATTTCCACACTCGTTGATTACAAAGGCTCGATGGAAGGGGTGATTCAAGGAATCATTAAAGGTGTGCAAAGCGGGCTAAGCTATTGCGGAGCGCATACGATTCATGAGATGCAGGAAAAAGCAGAATTTATTCAGATTACGCCGGCAGGATGGGCAGAAAGTTTAAGTAGAGGGACTAAACTGAGTGAATAACATCTCTTCTTATTATAGGCTTGGTTATTTAACGCTTATACCTTCCTTAAATTTTGAATAAGTATAGGTGAGGTTGGGAGTTTCGTCTAGCTGTTGTATCACTCTAAATCTTTCCTTCGGAAGAGAATTTTCATATTTTCTCTTTTTTGATTGATAACCATCTATGAACCCATGCATTAATCGTCCACCTATATAATATTCAAAACCAAACTGATATTCAATCTCAATCTTTAACCTCAAGGGCCGCATGCTTAAAGGTTGTCTATTTGCGATATTAACAATTTCTTGACATAAATATCCATATTCCCATTTTTGTAAATCTCTAATTTCTGATTTCGAAAATTCTTCAGCGCCGCAGGAGGCATCGAAATCCACAAAATTCACTTTAACGTTATTTCCATCATCATAAAGAACAATATTCCCACAATTGGCATTTGTTACTATCTTTGAAGCTCCCCATGTTTGGCCGGAACGGTCCATTAACTTTTTTAGTCTGCCGACAATAAAACCGATATCAAAGTATAATTGTGCGGTTTCTTCGAAATATCTCGCTTGTTGTTCTAGTTTAAAATTCGGAAAAGTTTTGCTCATCAAGACTTTTTGCGCGTAAACTAACTCATCTAATCTTGTATCTCCTTTCACTTCCATGATGGAAGCGGATAACTTTTTTCCTTTTACTTTTGCTGGAAAATGCCAGTACCCAAGACATTCTACGGCAGACTCGAGACCTTCATCTTTCAGAACTTTGTTAAACCGATGGGACATCCGCTGTTCAAATTGCGCTGATTGAGTGAATTGCGCGCCTAGAACATCCCAGTAATCTCCGTGATCTCTAGTCTGGATTTTCAGTGGATCAAAAGCGACGCCTTTTAATTTATACATTTTGTCGCTTCCGAGAATGAGGACAGAGCGGTATCCGCTCCATACGCCAAATAAATCTCCGTATGCTACTTCATTCTCTAAACTGGACACACTATCGGCGCGTACGCTATCCGTTGGGGCAACGAGAAAGGGATGCTTCAGTTTTTCCGGAGCCATCTTGGGAAGTTTTACTTCTCCTTCAGCTCGTTGCAAGTAAACTATATCCCGGCGTACAAGTAGCATATATATCCATTTTAGTAACTATTTTAAAAATATTCTGTAGCAATTGAATGCAAAGTCACAAGAAAAGAATTTAAATACCACCCTGCTGAGAAGCATGAAATGGAACTTCCAAAGGATTATGATGCCAAAGAAGCGGAATTAAAATGGCAGAAATATTGGGAAGAGCATAAGATTTATGCTTTTGATAAAAAGGATAAAAAAAGAGAAATTTACAGTATTGATACGCCTCCTCCTACCGTTTCTGGAAAGATGCATATTGGGCATGCGTTTAGCTATTCACAAGGCGATTTTATTGCCCGTTATCAGCGGATGATGGGAAAAAATGTTTTCTATCCTTTCGGTACGGATGATAATGGGCTCGCTACGGAAAAACTGATCGAAAAGACGAAGAATGTAGTTTCTAAGAGAATGGAAAGAAATGAGTTTATTAAGTTGTGTTTAAAAACTCTGGAAGAAATAAGACCTGATTTTGTGGCCGATTGGAAAAGAATTGGTATGAGCTGTGATTTTTCTCTTTTTTATTCTACGATTAATGACCATTGCCGAAGAATTTCTCAGCAATCGTTCATTGATTTATATCATGCGGGAAGAATTTACCAGAAAAAAGCGCCGATTATTTTTTGTCCAAATTGTAAAACGGCCATTGCCCAAGTCGAAATGGAAGATGTAGAAAAAGATACTACTCTCAACTACATTAAAGCAAAAACGGAATCAGGTGAGTACATTATTTATGCGACGACCAGACCAGAACTGCACCCGGGATGTGTTGGTATTTCACTGGATGAAAAAGGAGATTATGTTGTCGCCCAGCGGGAGAACGGGGAAAAATGGATTCTGAGTAAGGATGCCGTAGAAAAAATGAATAAAGAATTCCCTATGAAAATTATTCGAACTTTTAAGGGCAAAGACATTTTAGGGAAGAAAGTAAATATTCCTTTCGCTCAAAGACCAGTTCCAATATCTCATGATACCTCAGCCAAAACAGGATATGGTTCAGGCATTGTTTTCTATTGTACTTATGGCGGATTGGATTGCGTGGAATGGATGGGACGCCATCCTGATGTAAAGCCGGTCTTAATTATGGATGAAACGGGAACATACAATGAGTTAAGCCCATACAAAGGGTTGAATTCCGTCAAAGCAAGAGAAAAAATTTTAGTTGATTTAGATTCTCAAGGGGTTTTACTCAAAAAAGAGCTTTTGCACCATACGGTGAATGTTCATGAACGCTGCGGCACTGATATCGAATACGTGGCCACGAAGCAATGGTTTATCCGATATCTTGATCTTCGGGAGAAATTTCTCCAGGCAGGCTCACAATTGAATTGGTACCCGCCGCATATGAAAGTGCGTTACGATAACTGGATTAAAGGATTAAATTGGGATTGGTGCATCTCTCGCCAGCGTCATTTTGGCGTTCCTATTCCTGTGTGGTATGATCTGCAGGGGAATGTTATTTTACCGAAATCGGGAGAGCTGCCAGTAGATCCGCTTTCAATAACCCCAAAAGGATTTGATTCCAAAAATCTTGCCCCAGAAAAGGATGTTCTTGACACTTGGGCAACGTCTTCTCTGACGCCGCAGTTAGCTATTGAATTGTTGCAAGATAAAGAGCTTAAAGCAAAGTTATTCCCAATGAGTTTACGCTTGCAAGCTCATGATATCATTACGTTTTGGCTTTTTAATACACTTGTTAAATCGCAATTGCATAGAGGCATGAATCCCTGGAAAGACGTTGTCATTTCTGGTCATGCGCAGGACCCTCATGGCAAGAAAATGTCAAAATCGAAAGGCAATATTATCGAACCGCAAGAAATGGTGAACAAGTATTCAGCTGATGCGCTTCGTTTTTGGGCAGCTGGTTCTAAATTAGGTGATGACTTGCCATTTCAAGAAAAAGATTTAGTGACGGGGATAAAGTTCAGCACTAAATTATGGAATGCAGCTAAGTTTGCGATCATGCATCTGGAAGATTATCAACAAGGAAAAAGTATAGAAGTATTTGATCGATGGCTGCTGAGCAAGCTGCACAAGCTTATTAGAGATTGCACGGAAACGTTCGATAAATATGAATATTCTCGCACCAAAGCAGAGGTAGAAAATTTCTTCTGGCATACGTTTTGTGATCATTATTTAGAGATATGTAAAGATCGTCTTTACAATCCCGATAAGCGTGGAAAAGCCTCCAGGGTAAGCGCTCAAGCGACACTGTATGCAAGTGTTTTAGCACTTCTTAAATTAATGGCGCCCATTATGCCGCATATCACGGAAGAAGTATACCATCTTTATTTTGCACAGAAAGAAAAGAAGAAAAGCATTCATCTTTCTTCTTGGCCGCAGTTTGATAGTAAAATGATTGATGAGGAAGCGGAAAAAGCGGGGGATTTTGGCGTTGATATAATTAATACTGTCCGCAAGTATAAATCGGAACAAAAGCTGTCGCTCAAAGAAGAATTAGCTCAAATCGTGCTCGTCAGTGATATTAAAGACTTTCAGAAATCAATAAATATGATTAAAAATGATCTGCTTGTAGTTTTAAGAGTGAAAGAAATTGTCTTTCAGGGAAAAACAGAATTAGAGACGGAACAGTTTGCCATAAAAGCAGGGATTGTGCGATAATTTCTTTGACATTAGAAATTCCACTAGTCTGACTCAAGAACTACTTTCTAGTAAATATGAATGAATGCATAAGACCCCCTAAAAACCAACAATTTTAAATAGCAAATAGTCCTTTTATCGGTAATAAAGTGTCAAAATGAGATGTTTCGAGTAGAGTAAAGGAACATTTCTTATTGAATGCATTTAAAAAATAGGAGGGTAAAAAGATGGCAGGAATTGAAGGTTATTGTGTTAAGTGTAAAGCGAAGAAGCAAATGGCAGATGCCAAAGAAGTAACGATGAAAGGAAAGGGCGGTGTTGTGCGAAGAGCAATGAAAGGAAAATGCCCTAAATGCGGAACTACGATGTTCAGGATCATGGGCGCAAAAAAGTAAGCATTTATTTTTTTTTATCTTTCTTCTCTTATTTTACAAATGATTTTTAAATAATCCGTTGTAATAATCTTCATGGCAAAAAGCGCAGGAAAATATGCCAGGGAGTTAGGCAGTCATCAAACTATCTTGGAAGCGTTAGATGATTCAAATTTAAATGATTATCGAGCAGGTGATTTTCTAAGAAGATTGAAATTACTTTTACCGGAGAGAGATTATCGCCAGCAATTCTTTGATTACCTCGAATCAGCCAAATTAAGGCAGTGGCTTCTTCAACCACCTGTTTCTAATATTACTGTAGAAACCATCAGAGCCTTACACTTGTTGCCTACTTCCAGCCTTGTTAAATATATTGAACAGAGAGAAGGAAATGATATTAGAGACGATCTAGAAGAAAAAATTGCTTTTATTTCTCAAGGTGGATTTAATCCTCAGGATGAATTACATCTCGAATTGGAATATTCTCGGCATATTCGTGAATATAAAGAGCATGAAAGAATGGCTTTCGAAACGTTTAGAAACTTGCCTTGGATTGAAAATCAAGCTCTCATTCTGACAGATTATGATACTGAATATATTAAAAAAACAGCAGAGGAAGCAGTTAATGTCTTTCACATTATCGATGAAAAGAAAAAACAATCACAACTACCTCTTCTTGTTGTTGGCAATATACGGTATGGATGGGATTTTGTGGTTTATCCCATAAAAAGACAACTAGAAGAAATAGGTGCTTATGTGAAAAGAGAATATATTTCCTCGACACGTTGGGATTTTATGAAAGATTATGGGGGGATTGAATCTCATTTATCGGTTGAATTTTGGTCTTTTATAGATTCACTGCATCCTAATGTTGTTGTTGTAGATGGAACTGTTAGATCACATCATGAAGGGAAAACACGGTTTCCTGCAGCAATGCTTGGTTATCTTGATGCATTTAATGAATTTAATCAATCCACAGATAAAAAATATGGCTTTACTTTCTCTGCTCCAAAATTAACCTCTTCATTTTTTGTAGGGAATGAAGTTTATGGTCATCAAATCAAAGATTATCACAGGGAATTGTGCATTCTTTCTTCCACTTCATGGGAAGGTTCCCAAGGACATTTCGATGACCCTGAAAATCAGTGTTCTAACCGAGTATACGGTTTTACCTCTAGGGGGCTGGAAAAAAGACCTCGAAGCACTAATTATTCTCTTTTTGTTTCAACAATTCAAGACATAATGAAGCAGGAAATAAGCAAAAAAATTTAACTAGTTTTGAGAACTTCGGGATTAACAATGGCTTCCGGTTTCTTCCCTTGAAGAATAGCTATGATATTCTTTGCAGCGAGTTCTGACATTGCAGAACGCGCTTCTCTTGTTGCTGATGCGGTATGTGGTGTTAATATGACATTATCTAATTCGGTTAAACCTGCTGTTAATTTTGGTTCATGTTCATAAACATCTAATGCGGCGCCGGTAATTTGTTTTTTCTGTAAAGCGCTGACTAAAGCCTTTTCATCAACAACCGCGCCTCGGGATGTATTAATGAGGTACGCTGATTTTTTCAGCATCGAAAGTCTTTTTCTATTGATAAGATGCTGCGTTTCTGGAAGAAGAGGAACGTGCAAGGTGATAATGTCTGCTTTCTGCATCACATTCTCGATGCTTTCATATTTTGCGTTATATTCTTTTTCAAAGTCTTTATTTTTTTTCACATCGTAATAGATGATATTCATTCCCATGCCTTTTCCGGCGCGCTGCGCTACGCCGATGCCAATACGCCCTAGACCTATGATTCCCAATGTTTTTCCTTTGAGTTCCGTTCCTAATAACAGCAGCGGCTCCCAGCCTTTAAATTTTCTTTTCTTCATGAAAGTGTCTCCTTCCGTGATTCTTTTAGTAATGGCGAGCATGAGCGCGAAGGTATGTTCGGCAACGGCGTCAGTGAGAACTCCAGGCGTGTTGCAGACGGGTATTCTTTTTTCAGTTGCGCATTTAATGTCGATATTGTTAAAGCCGACAGCATAATTGGAAATAACTTTTAATTTAGGATTAGCCTTTATGATGTCTTTATCAATCGTATCTGTCAAGAGGCAGAGCAAAGCATCGCACCATTTTACACCTTTGAGAAGTTCTTTTTTGGGAATAACTTGATCTTTGGGATATATTTTAACTTCACACGATTGTTTAAGTAATTTTATTCCTGAATCCGCTATCTTACGGGTGATGAAGACTTTTGGGTTTGGCATAGTAAGATGATTTCATTTTTGTATTTAAAAGTTCGTTACTATTCATAAAGAAATAAACTAAACCAGAAACAGTTCATTCGATGCGCCGCAGTAAAAGTAAGTATTCCGCACATGAGTGAGATTCTTTCTTATTCTATACAATTGCTTACGTGCTTTCGTAATCCGATGGCTGCATTTTACTTCATAAATGTCAT
>CAZCXW010000003.1:4303-28567 GCA_964502785.1 uncultured Methanosarcinales archaeon | reverse complement strand
ACGATTAAGAATGTAGTTTTAATATAAAAATGTTCTGCACGAGAAATTTAATTTTTTAAGATAACTTCTTTTTTCCGTGATTTCTTTATTTCTCAGCCACAGCATCCGCCGCAGCACGTTTCCTTTTTTTTCTTTTCTTCTGAAGAGCACTTGCCGCTGCAGCATGATTCTTCTGATTTTTGTTTTTTTGATTCTTTCATGGTTTCACCCTTGTCCGTGTATATAGTAAAGAACATAAGGCACCGTTCATTTAGCTATGTCCTTTAGATATAGTGTCGGTTAATTATTGTTTGGTTATTTTTGCCTGGGAGTTATTCGTATATTTAAATGTTTATGCCATTTGATCCAAAATATGAAATATAGAGAATTTAGAGCAGGAAATCAATTTTGCAAAGTTCTCTATACAAAAGGAATATAAAGAGGAGTAAATTAGTAGTATAATCATTATTATCAAAAAGAGGTGTGCAGTATGGGAAATATAGGGGTGGTTGATAAAGTTGTACGATTTATTGTTGGGCTTCTGCTGATTATCGTTGGCCTTTTTGCGGCGGAAAATGTAATCGTGCAAGTAATTGTTGTGATATTGGGGATTATCGCTATGGCTGAAGCATTTGCGGGATATTGTTATCTCTATTCGCTTTTTGGGATCAATACTTGCTTAGGCACCGCAAGATTATGGAAAGTTCTAGCATGGATTTTTGCTTTATGTGGGTTCACGGCTTATCTTATAGGCTGGGTAGCTTTAACAAATAGAGTGGAGTATTTTATTCCTACCGAATTTTGGTTTTATGATGCTATTGCGGCAGGTGTATTTGCTTTGTTTTTCAGCAGTTACACTCACAATCAGGAAGAGAAAAAAGCAGTGTCAAAAAGAAAATAATTCTTTTTTTATTTTATCTTTTATTTTAAAGAGGCAGCAAGTCAATGGCTAAGTCTTCAAACACAGGAATAATTTCATATTCGTCGATAATATCAAACTTGTCGCGAAGTTGAATGACCATTTCTTGAACATTTTCATTAGTAGGGCTTCTCACGTTCAAAAACGAATCCCATAAGCCAAATAAACGCATCGCTTGGGTGATGTCATCGAGATGTTTTACATAGGAAAAAAAATCTTTTTCATTCTGTTGAGAATAGTTTTTAAATGAAAAAAGGACGATGTACGCGCTCCTCCTCAGTTCTTCAGCAGATTTAAAATACATCCTATAACCTAAGATAACTTTTTGTGCTTCCATACTTTTAATCCGATGAATAACAGTTTTATACGATATTTTTTTCTCTAGGGCAATACTTAATGCAGGAACACGGCAATCATTTTTTATTCTTTGAAGAATGTCGTAATCCAGTTCATCTATCTCTTGCTTTTTGTCGTTGTAATTATATTCTAACTGTGAATAATCATGGCAAAGGTATTTATGCCGAAAAATGTGGTGGTTAAGAACATAACAGGCTTTGTATCCTTTGAGCAGTCCGGGAAATTGGTTGTTTAGATTATGAACAAATAAATCAAATCCAGCGAATTCTTCTACCCACAGAACGACGACGAGATCATACCTGCCGCCGACACGAGCGCTCCAATAAATTCCTTTTTGTTTCTGGAGGTAGCTGAAAATATCTTTGGTTGTAAATTGCTTTAAAGCATTAAATGTGAAAAAGAGGCGATACTCTTGGTAACCTAGTGCTTTGAGATTGATAATTGGTGTCAGTTTAAGAATAGTTTTTTCCTTAAATAATCTCTTTACACGGTAGTCGGCAACCTGCTGCGAGATCCGCAATCTCTTTGCTAATTGGGTAAGCGGAATTTTAGGGTTGGCATCCAATTCAGCAATGATTTTCTTATCAGTAAGATCCATTCTGTAAATCTCGCAGTATTTTTGTTATATTTCTTTTATTTGTATTTAAATCTACCTAATATACAAAAATTTTTATCAAAGAATTTAATTGTCGGGATAAACTTTTTTTGATATATTGGAGGTTAAAGCTAATGGCAGATGCGCCTTACGTGATTATTCCTCGTGAACATCAGGCAGTTCCGAAGGAGGGAAGTATTTATTTGCCGCATCAGATAGGCGGAAATGGTCTTTACACACCTAAGAATCTGCTTTCGGATACTGATCTTCGCAGCGGGCTTAAAGTGGAACAGTCACGGATTCATGGACTGGGACTTTTTGCGAATCGAGATTATCGAATTCATGATACGATCTGGTATGAAAAGTTGAAAGGAAGGGGAGCCATCGAAGATGAGGGGCCGTTGCGTTGGACGAATCACAGCGATGATCCGAACAGTGTCTTAGTTCTTAATAGTCTTGACGGCTTGCTGGAAGTAAGTTTAGTCGCTGTTAAGGAAATTGTTACTCAGGATGAAATAACGTATGATTACGGCACATTTGGACACAGCGGAAGCAGAGCGGCATGCAATTGTCGAAATGAAAACTGCCGCGGTTCGTTTGTATTAAGAGCAGAATGGGGAGAGAGAAAATGATGCTGATAAAGAATCATAGCGTTGTTTATTTTCTGCACATCTTCATCGCTTCTTTAAAAATAGCTTCTCGACTGAAACCAAACTTCTTTAACAATTCATCCGGTTCTCCAGATTCCCCAAAATGATCTCTGATGCCTATCCTCTTGATGGGAACAGGATAATGCTCAGCAAGAAATTCCGCCACGGCTCCACCTAAACCGCCCGTAATCTGAGCTTCTTCTATGGTGATAATCATTTTACATTTTCTAGCGGCACTAAGAATAGTTTTTTTATCCAACGGTTTTACGGTGTGGCTATTAATAACCATAGCACTAATCCCTTTTTGTTGTAATAACTCAGCAGCTTCTAAAGTTTGATAGAGAGGAGGGCCGCAAGCAATAAGGGCAATGTCTTTTCCTTCTTTCAACACTTGCGCTTTTCCAATTTTAAAATGAGTTTGAGCAGTAGTCATCTGTTCTGTTTTTTCACGTGCAAAACGCATATATGCCGGTCCTTTGTAAGAAGCAAGTGCCATCGTTGCCTTTTTCGTTTGTTCATAGTCAGCAGGAACAACGACAATCATGTTTGGCAGGCTGCGCATCAGGGCAACATCTTCCAGCATTTGATGTGTAGCTCCATCAGGACCTACAGAAATCCCCGCATGAGCACCAATAATTTTTACATTTTGGTCATTGTAGCAAATAGTTGTTCTAATTTGTTCCCAGCACCTACCGGGGCAAAAAACTGCATAGGAAGAGACGAAAGGAATTTTTCCCACGGCTGCTAATCCAGAGGCTACGGTGACGAGATTTTGCTCGGCGACACCCATTTCAATGTATCTCTGCGGGAATTTTTCGCGGAAAGAATGAACCCTAGTAGATTCTGTCAAATCTGCGCATAAAACGACAACATTAGGATTTTTTCTCCCTAATTCGAGAAGAGCGTCGCCGTATCCATGCCTGGTGGGAACTCTTTCGCGAAAGAAATTTAAGTTCATTTTTTTGTTTACGTTTTGTCCATTCATTTTGTTTTTCTGAAGTGGATTGGGTTTAATTTTTGATGTTTGATGTACCAATCTCCACGCTCTTCCGCTTCCCGGGCGTGAAGCTCTTCCAAAGCCACATCCGCTTGTTCTTCTGCTGGCGGGGTCCTTTCTGTTACAACCTTTCCCGGTGGAGCGCCATGCCAGCGATAATCATTTTCCATGAAATCTACGCCTTTCCCAGGGATAGTGTTGGCGATAATCATCAGGGGTTTCTTTTTCTTCTTCTTTCCTGCATTTTGTCTGGCTTTTTGTAAAGTGCTGATGATTGCATTCATATCATTTCCATCGATCGTAATCACATCCCAATTAAATGCTTTGTACTTTGCATCTAAAGGATCTAATGGCATGATATCTTCCGTATTCCCATCGATCTGAATATAATTTCGATCGGTAATGACAATCAAATTATCCAGTTTATTTTTAGCGGCAAAAAGTACTGCTTCCCAATGGTTTCCTTCATCATGTTCCCCGTCGCTGCAGAGGCAGAAGACCTTGTTTTCCTTTTTGTCTATCTTTAATCCGTAGGCCATTCCTGCCGCTTGGCTTAAGCCGCTGCCGAGAGGGCCAGATGTGGTTTCAAGTCCTGGCAAAGCTTTCCGATGGGGATGTCCTTGCAGGCGTGTGCCTAATTTACGCAAGGTTAACAATTCTTCTTTGGGAAAATACCCTGCGTTGGCCATTGTTGCATATAAAACAGGACAAATATGACCATTGGAAAGGACGAGACGATCCCTTCCTTCCCATTGCGGCTTTTTGGGATTATGTTTGAGAACATTAAAATAAAGAGCTGTAAAAATGTCAGCCATGCCTAAAGGTCCAGCAGAATGTCCTGAGCCGGCTGCTTTTAGAGAGGTGATAATATCTTCCCGAATGATCAGGGACATTATTTCTAAATCTTTTAACTTAGTAAGATGTTTCATCCTCTTTTTAGTTTAGGAGACTGTTTAGTTTAATAAAGGTTGCGTGGATTTGGCGTTATTGAAAAGTTCTCACTTCGTTCGTGGAGCATCGGGCTACGACCTTGCTTCTGTAACCAAAGGCTGACGTTCCCCGGATGGGGCAAGTCCCCCTTGTCAGCCAGAAGGTGAAAGAAATAGGTCTTCGCAATTGATGCTCCCACACTTTTCAATAACGTCGTGGATTTGAGTGAAAAAGATAAATTTATGAGCAAGAACTCTTTACTTCTATGGATAAACATCCAGAAAGAGGCAGGAATAAAATCTCAAATGGAAGATATTATTATTGTTGGCGCGGGAATGGCAGGTCTGGGATGCGCAAGGGGATTGCATGAGCATGGAAAAAAATTTAAAATTATTGCTGAGGAGATTGGCGGCCGGGTTCAAACTTCTCCCGATGGGGAAGTTAATTATGGGGCGTATTACGTCACTGACGACTGTTATCATGTCTTGCCTTATCTACGGAAAGTCAATAAAGTTAATTTTAGCAATTCTCATCTCCATAAGGGAAAAGAACATTACCACGTGTTTTCGTTAAGGCTCGCAAAACATATTCCTGCGGGAATAAGGCTATTGAAAGATCTTTACGTCTTTCGTTTTCATGTTCTGAACTTGAGAAAAAATTCGCAGAATCATTCGCGGCAGGAACTGATTGAACAGGATCCATTGCTTCAAAAATATTATCATCAAAAAGCGGGAGATTATATCAAAGAGAACGGTCTAGAATCTTTTGTTGCTGAGTATCTTGAACAATTCTTATTTGCTTCGTTTTTCTGCGACCCACGGAAAGTATCCACTGCGGTCTTTCTGGGATCGTTATTGCCTTTGATTGTGCAGAGTTATTCATTTAAGATGTTTTTTTATAAAATAATGAAAGGATTTCAAAATGATATCATTAAAGATTCTGTTATTCAAGTTACGCGTTATAACAATCATTTCGAGCTCAAAACTAAGTCCCATAAAAAGTATAAGTGCCGAAAGTTAGTGTTAGCCACGCCGATGAATATTACTAATAAATTCATAACCCCACAGAAAATAAAAAAAGGCATTAATGTTTCTTTTTATCATCTAAATGGAGAAATAAGGAAACCTTACGATGTAAAAGGCTATAATTTTTTTTCTGTTAAGGAAGGATCTGCCATATCCAGGGAAGCAGACGGCACATATCTTTATTTTTATTCCGGAAAAGGCAACATAAAAAAATATTTTAAACGATGGGAAGTTATTACACAGAAAACGTGGAAACCAGCCTTATTTTTTCTTGGTGATCAATACATTAATCCAAATCCAGAGCTACGTCTCTTTTTGGCAAATGATCATGATGTGCCCAGCACCGAAGATGCGTTCATCAATGGAATGTATACTGCTAAACTGGTTATGGAATCAAAGTAACCAGAGTTTGTGAGGATGTTTTAACAATATTCGCAAGTCTTCCCTTTCTTTCCTGTTTTCTTTGTCCCTTTTTTCTTAGCCATGAATTTCACCTCTTTGAAGTCTAGGTATTTTGAGAAATTAATAAAGATTTCTATTACAACGATTTTGCAAGGGGCGGTAATCAAAGATTAGTTTGATTTCCGACTTTTTCTCTCAAAACAAAGAAGCTTAGAACAAGCAGTATGATAATCAGCGCATGCTGCACGGTGCAGAAAGGGCAGATGGCAATAAATCCAATGTCTTTTGGCAACAAATAGAGTTCGATGAATATCAAATAGGCTATGCTTAGAATGCCAATGGTTAGCCAGCTCCATATTACCCAGTTTCTTATTTTACGTTTCCCTAAGAATAAAAGTATAAGAATTCCCCACCACACGACGCCATAAAGTGCTACCGCAATGCCAGAGTTCTGCGGGAATTCACCATATGAAGATTGGGTGACAATGGAGCAAGAGATGGTTTTGCTGAAGTCACAACCGCTTTCTGTAAGGAAATAATGTTCGTAACTTTGGTAGATGGCAAAACCTAAACCTAAGATACTAAGAATAAGTATAATAATAAAGAGTATCTTTCTATTTCTCTCGGAGATAGTCATTTTAATAAGAAATAAGAGAGTATTTAAAAAAAGTATCGGCTTGCATAAAGATAAAATTCTAAGGAGAACTGTTAATCAATGCTGTGCTATGAGGCTACAAATGGCAAAAGACCCTCTCTATGATCTTATTAATTCCGCATTAACTCTTGCTAAGGATCAACTTCCCCGTATACATAAAAGCATTTCTCTCATTGTAAGAGAAGGAATAGATGATCCAAAAATCATTGAACATCAATTGGATGAGATTCTTAATTATGTTCCTCTTGGTATTGGATATGAAGAATTTAAACAATTAAATAAATATTATCGCTCTATAGATGAGAGAGGAGCGGAAAGTTATGAAGCAATCTTTAAAGAATTTACGGAAGATGAGGTTTAAATTAATGGGAAAAAGCCTGCGGCTTCTCGTTCTTATTAGTATCTATTTGAGTGGACAGGAGCTTTAGCTATTGATAAAGAATAATGTAGCTGCTTACGGTAAAGCATAAAAAGAGTGTGATGTAATAGGGTTCTTAATGAAGAATGCAGTCATAATCGGTGGTGGTTTTGCGGGTGCTTTGGCAGCAGAGCTACTTGAAAAAGATTTTAATGTAACGTTGATAGATCTGAAGGATTATTTTGAATTTACTCCTTCTGTCCTGAGAACATTAGTCGAACCACAACATGCGGAGAAAATCCAAGTGCGGCATTTACAATATTTAAAGAAAACACAGATAGTGCAAGGGCATGTAATAGATATTGATGAAAAAGAGGTTTATACCGCTTCTCAGGTGTTTCCTTACGATTATCTTGTTATTGCTTCTGGTTCCCGTTACGAATCTCCTATCAAAGAAGCGGAGATGGTCATTGCTGGCAGATCAAAAGAGCTTACGCAGTATGCAGAAAAATTGCGAAAAGCACAAAACGTACTGATCATTGGAGGCGGCATCGTTGGTGTGGAGTTAGCAGCCGAAATTATTGCAGCTTTTCCTGAAAAGAAGCTTACTCTTGTCCATGCCAAAGAGGAATTAATGGAACGGACTCCTCCTAAAGCCAGAGAATATGCTAGAAAATGGCTGGAGGAAAAGGGTGTTACGATAGTTTTTAATGAACGTATCATAAATCATCAAAAAGGGTATTATAGGACTGAAACTGGCAAGTCTTTTTCTTCAGAATTAGTTTTTCTTTGCACAGGAATCAGACCAAATTACGAATTTCTAGAAAAACATTATGCGGCTCAACTTGATGCTAAACATTTTTTTTTTTTTAATGAGCATCTTCAGGTACTTAACTCTCCAACCATTTTCGCTGCCGGCGATATAAACAATATGCCCGAAGAAAAAACGGCGCAGAGCGCAGAGAAACAAGCTCGGGTTGTTGTTAAGAATATTTTTCGCTTGGAAAAGGGAAAGCCTTTATTACATTATTCTTCCGCTGTAAAACCAATGGTTATCAGCTTAGGGAAAAAAGATGGGATTTTATTGTACAAGAATTTTGTATTAACTGGGTTCATCCCAAGCTTAATGAAAACGGCTATCGAATGGAAAACGATGAGAAAATATAAATAATTTTATAAATAATCTTTTCTTTTTCTTATGGATGGAATATAAGATTCATGGTGTTGCAGTATGGTTTGATGGTGTTGAATGTGGTATCTATAAATCATCTAATCCAGTAGAAAGACCGAAATATGCGGTTATGGACATGAATAGTTTAGTATGTCAAATTAATAACTTGTCAAAGGAAAAAGCAATCGGGGCATTGATTTCGCTTCGAGATATGGCTGCAGAACAAGCTGTATGGAAAAATACTCCTCAAAACCTAGGATTTCCTGCTTTAATACAAACTGGTGGGATAGCAACTCCTATCGATAAAGTGCGTATAAATCTTGAAAATACGGAACGTTTTTGTAATGATATTCTGAAGGCTCTAGAAGGAAAATAATCTTTATTCTTTCTACTTCAATTTTATCCACATTTTTTTGAACAGTGGTAAAGATAACGTTGAAAGAACAAAACCAACAGTTGGCACAATAGAATTAATCCACGGTTTAGGCAAGTTTGCGGTGTAGAAGAAAATTACAATGACAATATACGTAAGAATAGCAATAATAATTTTTCGTGTGAGACTCGTTTCCCATGCTTTGTCTGTCTCTACCTTTTTATTGCGTTCTTTGATGGAATTGATTTCTTGTTGGGTGTCCATAAAAGATTATTCATCTGTGATTTCAATAATTAGGGTGTATGTTGTCTCAATGTTATAAATCTTACACAAAGAAACCAGAAAGCCCTGTGCTTTAGCGCAGGGATGAATGGCTTTCTGATTTCTTGTGTCACAGAAATTCGCCTATCGAAGAAAGCGTCTCTGTTCAAGCCCCGCCCATTTATGGCGGGGTGAGACGCTTTCGGCGAATTTCTCATGACTTAAATAAGTGCACTAACGTTTCTTTTATTTTTTCTCCCTGTCCTGATCCTATTTCATCTTCTGTGTATGAAACAAACCGCAGTTTTTTATCAAGGCTGGGATCGGCGCCAACCATTTTTTCCAGAAGGCCGCTGTAATTTTCTTCATACCCTGCTCCTGCTTCCACAACGAATATTCCATTACAGCGATGAATCAAATAATCAGTAAGTGGATTTCCTATTTCTAATAAATTCTCATCGCCAAATATTTCTGGCTCTTCTTCTGCCATTTTTCGAAATTCTTCTAGCTCTTTTTCCGTAAGACCGCCCAGTTCCGAATAATCGCCGTCAGTGAAATGGATTAAGTACAGATTGTATTCCGATGCAGGATAATCATGCCTGGCGATTGTTGCTGCTAGTGATAATCCTGCGTTCATATTAGTTCCATATCCGGCACCAATGGCATAAACTTCATCTCGTGTTACTTCGTAGGCTTGGTCGTCGTAATGGATATACCTCGCGTCAACATGGTCGTAATGTTTTCTAATCCAGGTGTCTGTCCACCAGCCAACATTTTGTAAAAATTCAAGAACATTAATCATCGAATAAGAAGAGTCTAAGATGTAAATAATCGCCGCTTTTGTGGTCGGATCTTGTTCTTCGATCGGGGCCTTAAACCGTTCATCTGATTTTCTGGGAATAACGAGAGGCTCGTCCGGGTTGTAAGTTCCTGAAGCAATCGTTCTCTGCAGAGCTTTTTTGAACGTCCTTTTTGGATGGCGCAGTGAGTGCGGCCCTATTTGTTGAATGCTTTTGTAACGGTTCTTCAATTTTAATGAAATCTCACCGCTAAATTTTTCAAGCAAGTTTGGCAGCTCTAATTTCTTCCCAAGAATGTCAACTGCTTCTTCTATGGAAAGTTCGGCAAAAGAGTGTTCTCCGGTTCCACTTCCGGAATGGTAAGGATTTTCCTTTTCATCGAGCCAAGGAAGCGGATCTCCTACTTCTCCATCACCTTGCCCTACGGTATCAGCATCTTCCTCCCCAAAGATAAATTTAGGAATCTCCAGTCTTCTGATGGGAATGCGCAGAACTTTGCCGTTGGGCTGTGGCAGGAGCGTCGTTTCAGAACTGAAATATTTATCCATCCCCTCTTCTTTTAACCTGCGGATTTTCCGTTCGAAATGTTCTTTATCAACGCGGATGTCTAGAACCACAAAATCTGAAAAGGAAAAAATATTCTTAAAGCGTTGGAGGGAACTTTTTCTTTAAGTGCAAATATTCTGCTTCTAAAAATCACACTTTAAGTTTGCCAACTCTTCGTTCCATACTTTTACATTTTCAGAATAATCAATGGGGCATTCAATTAAAACTGGGCCTTTTTCTTGGAAAGCTTTGGTAAGCAGTGGCTCGAGATCTGCTGCTTTTTTAACTTTAAATCCTTTAGCTCCATAACTTTCCGCATATTTTACAAAGTCAGGATTGCCATAATCTAAACCGAATTCTTTGTAGCCATAAGCTTGTTGTTTCCATTTAATGAAACCAAAAGCGTTATCGTTGAGAATAAGAACGACTACATTTAATTTTAAGCGGACGGCTGTTTCTAATTCTTGCGAGTTCATCATAAAGCCGCCGTCGCCGACCACGGCCAGGACTCTTCTGTCAGGATGAACGAGTTTTGCTGTCATTGCGCTGGGAAGGCCTGCGCCCATCGTGGCTAACGTGTTATCTAATAGAAAAGTGCCAAATTCATACGTTTTGTAATGACGAGAGAACCATAATTTGTAAATGCCGTTATCCAGGCAGCAGAAATCTTTTTTCCCCAGAACTTTACGAACATCAGCAACAATGCGGCGTGGTTTCAGAGGAAAAGAAAGATCATCAGCGCCTTCCACAAATAATTTTTTTTCGAGATTTTTTTTAATTTTCTCTTCATATTCTCCGTTATGATTATATCCTTGTAGTGTATTGCGCAGCATATTTAATGAAGTTGCAATGTCTCCTATTAGTTCTAAACTGGGATTATAATACACATCTGTCTCAGAGGGGTTGAAATCAATATGCAAAATATCTTTCTGATTTTGTGCATTCCAAACGTAAGGAGGATGTTCTATAGGGGAATAACCAATAGTGATAATTAAATCTGCCCTGTCCACCGCGCAATGGACATAATCTCTTCGATGTGCGCCAAATGTATACAGAGAATTTTTATGGTCATCACCAAGAACGCCTTTTCCGAGCTGAGTATGAATAACATAAATATTCGTTGCGCTGCAGAATTTTTTAATGGCTTTGCTTACGGTTGTGCGCTGCGTTCGGCTGGATACAATAATAATAGGGCTTTTTGCGAGTTTGATTTTTTCTGCCGCAAGATGCACTCCTTTTGCATCAGCAACAGGGCGGCGCACTTTTATGGCGGGCAGTGGTTTTAATGAATTTGCAATGTCTTCATGGGCGATATCTTCGGGAAATTCTACATGACAGGCTCCCTGCCTTTCCGTAGTTGCGACTTTGAACATTTCCCGCACTTCTTTTGGGATTCTTTTCGGACCTTGGAGTTGAATCGCCATTTTTGTTAACGGTTTCATCATGTTCACAACATCAATGACCTGAAAATTTGCCTGCCAGCTTTCTCTGATTCCTTTTTGCCCCGTGATCGCGAGAAGAGGCATACCTCCTAATTGGGCATGAGCAATGCCCGTCACGAGGTTTGTTGCGCCTGGACCGAGAGTTGACATGCAGACTCCTACTTTTCCCGTAAGTCTGCCATACGTAGCGGCCATAAACGCAGCAGCTTGTTCATGACGATTCACAATCACTTTAATTTTTGATTTTCGCAAGCTTTCTAGAAGGTGAAGATTTTCTTCGCCAGGAACAGCAAAGATGTATTCTACCCTTTCTTCTTCCAAGCATTTCACAAATAAATCTGCTGCTTTCATTTTATTCATTTTACTTATGTTCATATACACTGATTGTTTTTATATTAACAAATTCTTTAATTCCGTAGCGTGACAATTCCCGGCCGAAACCGCTTTTTTTAATGCCGCCGATGGGAAGAGCAGGATGGCTTTTCGCAATGGAGTTTAAAAAGATACTTCCTGCTTCGATTCTTCTGGCGATGTTTTTTCCTTTTTCTAGGTTTTTCGTCCAGATAGAAGCGCTCAAGCCAAATTCTGAATCGTTGGCGATCTTAATGGCTTCCTCTTCTGATTCTACGATGATTATAGGCGCAATGGGGCCAAATACTTCTTGGCATACCGCATTCATTTTTGCTGTCGTGTTAATAAGAATCGTTGGCTCAAAATAATATCCCCGTGTTTTTAGTTTTTTCCCGCCAATCAAAACTTTTGCTCCTTTTTTGAGAGCATCGGCAACAAATGCTTCCATGTCTGCAACTGCTTTTTTTGTTGCGAGAGGACCAATGTTTGTTGCTGGGTCTAAGGGATTGCCAATTTTTAATTTTTTCATGAGTTCGGCAAAACGTTTTGTGAATGTTTCGGCGATCTTTTTATGAACGATAATCCTTTTTGAAGAAATGCAAATCTGTCCGGCATTCAATGTTCTTCCTAGGACTGCTCCTTTTGCTGCAATGTCAATATCCGCGTCTTCTAAAACAATAAAAGGATCGGAACCTCCTAATTCCAAGATGACTTTTTTTACATTTTTTCCTGTCTGTTCAGCAATTTTCATTCCGGCACTAACACTGCCCGTTAACGAACAAGCCGCTATGAAATCATTCGCAACCAGAGCATCGCTTGTTTCATGGTCAATAACAACGCTTCTGAAGACATTATCTGGGAAACGAGCTTCTTGAAAGGTTTCCTCTATGGCTAAAGAACAGCCCGTCACATTGCTTGCATGTTTTAGAATAACTGTATTTCCTGCGATTAATGGAGGAAGAGCAACTTTATAGGCTTGCCAAAATGGAAAATTCCAAGGCATGATGATATAGATGACACCTAAAGGTTCAAACGTTACAATGTGTTCTTTCCCATCTGCGTTGAGATGTTCCTCTTGAAGCCATTCTTCTGCTCTTAGGGTTAATTCTTCTGCCAGCCATGCGCATTTTTCTACTTCGCTGATGGCTTGGGTAATCGGTTTTCCCATTTCCTTTGTCATCAATTCAGCGTATTGCTTCTTTTTTTCTTTGAGGACCTTTGCAAGGTTTAGAAAATATTTACTCCGCTGTTTTATAGGCAGGTTTTTCCAGGATTGAAAAGCCTGATGACTTTCTTTTGCGATGGCGAGAGCTTCTTCTTTGCCCATCGTTTGATATTCTTTGAGAACTTCTTCTGTGGCTGGGTTGATGGTTTGGATGAGCATAAATTGGAGAAGAATTGATTGCTAATAAAGGTTATGATTGTGGAAAGGACTTTTCATTCCATCCCCATTCGCTGTAAAATTCCTTTTTCTCTATTAATGTTATAACTTCTTTAATATAATCAACAGTATTGGCAGGTAAATGATTTGATTCAACCCACTTCAGTTCATCGCATTTATCCGGCTCTTTATTCACAATTTCTCCTTGCCATTTTGCGGCCTGGAAAAAGATGTCAATTCTTTCTTCTGTTCCTTTTCTATTCATGATGTGAACAAGCGTCAGATCTTTTTCTTGCACGATAATCCCTGCCTCTTCTTGCGCTTCCCGAATAATGGCTTGCGTGAATGTTTCGCCTTTTTCAACGTGCCCTGCAAGGAAAGCATACTCTCCGTCTTTGTATCCTGTATTAGAGCGCCGCAGGAGTAGAAGTTTATTCCCTTGTTGTAGAATCAAATAAACTGCAGGGATAATTTTATGTCTTTCCATACTCATCAAAGGGAGAAGCTAATTTTATAAATTAATGCTTTATTTAACCTTTATTTGCCAGCGTCGCATAATCTGGTACTCGCTGAGTTCAAACTCGCGAGCAGAAAAGTGCGCAGGTCTTGAATAAACTTTAAGAAAGTTTAATCAAAATAAGAGAACCTGTCCCTTTGGGATTCTCGGTTCAAATCCGAGCGCTGGCGCTTTTTTTCACAATCTGGACATTTAGAAAATTAGCGTTGCGGTTATTATTGTCTTTTTTGAATTAATTTCGATTTGTGTATTAATGTGTTGGTCTTCTTTATATTCTTCAAGGATAGTCATAGTCGTATTAACATTTTCTTTCCCTAACCCATGGAGTAAAAGCTTGCCTGTACCATATATTTTTAATCGATCTAGCTTAGACCTTACCTCACGACTTAAGTCGTCATATGATTTATATCTTGTAATAAATACTGTATAGGGAAGAGATTTTACAATTTTTTCAACTTTTCTTTGATAAACATTAATATCAAATTCTTCATCTTTTAACATGCTTTGGTACAACTCTTTGAAATGTTCATTAAAATAACCTCTTGTTACTAGATTACATAAGTTATTTCCAAAAGGAGGGTATTTTTCTGAAATGTCCTGTTTCATTTCTGAGATGTCTTCTTCTTTTTCAGAAGCATTCTTCACTATAAGAGACGCTTCTAGAGCTTTATACCATTCTGGTTTAAGTTTGTCTTTGTAGAATTTAAGAAGATTTTCGCTTTCACCGTTTGGTTGAGGTAAGCTTTGCTTTATTTTTAATGTTTTTTCTGAAGAATGATCCATAAGAAAAGCTTCATTTTCGCTTTGAACTCTGGAGTCTAAGATACTTTTTACTTGTTTTTTTTCCTCCTCGGTAGCTTTACTTAGGTCAATAACAAGCTTGTTCCCTTCTTTTACTTCTACTATTTCATTTGTGTTTCTGGAGAAATTAAAAATAGTAATATTATTATGTGATAAAACATCTCCAAACTTTCCTTCAAACACTTTCTTAAGGTTTTCTAGAATTGTCACTCTAACTTTTTAGCAAGTTCAATCAAAGAAAATGTATCATTTTTAATAAAAGCCTCAGAACCTTTCCTAATTCCACCCCATTCTTTAAAATGTATTTCTTCGCCATTAGGTGTAAGGACACGTTGATGGGGGTTGTCTTTTTCTACAATAAAACCTTCATTGTCTATTGATTTTCCATATAGTTCTAAGATATCGTTTCTTGCTGATTCGCTGAAGGTTAATTGGCTTAATTTCATTGAACTTGATACCTCCAGTTGAACTCCAAATCGGTTATTTTATTAGGATTTCTATACTGCGAAACAAGGAACAATACATAAACACCTCTTTTCTGAACATAAAGAACGTTAAAATCTTTTATAAATATATCTTTTCTTTATTTTCCTGTAGACGTTCACCTAATCCTTATTACTTCCAAATTCTTCGGAGCAACGGTTTCAATCCTGAATTGCTTGTGGATAGAAGAGGCTAAGTCCAAGCAGCGGGAAGATTCTCCATGAACAACAATGATCTTTCTTGGCTGTGGGTTGCATCGCTTCACGTAGTTCATAAGCTGACGCCGATCAGAGTGGTTGGTGATTTCAATTCTGCCAACCTGCATGTTAATTTTATAAGCTCGCTGCTTTCCATCTTCAGGGAACGTTACTTCTTTATCTCCATCTCTGATGCGCTGTCCTAATGATCCCGGGGGCTGGTAACAGCTGAAGACCAAGCTATGTTTTTTTCCTTCACAAAGATTTTTTAAATATTCAACTGACGGCCCGCCGTGAAGCATCCCAGATGTTGCTAAAATTAAGCAAGGCCCTTCTTCTAAAAGGATTTGTTGGCGTTCCTTATTTGAACCAACTTTTTTGATAATCTCAGACATGAATGGATTACTTTCCTGATGAAAAATCTGCTGGCGCAGATTCCTACTCAGGTATTCGGGATATGCAGTATGAATGGCGGTAATATCTGAAAGCATTCCATCAACGTAAATAGGTGCTTTAGGAACTTTACCTTCTCGGACGAGCCTCTCGACAATGACCATCACTTCCTGGGCTCTTCCCGAACCAAGAACGGGCATCAGAACTTTTCCGCCACGTTCAAATGTTTCTTTAATGGTATTGATCATGACTTCATCTGCTTCTTGTTCGGCCATGGTATTCTCTCGTCCGCCGTACGTTGATTCCATCATAAGAGTTTCGATGCGTGGAAATTGTGTATTTGCCGGTTCTAACACATTTGTTCTGGCATATTTTAGATCGCCTGTATAAGCAAAATTGTGCAGGCCATTTCCAATATTGAGATGCACGATGGAACTTCCCAGCATGTGTCCGGCGTTGTACAACGTTAACCTAACATCAGGAGTAATGTCCGTAACCTCATCGTATTCTAAAGTTATAGTGTGAAGGACCATTTGCCGCACTTCGTCGGACGTGTAAATGGGCTCTTTCCCCTCGTTCCGCTGGATTTTGACCATGTCTAACTGCAGTAGAGCCATGATATCCCGTGTTGGGGCTGTGCAATAAATCGGCCCTTGGTAGCCGTACTTAAAGAGGTAAGGGATTAATCCGGAATGATCCAGATGGGAATGAGAAACAACGACAGCATCGATTTCACTGATATTAAATTCGGGAGCATCTAAATAAGGATATGTCTCTGTTCCATCTTCGCTTGGATCAATACCGCAGTCAATCAGGATTCGTGATTCCGGTGTTTGTAATAAGAAGCAGGTTCTTCCTACTTGCCGTGAAGCGCCTAAACAACTTAAGCGAACCCATTCATGTTTCTTGGTGCGCAGCCAGCCATCATAAATCCGATGGCCAGTTTTGTTGAGAAATTTTTTTCTTTCGTCAGCATTTTCGTACAGTACGGCGCGGATGCTCTCGATAAGCTTGGAACGCAGCGGGGGAATGCGCTTTATTAATCCAACCCAGCCGGTCTTTGCGGCGATGTCTCGGAGTAATTCACCTTGCCTTCCGATAACTAAACCTGGCTTATCTGCATGAATAATCACCTGGCTGCGCGGCGGGTCAAAGATTAATTCTTGAGCACCTGCCTCTGCGGGAATTAGCTCTTTAATGATTTTCTCGGCTTTCTCTTTTTCTATGCACAAAGAAGGATCTGGCCGCAGTTCGATGCGTTTTTTGAATTCCTTCACGGCAGCGCGGATCGTCCCTTGGTTATCTAAAAAATATTCTTTATCCTTTGTGTACAAAACAATATTCGCGCCTTCAAAGGCCGCATCGTCTATTTTACCTTGCGGTAAAGTTTTAATTATTTCTTTAAGTATATCTGGCATATTTATTCCTCTTATACACTCTTGAGAACCACACTCTTAACTTTAACAGATTTTAAAGGCGCATTTCTACTTCTTTGCGGACCACTCTTTTAATTTCCTTTTCAGAGACGATGACGACATCAACGCCATTGCCTGATGCGCTGTCCCTTTGCAAGGCCGTGTCAACGGCCTTCACCGCTAATTTTACACCATCGTTAATCGTTAAATCTGGTTTATAATGCGTTTCCAGCACGCCATAGGCAAATACAGAGCCTGAACCAGAGGACACAAAATCTCTAATTTTAGTAACGCTTCCATCTGGGAAAAGATCATAAAGATGATGGCCAATGGTATCTTTTCCGGCAAGCAGGAAATGAACAATCCCTGGGAGCATGCTGGGACGGCGGATTGCTGAATACACAAGTCCTCCGAGAAGGTTTGCTGCTTCTTTGGCAGAAGGCCGCTTATTGGTTCGAACTTCTTTCAATTTTAATTCTGCTTTGATGAGTTTGATGAGAAGCTGCGCATCGGAGACTCCGCCCGCGATGGTGAGCGCGAAATCGTCAGAAATAATATGGACTTTTTCTGCTCTCTTATCTACGATCATCGTTCCCGCCGTGGCACGCATATCGGCAGCGATAACTACCCCGTCCTTGCAGACAATGCCTACAGTGGTTGTACCTGTTTTAAGTTGTTCTTCCATAGGAAACACCTTTAGAAGTATTTGTCTATCACCTTGTATTGCTGGGAAGAAGCGCTTATTTTTAAAGGTTTCGGATTGGCCGTTGAGAAAGGGTTTTGGATGAGAAGAGCAGTTTAAGCATTAATTATTTTCTGCATAGTTCCACAATACCTCAAAATAACTTTTGTATGCTTTTGCAGCTGCTTCATTTTCTATGATAATTCCTTCAGGTTCGTCTGTCCAGATAATAATGGCAATTTTCTTCCCATAAATATTGGTTACGGCTGGGCTTTCTTCTACTTGCAGATATCGATGCTCACTCATTTTTGTATCTATCTCCCGTCTTCCTTTCCTTAAGATGAGTTTTGTCTGGATTTTCTTTTCATTTTTCAGACGGTCAAATTGCATCGCAAATTCCGGCATTCTACTTGAAAATTGTCCTTCAGATCCAAATACATAGTTGTCTTTTCCTGTACGGATCATATCTAAAAAAATAGTTTTAACTCCCTTTATTCCTTTAAATAAGCGTACTTGTCCTTCAATTTTTGCAGCTTTGTGCCTGGCATGGAGCTCAGGTAAAATCTCTTCTATTTGTTGCTGCTGTTCTTTTACATAATCTAAAAGTCTTTTTGGCCCTGTGGCTTGGAACCATTTAACCCTACCAACGAGAACATAGCTAGCCAATCCCTTTTCTTGAAGCGCTTTTAGAGAATTATAACAACTGCTGCGATCAATTTTTGCAAGTTTAGATATTTTTCCAGCCTTTGCTGAACCATGATCATTTAGGGCTAAATAAATCTTAATTTCATTTGGACTAAAACCAAGATTTTCTAATACTTTTTCAACATTCATTTTGTTTAAAATAGTTTCTTCCTTCTTAAATTTTTCTGTTGTAGAATATTCTACAACAAATATTGTTAAAGAATGGTAATTCCTATTATTAAAAATAAATGGGAGGAATACAAAATGGGATACTACGGTTGGTACGGGGACTATGTCTGGACATCAGAGGATCATGAAAGTGTTTATGCAGGGGATCATGACTCGGTTAAACAGGAAATAGTAACTAAGAGTGAAAAGATAGATGACTTAAAAAGAAAGGCTGAAGAGTCTTATGCAGCAGCCATAACTTGGAAAAGGGAAGGAAATGTAGGCAGAGCCAGAGCCTTTGCTATAGAAGCAATCAGTCTGTATGAACAACTGAACATCCAGACTTTAGAAGAGGCGGCGCCAACGAGAATGAGGGTGAATGGTGTCGAACTGCCGGATATCATGCATCAAGATGTGGTGAAAGAAAGGCTGGGAGTGAATTGGTCTACTAAACATCCTTGATCTTACAGCAAAACTAAGAGCAGATAAATACTTCCTGGATTAAGTAGCCTAGGTAATTTTCAGTGACTGTTCACCATATATCCAAAAGAGAATACCAAAGATGGTACAGCAGACGTGTCAAATATTCGAACAGTACCCAGCGCTAAAGCACAAGGCTTTCTGGTTTCCTTGTGTAATTGTGAACAGATGTCCAAGAACAAATCGCTTTTAGTCTAATTCACGATTACTATAATGGCAATCAACTACCCCCGCTATTAGCTCACTCCAACAGGCTCTTCCTTAATCGTCTTTAAAACAAGGTGCGTATTTGTCCTTAAAACAAAATCATAGGTTTGTATTAATTTTATGAATGCATCCATGAGCTTTCGGTTCTTGAATTTTGCGATGATTATAATATCAAATTCGCCGGTTATATCGTAAACAGCAAAAACATGAGGATTTTGTGCGATTTTTTTCTCAACCTGCTCCAGTTTTCCTTTGCTGACCTGCATTTGAATTATTACTGTAATATCATATCCCAGCTTTTCATAATCAATAATGGCAGTATATTTCCGAATCACTTTTTCTTTTTCCAATTCATTAACTCTATGCATCACTGTGGCTGTGCTTATTCCTAATTTTTTAGCTATCTCCCTATAACTTAATCTAGAATTTTCCAACAAGGTGTTCAATATTCTTTTATTTTTATCGTTGAAATCCATGTTTACATTTGTTTATTTATTTCTAAAAATGTATGTTATTTGTAAACATCTATTTAATTTTTTTCATTATTCTTATTAAATGTTTAATATTAAAGACCATAAATATTAATATGTTTATCTTCCTACTTTTAATCGATGTGTAAACAAAAATGCGAATCTTGATTGTTAACTTCACACTTCGTGTGGGGGCATCTCGCATTTTTAGTATCGGGTTTTGTTAGCAATTACGGGCTAAAAACAAATCGCAAAGGAGGTTGAGATCATGGAAAAATTTGAATGCAATGGAAGAATAATTGAGCCATTAATAGCAGAAGATAAACAGACTCTAGACTCTTTAAGAGAATATGCAAAAAGAAATGGTTTCTCCATATTTTACAGAGAACTTCTTGATTTAACAGGCGCTGTAAACAGTTTTGCCCATCCGAGCTCTGCATTGTCAGAATCAACTATATTTGGCTTTGATGGCAGCTCATTAAGAGGGTTCCAGTCCATACATGAAAGTGATATGCGCACAGTCTTGCTGCCTGAAACTGCATTTGTCGATCTCGCAAAAGGGATGCCTAAGTTAAGGGTTTTGGCTAGAATAAAAGACCCTATAAAAAATGAATGGTACAAAAGAGATCCTATAAATATTGCCATAAGCGCAGCTCAGTATCTTAAAGATACGGGTATTGCTGACATTGCTTACTTTGGGCCAGAAGCTGAATTTTTTATATTCGACAAGGTAGCTTTTGAAGTTGGTGCAAATAAATCGATGCATCTCGTTGATTCGGAAGAGGGCATATGGAATTCTGGTAAAGAAAATTCTGGGTACAAGCCAACGTATAAAGGCGGCTATGCTCCTGCCTCGCCAGTTGATTCATTAGAAGATGCTAGAGCGGAGATGATGAATGCTTTGATATTTAATGGAATAACAGTAGAAACAGGGCATCATGAAGTTGCAACAGCTGGACGAGGAGAAATTGATATAAAATATTCTGATTTAATCACCATGAGCCATAATTTGGCAAGGTTCAAGCATGTTATAAAAAACATTGCATCGGCATATGGGAAAACAGCAACATTTATGCCCAAGCCTATTTTGGGAGACAATGGCTCTGGAATGCACGTCCATCAAAGCTTGTGGAAATCTGGTGAACCCTTATTTGCAGGGGATCATTATGCTGGTTTAAGCGAATTAGCATTGCATTATATAGGGGGTATACTAGAGCATGGTCCCGCTTTGTGCGCATTAACTAATCCTTCCACAAACTCTTATAAAAGGATTGTTCCCCATTGTGAAGCCCCGGTTAATTTAGTTTACAGTGCAAGGAACAGAAGCGCGGCAATAAGAATTCCGCAATATGAGCCAGGCAATAAAAAAGCTACGAGGATAGAAGTAAGGTTTCCAGATCCGCTTGCTTCAGGGTACTTAGCTTTTTCAGCAATGCTGATGGCTGGTTTAGATGGGATAAAAAGAAAGATTGATCCAGGAGCGCCGTTTGAAGGAAATGTTTATGAACACGCCGGAGGGTTAAAAACACTTCCGGGAAGCTTTGACGAAGCGTTGGATGCACTTGAGATGGACAATGAGTTTCTGAAAAAAGGTGATGTGTTCACGGAAGAATTTCTAAATGCTTGGATTGGGTTAAAGAGAGCAGAGATTCAGAAGATAAGAAAGATTCCCATTCCTGCAGAATTTGAAATGTATTACATGGGATAGACCATTCTTAACTCAAAAAGGAATTTCTCATGACTTTTTTTTTATTTCATACCCTTCTTTTAGATCTCCGATATCATAACCTTTTTTCTTTATTTTCTCTCGCTGCTCATCCGCTTTTTTCCAATCATGTGCTTTCCGCGCTTTCTCGCGTTCTTCTGCCAATTTAATAATATCAGCGGGAATAGTTTCTTTTTTAATTCCACCTAAATTGAAGCCGAAGATTTTGTCAAATTCTAAAAGCAAGAAATATTTGTCATGATTGCTTAATTTTTCCTCTTTTAGCATATCCCACATCGTGGCCAAAGCCTTGGGAGTACTAAGATCATCATTAATATCTTTCGTGAACTCTTGGAGATACTTTTTTTGTTTTGGATTATCCGTTTCGTGATTTGACTTTTTAACTTCTTTTACATGTTCAAACAATTTCTTTCGCGCATTCCGCGCCCCTTCCAATGCTTCTACACTAAATAATAAAGGCTTGCGATAGTGCGTGCCTAAGCAAAGATATCTATAATCTAAAGGATCAAATCCCGCTTCTTCTACTTTGGAGAGCGTCCAAAAGTTGTCTCCTGATTTTGCCATTTTCTCACCTTTGTCAAGGACCAAAAATTCGTTATGGAGCCAGTATTTAACCCATGGTTTCTTGCCAAAAGCTGCTTCTGATTGCGCTATTTCATTGGTGTGATGGACAGGAATGTGATCAATGCCTCCGCAGTGGATATCAAATTGCGGCCCTAAATATTTTGAAGCCATGGCGGAACACTCGATGTGCCAGCCAGGGTATCCCGCACCCCATTTTGATTCCCATTTCATTTCTTGTTCTTGGAATTTTGACTTTGTAAACCAGAGAACAAAATCATGCGGATTTTTCTTATTAGAATCTTTATCAACCCTTGCTTTACGTTCCGCAGCTAAATCTAATCTTGCTAGTTTGCCATAATCAGATAACTGAGAAGTATCAAAGTAGACATTTCCTCCTTTGAAGTACGTGAACCCTTTTTTTTCTAACGTTTCAATCATTTCGAGTTGTTCTTTAATATGGTCGGTAGCTTTGCACCAAATATCGGGATAGGGAATATGTAATTTATTCAAGTCCTTGCGAAATGCTTGTGTGTAAAATTCAGCGATTTCCCAGACGGTTTTCTTTTCCCGCCGCGCCCCTTTCAGCATCTTATCTTCTCCTTCATCGGCGTCAGAAGTAAGATGGCCAACATCAGTAATGTTCATGACGTGTTTTATTTTAAAATCGTTAAACCAGAGAACGCGTTTGAGGATATCTTCAAAGATATAACTTCGTAAATTACCTATGTGGACATAATGATATACGGTCGGTCCGCAGGTATAAAGGCTAACTTGAGTTTTTTGTAAAGGTACGAATGGTTCTTTTTTTCTCGTCAGGGTATTGTACAATGAGAGACTCATATTTAGTCTTGAGGTAATTATAAGTTTATAAAATCTGCTCTTTCCACCAGTGTATTCACTGGTGGTCTGGAGATGAATGTGCCAGCTTAGGAAAAAGCAGGGTCAGAAAATCATTAGAATGAAGTGAGCATGGGTGGTTTTCTTTGACTATACGACTTTTTTTGAGAAAGACATTAAAATACCCTAAGAAAATAGTTTAATTATGAAAAGGCATGATCCTTGGAATGAATCCATTGATGGGGTAATTCTTGATTTACGGAATCGATTAATGAATTATGTTCCGGAGTCGACGGATAGAAGGCCTTACACGAGATGGGCTGAAGATTATTTTTCGCAAACACAATCATCTAACCATGCTTTTACGAGAAAAGGAGTCGAGCGAAATGATCCATTATGCAAACAAGGAGATTGGTTTTATTTAAGTTCTAATTTGGCTGATTGGCGGGATAACCCTTACGAAATTGTTGCTGCTCTCAAAGTTCGTTTTGAGACTTATCAGTCAAACAGTGCTGGAACGCTTTGTCAACAGTACCTCGGTCTTTTTATTTATGGTGAAGAGCCGCTGGATGAAATTCCTATGCTCAGGGTGCAGCGTATATTTAAGGATCCTTTTCTGGACATCAAAGAAATTTGCTGGAGATATGTATTCCCTTTTTCTAAAACCTTATTCGACTTCGTCCGAAATAGAAAGTAAATGAGAACAAACAGCCATGAAATGAACTCAGAATTAATGCTGAATAATCTCTGCTCCTTTTAAACTCTCGAGCAATAATTTCTGCAATTCAATTTTTTCCAGTTGTTTCCGTATTTCTTCAGGATCTGATTTCGTAGAAGGATGTTTCGGTCCAAGCAAACAACATACTTCAGGGCCTTTCGAGATCTCATAGGTATTAATCTTCTTTGCAATGGTTATGATTTCTTGTTTATCCCGCGTTAATAAAGGACGCAGAATTTCCATAAGAACGTTTTTTGTAATTGATGTGAGATTGCTTAATGTCTGGCTGGATACTTGAGCAAGGTTTTCTCCTGTAATGAGAAATGTTGCTTTTTCTTTTTCGGCAATCATCGCCGCGCAGCGAAACATCGCTATTGAGAACCGGCGTGAAGGGGATTAAGTATAATTTTTTCACATTAAGAACTCTGATTAATTCTTTTACTTTCTCTATTTCTTTTTCATCTGTTAATGGCTTTTGGTGAAAATGAGTGGCAATGATGTCCAAACGGTCTTGCAGCAAATGAATGGCCACAGGGCTATCTATTCCTCCGCTTAACAAAGCTATCCCTCTTTCCATGGTTGATGAGTTTTTTCTTTGTTTTTATAAGATTTATGGCATCGTGGAAGAGAGTTTCTTATTATTAAATAGTAATAAAGTTTATTAAATAAGAAGATGATTATTCTATTAAAAATATCAAAAAGAGGTGTCAATAATGAAAAAAGAATCAAG
>CAZCXW010000003.1:0-4293 GCA_964502785.1 uncultured Methanosarcinales archaeon | reverse complement strand
ATTGCCTTTCATTGCGATTGTGGCAATTGTTGCTGTTGTAGGTATAGTTGTTTTGGTATTAAATAGTGGAAGCTCGAGTGTTTCTATTAGTTCTGATGATGGTGCGTTAGCTGGGGAGGCGATTCAATTACCTTCTAAACAAACTCTAAGAGCATCTCCCAAGTTACCAGACTTAGTTTCTCATAGCATCCTACAAATTCACTTTGGAGGTCAATGGGTAACTGGACCAATCGTCATACGTTTGGGTGACAGTGTTGAAATCTCACCAAATGTTGCGAATCAAGGGCTAGCAGAAAGTACGCAACCCATGTACTTAAGTACAAATATCATGCTTAATGGAATACAAGAAAAATTAGTGGTAAGTTACAGGCAACAGCCGCTACCTATAAATTCAGCTGGTGGTGCAGCCCCTAATCCCGTTTTTGTCCCAGCTAAAACTGGCACTTATAATATAGAAATTTGTGTAGACACTACAAAAACTAATGCTGAGTCTGATGAAACTAATAACTGCAGAACATTTAAAGATGTCTTAGTCGTACATGATTAATCTAGATTTTTTTTCTTTCTTTTATTTTTCAGTAACATTTATATCATTCTTTCTTTTACCGGAGTTCCATGAAATGTTTCCTCGCGCTTTTTTTCTTACTATTTATTCTTCCTACTGCTCTTGCGCAAGAAGAAAATTTGTACCTGCAAAATTCTTTAGAATTGGAAATGGAAGTCATCGGGAGTATTGACCTCGTTGCGGAAAGCGGCGGCGCTTCGTTAGAAGAGGCTTCTGTAAGGTTATTGCTCTTCCCGGAGGATAATTCTCGCCAAACGTTAGTGCGGCTTGCCAATGAGGGTGATGCGCAGAATGATCAAATCTTATATTCTTGGAAAGATGGCAAACTGGAACGAAAAGAATTTGGGTATGTGGCAACAATCAATACTATTAGTTCGCGGCAAGAAGTGCTACGTAAGATTCCTTTTCCTCTTTCTGATACAGACATAAAAGGATATAAAGAATATACTAATCCTACGGCGACGATAGATTCTAATAATCCAAAAATCAAAGCTAAAGCGCAGGAGTTAGCAGGCAGCGGAGATGATCTCTTTAAAGTTGTTTTTAATATTGCTGAATGGGTGGAGCGTTCCGTAAACTATGACCTTAATACTCTTACTGCGGGCGCAACACAAAAAGCAAGCTGGGTTTTAGAGAATAAACAGGGGGTTTGCGATGAAATGACGGGGTTGTTCATTGCAATGGCGCGTTCGTTAGGAATCCCTGCGCGTTTTGTGAAGGGGGTAAGTTACACAACTTCCAGTCTTTTTTCTGAACCTTGGCAGCCGCACGGGTGGGCAGAAGTTTATTTTCCAGGCGTGGGATGGGTAAGTTTTGATATCACATTTGGAGAATATGGCTATATTGATGTCACGCATATAAAATTACGAGATGGTCTGGATCCTTCCGAATCCGATACTAAATATGAATGGCGTTCCAAAAATGTGAAACTCAACGCAGATGATTTACGTTTTAATATTAAAGTTTTGACGAAAGGCGGGATGAAACCTTTACCTCTTGAATTACAACCGGAAATTCTTGCTAACGAGGTAGGAGAAGGAAGCTATAATATTATAAAAGGGATTATTAAGAATAAAGAAAATTATTATGGGGCAATAACACTGCAAACGGCTGTTCCTCCGGAAATACAAATCATTGAACGAAACCGCAGAACAATCGTCCTTTCCCCGGGAGAAATCAGGGAAACGTACTGGCTGGTAAAAATCCCTTCTCCCCTAGATGCAAAATTTTCATACATTTATCCTTTTACGATTTATTCAGAGCAAAACATTTCTGCAACAGGTTTTTTTAATGCCAAGAAGGGAAAAACTATTTATTCGCAGGCTGATCTGCAGAAATTAACCGTTGTTAATGAGGAGAAAGGATATTCTTCATCCGTTTCTCTGTCTTGTTCCCCCCCAGAGAATGTCAAAAAAGGAAGCAAGGCGCAAATATCATGTACGATTAAGAATGGGGGGGATACAAACCTTCAACAGCTGAATTTTTGTTTAGACAATGATTGCGAAACAATAAATGTAGCTACTGGCGGTGAAAAAATAAAAACGACGCTTGCACAAGCAGAGACGGCGGGCTGGAATAAAGTAATCGTCAGCGCAGTGAATGCTCTCATTGAAAAAAGAACTTCGGTGGAATTTTTTGTGAGCGACGAAACGGGAATGAGCATTAATCTTGAAATGCCAGAGAAGCTTTTGTATAATGGGGCTTTTATTGTTACACTGCGCCTGGCAAGAACGTCGATTGCCGTGCCGCAGAATGTTGTAGTAACTCTTACAGGACCTGGCTTTATCAACGAATGGAACATTAATACTTTAGACCAAGAACAAACATTAGTTCTTGATTTGAAAGACCTTCCTTTAGGAGGAAAAAATACGTTCCGTGTCAAGGCTGAGTGGCGTGATACGGAAGGCGGTTCTCATTCCCAAGAGGAAGAAAAAATTGTTCTAGGAGAAGCAACGGGATTTCTCGATAAAATAAAATTATTTCTTAATGGAATTGTCAACACTTTTTCGTCATAAGAAACTCATTGAACAACTTAACAAAAATAAAAAAAATAAGAATCAGAGAAAAATTAACGCTTTCGGGATGACTTTTTCTTATGAGACCTTCCTTTGGAAGATTTCTTATGAGCTTTTTTATGCACTTTCCGATGCGCTTTTTTATGTGCTTTTTTTGCCATCAATACACCTCTTTTCTTTTTTCTATTGGAAGAGAAGAAGGCTGCCTATTTAAACATTTCTTTTTTAGTGTTTTTTTTTCATTTCGACCGCAGCATTTTTTTTCTTTTTGAAAATAATTTTTCTTCTCAGTATTTTTTTGACGAGGAAAAAAAATATCGGATGATTAGAAAAATAAAACGCGAAACTATCTTTATCGTCTGGAGAATCATAAACATTTATATAGAGAAGAATTATTTAAGCAGTACATGACAAAAGAAGAAACAGAGAAAAAGGTTGAGTTTGCAGAAGTGGTTCAACAGTCTGATTTGGAAGGAGATAATAAAATATTAGTTGCCGCAGTGCAAAAATTAGAACAGGAAAATAAAATTATATCTAAAACATTATCCCGCTTGGAAGAAGAAAGTTCCATGCTGCGGGAATTGTTTAACAACACCAGCAATGAATTGAGCAACCTGAAGAAACCGGCATTGTTAGTGGCTGACGTCATCAGCGTGACCGGCAATAAAAGTATCATTAAGCTGCCGAATGGCAACAAATTCTATTGTTATGTGGCAAAAGAAATAAAAGATTTACAGAGCGGCGACATCGTTTTAGTTGATCAAAAGAACCTTAACGTCGTTGAGAGAATCAACATGGCAAACAGCCTCGAAGTTGAAAAATTTGTCATCATTGAAAAACCTGTGGAAAGCTGGAAAGAAATCGGCGGTCTCGGGAGGGAAGTGGAAGAAATTAAGGAAGTTATTGAACTGCCGTTGAAGAAGCCAGCTTTATTTGAAAAAGTGGGCATAGTTCCGCCTAAAGGAATATTATTATACGGTCAGCCTGGAACGGGAAAGACGTTATTGGCCAAAGCTGTTGCTCACAGTACAAATGCAACATTCATCGAAGTGGTTGGTTCAGAGTTAGTTCAGAAGTTTATCGGAGAAGGCGCTAAATTAGTCAAAGATATCTTTACATTGGCGCGAAGCAAAGCCCCGGCCATTGTTTTTATTGATGAGATTGATGCTCTTGCCGCAGTGCGTATGGATACGGGAACATCGGGAGAGAGGGAAGTAAACCGAACGTTCATGCAGCTGCTGGCAGAAGTGGACGGGTTTAATCCTCTTGATAATGTTAAGATTATTGGCGCGACAAACCGTTTAGATATTCTTGATCCAGCAATCATCCGGCCAGGAAGATTAGATCGTTTGATCGAGGTGGGAATTCCTGATGAGCAGGGAAGGAGGGATATTTTCAAAGTCCATACGAGAAGGATGAATTTGCAGAAAGTTAAAATAAAAAGCATTGTCAGTTCTATGGAAAATTTCACAGGCGCAGAGATCCGTGCTGTCTGCACGGAAGCGGGGTTCTTTGCCATCCGCGAAAATAGGGAATATGTTACTCATAAAGATTTTGTCCGCGCCGTTGAAAAAGTCCGCTTGGATGAAGACGAAGATGCAGAAGAAGAAATGTTTGGATAGAACAGCTATTTCTTTATAGAGAACTTTGCAAAATTAATTTCCTGCTCTATACTAAAAATCATTAGAAATTGAACCTATTAATGATTTTTAT
>CAZCXW010000002.1:29972-52714 GCA_964502785.1 uncultured Methanosarcinales archaeon | reverse complement strand
TGTCCAAGAAATTCCTCTTATAAAAATTAAAGAGAAAGGAAAATATCAGTATTATACCCTTACTAAAAGGAATAGGAATACTCTTGATGTTATTAAGCAGCTGGCAAAAGTTGTGCATGCCAAAGAAAAGGAAATAGGTTTTGCAGGAAGCAAAGATAAAAATGCTGTTACAGAACAAACGATTTCTCTTTCTAATGTAAAAAAAGAGCAGGTATTGAAAATAAAAATAGATCATGTTGAGCTTCATTTTTTAGGATATGGCGATGAACCTATCACATTAGGATTATTGGAAAGAAACTATTTTGAGATCATTGTAAGAAACATAGAAAAAGCAAAGATAAAAGAAATAGAATATATAGAAAATTATTTTGATGAACAGCGTTTTAGTTCTCATAATGTGGAAATTGGCCGATTGTTAATTAAGAAGCAATTTAACAAAGCGGTTGAACTTATCGCTGACGAAAAGATGTTAGAACATTTGCTGCATCATAGAAACGATTTTATCGGCGCACTTAAAGTATTTCCTCTACGCCTGCTTCGCCTGTATATCAATGCTTATCAAAGTTATTTGTGGAATGGGGCTTTGGCAGAATTTCTGCAGAAAGAAGGGAAAAATCCAAGGCTGGTAAAATATTCTCAGGGCAATTTCACTTTTGTTGAAAATATGGCGGATTTTGTCCAGCAAAAATTCCCTTTAGTTGGTTTTGACTATCAAGCTGATGATAACACCTATAAGATTATTAAAAGAATGTTACAGCAAGAAAATATTTCTCCTTCTGATTTTATCATTAAGCAGATTCCAGAATTGACGGCAGAAGGAGAGCTTCGGAATATTGTTGTTCCTGTGAATGATTTAGTTATTGGAAAATTTGAAAAAGATGAACTCAATAACGGAAAAGAAAAAATAAAGCTTACGTTTTCTTTGCCGAAAGGCAGTTATGCGACGATGGTTGTGAAGAAGATGTTTGATCAAACATGAAAACCAGCTTCTCGCTGCACAATTGCTCTTGCTTCGTATAATTTTTCTGCAAATTCTTGTATTGCTTTAGGATTTAATACTGTGCTTTTTATTCCAAGAATATCACACGATCTTTGGTAAAGATCAAAGAACATGATATCATCACATTTCTCAATCTTACGTAATGTCTCTCCCATTATGGCTATCGATGGCTTAAAAATGTAAAAAGGTATATTGTGATCTATTAATTTATCAACATCATTTATCGACCTTGTCTTAATCCTGTTTTGCTTTAATATTTCTCTTAATCTCTCATCAGTTCCTTCTCTAAGGCTTTCTAGAAGAAACCATTCTGGAGTGCCTTCTTCAACAGTAATATAATCAGAATAACCCCCTAAGGCAGGAACTGCTCGTGGAAATTTAGATTTTAATTTTTCCATTGAAAATTCATCTAAAATAATTAATTTTACACTCTTTTTCTTGCAATCTGCGAGAAAAATAGTTAATGACATCATATGGCCAAAAGCGTATCCAAAACCAGAAATGTTAAAATTATCACTAACAACATTTTGTTCTTTATATCTTCTTTGTAACTCTCGTAAAATTGCTTCCAGAAATTCGAGAATGTTTTTTCCTTTAAGAACTCGTAATGGGGCTAGGATTTTATACCCATTTCTTCCCCTAACAATCATCTCTTTTAATTGTGTGACTGCTTCTGACCGGCAGAAAAGATAAAAGCTGCCGAGCGCCTGTAATTCAGCTCCCACATTCACTGTATTATGAATTCTCTCCAGATTAGCAGACCTAATGAGATAATTAATGACATTCCAAAGACGATTCTGTCTAAATAGGTAATTTCTATCAAAAGCATGTTCCGTTTCATGCGCCAAAATTGTATATATAGAGTGTGTCCTGTAAGGAGACATTCCGTCCCTAAGCCTGCCCATCGCTATCTGTAAGGAATCAGCATAGCCTGGGGTTGTTACTGGAAATATAACTTTATTATTTTTAACGAGAGGAATGGTACTACTTAGCCAGTTAAAAATATCACTGGTAATTTCCTGGAAGAAATCTTTTCCAAAGAGATAAAAAAGAATGATTCCCGAAACATCTAAACCAACCATATAATGATCGATGAGTGAGCGATGATCACAGTAGGCATTTCCTGGATTGTGTTCATCGTGCATAATCTTAAGCTGATAGTGTATTCTCGATGTAAGAAACAAGCTTGGATTCTGTTGAAATAATGATATTACCGCTTGTTTGAGCTCTTGTAACCATTCTTCTTCCAATGTCGTTACTGACTTTTTTTCTAATTCAACAACTCTTTTCTCAAGGCTGGTTTTGAAACGATTAATAATGTCAGCCGAACCACTCTTAACATTAAAATCGATAACTCTTCGCATTATGTTTATGTAATCTTCTAAAAGAGAAGCTACTATTTTTCTTGATAGCTTTAAATCAAAGAAAATGTCTAAATAAACACTATGATCTTCATCAATGGGGATAGCTTCTTTGATAGAGGGTCTAAAAAGAGAAATTAAACCTTTTTTAGCATGAAAAGCTCCCACTACTTTTTTCTCAAGGTTAAATTCAAAGCCATAAATAGCTCGATATTGTTTATCAACGCCATAAGATTCTAATTTACTTATTCTCTTTCGTATGATCATTAAAGAATTTTCATTAATTCCTGCTTTCTCCATTTCAGATACAATCTCTGTAAGAAATTCCACTTCACTTTTATTTCTAAATGGAAGTATAGAATCTTGGCGTGGCCACGTAAGATGTTGATAAAAAGATCTAACATAAGGAAATAATTTGGCAATTTCTTGACCGCTTATTCTGCCGGACTTAACTTTTTCTTCACTTTTATGCGAAAGTGTAATTCCTAGAACCAAGTCATTTTTTATTTTTTGGTGTATCGCCTCTGCTTGTTCTTTTATTCTTTTAGCATATGGGGGAAGGAAAGCCACAGCCTTAAGTTGGGTAATAAATTCTCTATCCTCTAATATGTGCTGTTCAAGAAACTGTAACTGTCTCTGAAGTATGCCTCTTATAGTTAGAATATCTTGTACACCCATGAATGAAAGGCAAGAACAAAGATTATTTATGCCTTTCTCCCATAAACATTTAAATATTCTTTTCTATTCTTGTTGATTTATGAAAAGCCAAATGCCAAATGTAACGACTATGGTTATGATGCGATAACTGCATCGCAGTCTCTTTCTCGGTTTCTTGCTGTGATGGATTGCTGAACAAAACCATTATAAATATGATAAAATAAACCTTATAAGAATACTTATGATGAAGAAAAATCATGTTATTACTGCAGCTTTACCTTACGCTAACGGCAGCATCCATATCGGACATTTGTTAGAGTACATCCAAGCAGATATCTATACTCGTTTCTTAAAGCTCATTGGTGAAAAAGCGTTATACATCTGCGCTTCTGATATGCATGGGACACCGATTGAAATTAATGCGCAAAAAGCGGGCGAGAAACCAGAAGTTTTCGTTGAAAAATACTGGAAAGAGCATCAGCATGATTTCAAATCATTTCTTATTGAATTTGATAATTATTATAAAACCCATTCTCAGGAAAATAAAGAGCTCTCTGAATGGTTTTTTGCGGAATTGAAGAAAAAAGGGCACATTTACACCAAAGAAATATCTCAATTATATGATGAGCAGGCAAAACGTTTCTTGCCAGATCGTTTCATTAAAGGAACTTGTCCAAAATGTAAAGCAGAAGATCAGTATGGAGATGTCTGCGAGAAATGCGGGGCTACGTACAATCCCACGGATTTAAAGAATCCTTATTCTGTAATCACGAAAACCAAACCAGTGCTTAAAAAGTCAACCCATTATTTCTTTAAATTAAGCTCATTTTCTTTACCGCTGAAGAAGTGGATTAATGATGAAAACTCTTCCATTCAGCCTGAAGTTCGTAACTGGCTTAATGAATGGATTGACAAAGGCTTAGAGGATTGGTGCATCTCTCGCGACGGCCCTTATTTTGGATTTGAAATTCCTAATTCGGTAAAAGAAACGGGACAACAGAAGTACTTTTACGTGTGGTTGGATGCTCCTATTGGTTATTTAGCTTCACTGAAGAATTATTGCGACAAGAATAAAGAAAAATGGCAGGACTATGTCTATAAAGGATATGTCCATCATATCATCGGCAAAGATATTGCTTATTTCCATTACCTTTTCTGGCCGGCGGAATTTATTGCGTTGAATATTCCTTTGCCGAAACTTACAACGCATGGGCATATCACGATAAATGGGCAGAAGATGAGCAAATCGCGCGGCACGTTCCTGACGGCGAAGGATTTCTTAAAACTCTATCCTGCGGAAGCGCTGCGTTTTTATTATGCGGGGCATTTAGACCAAAAGGTTGTTGATGTTGATTTGAATTTTGATGATTTTGTGGCGGTTAATAATAATGTGTTGACGGGGAACATCGGCAATTTTTGTTATCGAGTATTAACGTTTGCGCATAAAAACTATGGCGCTATTGAAGATATAGCTGTAGAAGGGGCTTTCGTGAAAAAGATTGAGGAATTGCTTGCTGAAGTTAAATGCCATTACCAACAGCTGGATTTCAAATCGGCGGTAAAAACTATTCTGCAGATTGCGGATATCGGCAATGCGTACTTCCAAGAGAAAGAGCCGTGGAAAGAGAAAGAGATAAAGGCGGGATATGTTGGGCTTTGTGTGAATCTTGCGCGGAACTTAGCGATTGTGGTCAATCCGATCATTCCTGAATTTAGCCAAAAAGTTTTCAAAGCGCTGGGCGGGAAGAGCTTATCGTGGAAAGATTTAGCGTTTGATTGGAAAGGAAAAATGTCTCACGTGGAATTATTGGTTGCTAAAGTCGAGAGGCATAAGGAAGAAGTAAAAGAACATCGTATTTCTTACACTGCAGTTCCCGAAACAGAAAAATTAGGTGTAAAAGTTCGCATTGCGCAGATACATAATCTTACCGTTAAGAAAAAGCACGAAGGTATTGAAAAATTAAAGAAGCAATCAGAAAAAGAGATCGTAACGTTACAACACAAAAACATTCTTGCTGAATATCATCATATCAACGAAAAGACACATGTAGATTCTATACAAAATCCAAATGCTGTTGAAAATCTGCTGAGAATCATCAAAGAGAAAGGGAAACTGCCGCAGATTAATACTGTTGTTGACATTTATAACCTCATTTCTTTAAAAAGCGGGATTGCCATGGCTACACATGACCTCAGCAAGATCGAAGGCAATATTAGCATTCGTTTGTCATCCGTTAAAGAACATTTTACGGACTTAAATGGAACCATTGAAAAATTACCTCAAGGCGAGGTAATTTATGCCGATGACAAAAGAATCCTTGGAAGATTTTCACGACAATGCAAGGAAACGGCTACAACACCTCTAACCAAAAATGTGGTGTTAGTTGCCATCGGCAACAATGAAATCTCTGACAAAACGATGGATGATGCCGTACATGAAACCTGTGAATTGATTGTAAAGTTTAATGGCGGAACATATACTGTTCTTGGTCAAGAAAATAAAATTAGTCAAGAAAAACAGAGAACTAAAGAAAAAAAAGAATTTCCATTGCACTTATCTGTAGGTAAAATTATTGAAGTTAAAGATCATCCTAACGCTGATTCGTTGTATCTGCTGACAGTTGATTTTGGCAAGGAAATAAAAAAAAGGCAGGTTGTCGCCGGTATTAAAAAGCATTTTCGTCCAGATGAATTGAAAGGACAAATCGTGGTTTTTTGCGTCAACATGAAAAACGCCGTTATTCGCGGAGTGGAGAGCCAAGCAATGATCTTAGTTGCGGATGATGGAAAAGATATTGCTCTTTTGCATCCCGAGGGAAAAGTATCCTTGGGACAAGAATTTAAATTTGCAGGTTTGGAGCGAAGAATAGGAGAAGTGACTTTCGATGAGTTTAAGAAATTAAAGATGGATGTTCATAAGAGAAAAGTTCTCTACGAAGAGAAAGAGTTGGTTGGTATAACTGTCAAAGGAGTGAAAGAAGGAGCAGGAATATTCTAGAGGACACTGTTAACTTATCGGCAGAGCAGGTGGCGGGCCGATTTTCTCAGCAAAAAATTCTTTGTGAATCTGACTGAATATCGTCAGCTTATTCGAAGATTTTTTGATCTTAACTATTTGCGAGCAATGGCTTAGCTTCGAAAATTTCAACAAATAAGAGAAGAATTAGAAGATTTACATTTAATTCTGCTTAATGGAGGCGCATTAAAATCCGGCGAAGCTACCCCTCAGCAAATTGCTGAGTTTATCCGTGAAAATTATGGAAGAGATGTTACGATCCATGATGATATGTTTATACCTTATAGTTCAAAAGAGCTTATGGATGGGTTAACAGGATTAGATAATGTTTTAAAATTCTTAAGGATATTAGGAATAGATTCTGAAAATGGTGTAAAAGGGGTGTTATCGGGGGATATTTTTTCTATACATCAGCAGTTTCAATTACTTGCTGAGAAATATCCTTATATGTTAAAATATAAAAAACAAATTGAAAAAATGATTGACCAGGAAACGGGTGGTTTCCCGCCGTATGCTTTGCGGAATTATGGCATAAGAGATTATCATGAACTTTCATCAACTTTTACGGAGATACCAAAAGAAAGATTGAAAGCAGAAGTAAAAAGAGGTAATGGGTTCATTATAAAGATGATAAAAATCAAACGTGATGCAGGACATATTTCGGAATTTGAATTTAAGGAACTCATGGGAGAACATTGTCAAACCAATCCTTGTCCGAAATGCGAAGTCTATAAACGCACTTGCAAACCTTAGGCACAGAGAATACCGCCTTGGCCGTAACCTTTGTGCCGCTCAGGAAGAAATCATTGAAGGCGGCACCTACCAACAGGTCTTACGAATGGCAGTTCTCAGGTTACATCTTGGCCATGGCGGCGGTATTCTCTTCAAATTTCTCCCTCTAATCCAACAGCAACGTTTAAATACCTTTATTCTTTTCTGGGATGCATACTATGAACATTAAAAGAGGTGTTTTGGATAGAAGTAGTTCTAAAGGGCAGGTTACTATTTTTATTATCGTTGCGATCGTTCTTTTGTTCGTTTCCGCAGGAATATTTTATCTCACGAAAAGGAGCGCGGTTCAGAGTCTTGAGCCAGAACTGCAAGCGGCTATCGTCACCGTCCCTCAGGTCTTCCAGCCGATCCAATCTTATACGGAGAATTGTTTATATCAGGTTGGCAAACAGGGCCTGCTCGTTCTCGGCCAGCAAGGCGGATATATTTATCCTGACGTTTTGGGCGACTTTTCTCCTTCCGAGCCTACAGAATCTATCGGTCTGAATATGGATCCAGCAAAAATTCCATACTGGTGGTATAATCCAGAGAAAAACAGGGATGACAAAGTATCTGCTGCTTCGGCAAAGCCAAAATTATTTCTTAAAGATGATTCTCAATTGAGCATCGAAGGGCAATTAATCCGTTTTGTCAATGAAAAAATAGATGGCTGTTTGCAGGATTATGCCCTTTTTGCAGAACAAGGCTTCACAATTCCTTCTCTTAAGGGGAGTCCGCGGGAGGTGGAAGTTTTGGTCGGCGAGGAGTCGGTAGTTCTTATCCTTAAAATGGATGTGGATGCTGCGCAAGGCGAAGCTCAGACGACTTTCCATTCTTTTGGCGCAAGGATTCCTTTATCATTGGCCCATTATTACGATGTTGCGGAGAAAATAAGGACAGCGCAGGAGAATTACCGTTTTTTGGAAAAACAAGGGATGGAATTAATTTCTATTTATTCAAAAAAGGATGCTAATTCCTTCGCGCCGATTTCTGATGCAAGCTATGAATTTATCTCGGTTCTTTCCTGGAGTGAATCTCTTCTCAAGAGCAAATTTCAAGGATTGCTTGCTTCTTACGTGCCGATGCTGCGGTTTTTAGGGAGCAGCAATTTTTATTATACCATATATCCGGAAGGCAATCTGCAATTGCAGCGGACGACAGATAATGCCGTTCTGCCTTTGACAGGAGCAGAAGATGTGGAAGTGAGTTTCGATTATTTTGGCTGGCCGATCTATTTTTCCACGAACAGTGATGCCGACGGGATCATCCGTCCCGATCATCAGGCTGTGAAATGGGATGTCTTAAACTTTGCCCATCAGCGTTATGAAACGCATTACGATGCCAGCTATCCTGTCCTTGTCACGATCCATGATCCGTACGCCTTTGGCGGAGAAGGTTATGATTTCTTCTTTGCGTTGGAGGCTAACATCCGCAATAATGCTCCCGCAGAAATTGATGTTGTAAGAGAGTATTATCCCAAGAAAATAACTCCTCTCGCCTGCAATACCGAACAGCGTCGTTCTGCGCTGATCAAGACCGTCGTTGTGGATAGTTTTACAAAAGAGCCTTTGGAGAAAGTTAAAATTGGCTTTACTATTCCTGAGCAGGACGAATGCGAGATAGGGGTTACCGATCCGCAGGGAGCAGTGGAAAGCGCTTATCCTACGGTGTACGGCGGGGTCATTAATTTCGTCAAGCCTGAATATCTCACAAATTATTATCCTATCGATACTTATAAATTTCAAAGCGAGCCGATTGCTGTCGGGCAGGCTGTCTCACTGCCGAATGGAGAGCGGCAGAAAGCTATCGAATTAGACCGCATAAAGAAGATGAAAGTTTCTGTGCAGGTGAAAGAATTAAACAAATGCATCACGGCCTTGCAATGCAAGTATACGGTCTCTCCTTCCGTAGGGTTAAGCGTTCTCCCTTTTGCGGATATCCGCTGCGAAGAGCTTCCCGAGCACTGTTTCTCTAACCAAGGCAATAGTTTGTTCACAGATGAACCGCTCCTACAGCGCGCGGCGAATGGGAGTTTGGCGTTGATGCATAATTATTATCTTGGAAGCAATGCCCGGCCTTTGCGTGAAACAGAAGAGGTCTTGTTAACGTTAGAAAGAGTCGAGGGATTTCAGCCGAAGGTTATCGGCGATGATTTCTTTGCGACGGTAAGTTTAAAGGGAATTGAAGAACAAGAAATCAATCTCGCGCCGGGAAAGTATAAAGTTACGGGCATCATAACAAACACGCAGCCTTTGCTTATCCCTCAAGAAGAGCGCTGCATGAATTATCAGATTTTGACGATCGAGAAGCAGCAGTGCTTCAATGTAGAAGAAAGCAGGCTGGATCGTTACGTGAGCGGGAATGTCAATTGGAACACGCCTTCGACGTATCTGATCGTCACGCCTGATGATCTCTATGGTTCAAGCAGATTAACATTAACTCTGCTGGCGCAGGACTTGTCATCAGTCCCTTCTACTATCCCTTCAACTCAATATGAATGCGCGGGCGTGTTGTGCCTGCCGGGAGTGGGCTGCCTATCACAGCTTGCAGAGGTACTTTTTGATGCCTGCCTGAAAAAAGATGTCCCTATCAATGGGCGGGTCATCGAGGATTTGAGCATCCCGGGAGAGATTGAAAAAGTTTCACGAAGGCCGGAAGTTCGGGCGGCTTTGCCCGTTGTCTTCAGTTCGACATGAAATCTGCACCATACACGCAAAGCTTTGGACTGTTTATGATTCTGTTAGTTTTGACGATGCCATTTTATTCTGCGCAGGCGATGGCCGCGTCCGTGCGCATCACGCGCAATACTGGCGGCGATGGCGTTGCCAATTTCATCGATGGAAATGGCGATACGTGGGTTGTGGATGCGGTTATCCGCGACGCGCCTCTTCCTGTTGCCGCGGAAAATGTTAAATTGAAAATCGGCAGAAATGAGCAGCCTTTTACATCCTGCACTGAAAATGGCCTGGAAACAACCTGTTCGTATGTAAGCCCTTTACCTGATGGGGTGAATGAAGGGACATTCCGCTTCCAGGTCAATTATCCGTTCGTCAACCAATTAAATCAAGAGGAAATCGCTTCAGCATTGGGAGATATCAATGTTGACCGTAGCAATCCAACGGTTGTCATCAATCGCCTCGAGCAGAGAGCTGAAGGAAAACTATTTTTTGATTTTACGGCGAGCGATCAAATTACGGCGGGGAAGCCTGCCGTTGGATTAAAGGAAATTCGCATCATTGATGCGGAGAGCAGCGCTGTTGTTTTCAGCATTAATGACCAGAACGGCCTGACGTTAGGCAGTTCTCGTTTTGATTTTCTTACGGATGGGGTTACGCAAGGCCTTTTGCCAATTTCCTTGCAAGGCGAAGGAACACATACGTTCCGAGTTGTTGCTGAAGACCAATTAGGCCATCAGGGAGAAGCACGCAAAAGCATCAATGTTGATTTTGCCGCTCCTGACATCCGCAATTTCAATTTTACAAGTTTAAAAGAATTTATCGGTGAAGAGCAAATCGTTTCAGACATGAGCTTGTTTATCCTTGAAAAGAATGGCTTATCGCCGGCTCAGGTCTTAGCTTTCTCCAATGATGCTGATCTTGTGGACAAACCAGCTGCACGCTGTCAGAAAATTAATCGCGAAGATAATCTCTGGCAGTGCACTTGGGACGGCGTTTCTGTAAAACCATCGGCAAATGTTGAAGTATCTTTTAAAGCAATGGATAGTTTTGGCAATACGGCAGAAAAAACTTTGAGCAATAGTTTTACATCTGATACTGTCCCGCCGCGGATTATCAGTTTTGCCACGGAACGAACGTTTGGCGGAACAAGTTATGTCAAATCGAATACGGCGCGATATGGCAAGAATAAGTTATTTTTGAGCGTTGCAGAGGAGGTGGCTGGAATTGAAAAAGATGATATCCGTTTGAATATAAATGCATTTGGCGGGGATAGTTCCGTGCCGCCGAATGAGTGTGTGGATTCAACGGAAGGCAAGAATTGTTTTTGGGAGCTTGGCGGAGCAGTGGTGTCTCCTGAGGCGTTAGTCAGTTTCACGCGCTTTCAGGATAAAGTGGGCAATGAAGGAGGGGCGCAGGAGTTGAAAATGAAAGTGGACGAAACGCCTCCACGCATCCAAGAGTTTAAAGCCTTCGGTGTTTCTGAAGCAGGTGTAAAAGATTACTTCCAAAGCCAGGATAAATTACGATTAGAGTTTATGGCAGAGGAAGACAGCGGATTAACTATTCTTGTTTATTTGAAATGGCTGGTGGATAATGCTGAGTTAAATCATCCCGAAACCAGCCTTACTGAACATTTAGGCGATGGATGGCAGGTGTTTACGGAAGATGCCTGTGTCCGCGATGAAAAGAATGAAAAAATATGGAAATGCGTCGTAGAGACGGAAAGCCTGAAGAGCGGGATCGGGAATGATCTTGATCTGAGGATTAGAATTCGTGATACCGCGGGAAATGAAGCGGAACAATGGCCGGAACCAGATAAAATTAAGAATGTAAAGGGGACAAGCGGAGAAAATTTTAAGTTCAGGCTGCTGGGTCTGACTGCTGAAGAAAGTCCAGATCATTGGGATACGGGGACGAGGACGAATTTACTGCCTTTTATTGATTTAGATGTTGTTAAGTTATTTCCCGCGCGCATGCCGGTGGAAGTGAGATTAAAACGGACCACGGCGACGGCAGAAATATTAAATTTAGAATTGCCGGAAGGAGCTTGCCAGGCGAAAGAAGGGCAGGAACATGCTCCGGAAATAAATCGTAATCTAATCATCAAGCGCGTCACTCCAGATGGTTCCGATAAAGGGAATCCGACGATCGTTTTGGAATTCAAGACTTTTGATCCTTCTTCCATCGTCAAGAAAGAGGGTGAATTTAAAGAGAGGGAATTTGAATATACCTGCCAGCTCCTGCTCTTTTCAAAAGTAGGCCGAGATGCGGTCAGGGCTGCGGAAATACAAGACGTTCCTGTAACAGTCAAATTTGCGTACAGCGTTCAGGGGGCATTGGATGAAACTATCGATGCGAAAGTCCAGGAATTGAAAGATGATGTGTTCTTTAAGATTGCGAATTCGTTAAGTGTTTTGAATGATATCCTGAAATGGATCAAATTTGTGGTTGATTTTGTGACCGTCATTACGGCTCTTGAACAAATCGTCAGCTTAGTGCGGGATGAATTTAGAGCGGTTGCTGACGTTGCGGAGAATACGGTTGTAGGCGGTCCTGTAGGGGCAGCTCTTCGCGGGGCGTGCATCCAAGTCGCGGGGACGACAAAAGTGTCTTGGGAATTCCTTAAAGTTCTGCAGGTTCCAGCGATGATTTTCTCATGCAATCCTAATGCTTTTAAGCCGGCGGGCCTTTCGGAGGGAGATAAAGGAAGTCCTGTGCCTCTGAACTTCGTTTATTGGTGGCAGAATAATATTTTAACTGCTTACAACATCTGGACGCTGCGGGAATTTGTGGCACCGGCGGAGTCATTATATGAAAACATGTATCTTTCTGCGTTTGGCCTGTGTGTTCCTGGGATAATTTTTAATATCGAAAAAGCACGCGAACTGCAATGCCGGAGAATCGTCTGTTATCAAAAAGAAGTTCCTGCGGGCATCGCCACCTTTGATGCCTGCGATAAACTGCATGATCTGCAAATGTGCGAATTTGTCTTTGGTCCTTTATTTGAAATAGCTCTTCCTGGTCTTGCGGTTGCTGCTTATTTAGGGAAGCTCATCAAATCGGCGCTGCAATCCCCGCTGGGTTTAATCAATATCGCAGAACTTTTTTTGTGCGATCTGAACTGTTTTGTTCCAGCCGCGCCTGGACTGGTGACGGCCTGCAAAGTAGCGCGGGGGATTCAGAAAGGACTGGGCATTATTGATACTATTGCTGGCGCTATCCAATCTCCTCCTTCCGTTACTGAGTCTCCGTACTGTTCGCAGGTTGAAAATATGGAAGACGAGAAAGAAAAGAAACAAGAAGAAGTAGAAACACCACAACCTGAGGTGCAGACGCAAGGATGAAACGTTCGATAATTTTAAATACCAACTGATAATAAAAGATATCAAATGACAAAAAAAAGTATCAAAGATAAACTCCAAGAGTACTTTTTCCTTAATCCTACAAATAAGCTTAGAGTACGGCAAATTGAACGTCTCATAAAACTGCCTTTGCCTTCTGTTATTAAGTATGCTAAGGAACTAGAAAAAGAAGAAATCCTCAAAAGTTCCAATATTGCTAATGTCAAAATTTATTCCGCGGACAGAACTTCCAGAAAATTCCTTATCGAAAAAAGACTCTTTAACATTAAACAATTATATTATTCCGGCTTTATTGATTTCATTATAGAAGAGTTAAGCAATCCTCTCGTTATTATCTTTGGTTCTTATTCCCGCGGCGAAGACATAGAAAGCAGTGATATTGATCTGTATATTGAAACTCAATCTAAGAAAAAAGTTAACGTAAAAAAATTCGAAAAAATATTACAACGGAAAATACAACTTTTTATTCACACAAATATTCGTGAGATCAAGAATAAAGAGTTAATCAATAACATTATTAACGGTCTTACTCTTAATGGTTTTTTAGAGGTGTATACATGAAAGAAAGCACTTGGGAAGAATGTCTTGAATTTAATTCTGCCCTTACTGTTAGCCAGGACAAAGCCAAAGCAAAGTCGCTTCTTAACACTGCACAGGAACGACTCAAATTTTTAGAGGCAAACAAAATTACGGATTCTAATATTAATTTTATTTTTGAAGGATACTATTCGTCAGTACTGGAAATCCTTCATGCTCTATTGTTGTCGAATGGTTATAAAGTTGCTAATCACATTTGTCTAGGGTATTACATCAGAGATGTTATAAAAAAGAATAATCTCTTTAGGATGTATGATGATTGCCGATTTAAACGAAATTCATTGATTTATTATGGAAAGAAGATGGATTTTGCTGCAGCGAAAGAAGCTTTAGAAAAATGTAAAAGACTAATTAAAGAATTTAAATCGTTGCTTGATGAGAAAAGAAATTAAAGTTACTACAATGGATGGAAAACAGAAATTAAAGAAGTACTTACAAAAATTTGCAGATGAGATATCACCAGAGTATTCTTTAGACTCTTTATACTTATTTGGCTCGCAAGCCTGGGGAAAACCACGAAAAGATAGCGATGTCGACCTCCTTGTGGTTTCAAAAGGATTCCACGGAAAAAGGAAATTACAAAGAGCGCCACCTCTCTATATGAAATGGAATTTAAATTACCCCGTTGACTTTATCTGCCTCACTCCTCAGGAGTTTAATAAAAAGAAAAAGGAAATCAGCATTGTACAAGAGGTTATTGAAAGAGGCATTAGGATAGTGTAAAAAAATGCGCGAAAATGAACTTATTGAATTTAAGAAATCAACATCAGAGGTAAAAGAAGGAATAATTTCTCTCTGCGCTATTCTTAATAAGCATCGCAAGGGACAGCTTTTTTTTGGTATTAGAAACGATGGAGTGGTAATCGGCCAAGCGGCAACGGAGAAAACGATAAGAGATGTTTCAAAGGCGATCTCTGATAATATTGAACCAAAGATATTTCCTAAAATCAATGAAATAACATTAGAAAGGAAAAAATGTATTCATGTTGAATTTTCTGGTGAAAACATTCCTTATTTTGCTTTTGGACGAGCGTATATGCGTGTCGGCGATGAAGATAAGAGATTAAGCGCTAAAGAATTGGAGAGATTAATCGTAGGCCAAAATGGAGATAAACTTCGCTGGGACAGGACTCTGTGCGAAGGAGCAACACTTGACGACATTGATGATTCTGCAGTCCAACAATTTGTCGAATTAACAAAAATTTCAAAACGGCTGCATCTCATGGGAGAGGATAAAGAAACGATTCTTAAAAAATTAAAATTGATATCCGGCAAAAAGATAACAAATGCGGGGATTGTCTTATTTGGAAAAAAACCTAAAGATTTTTTTGATAACATTCTTGTCCGCTGCGGTCGTTTTAAAGGATTGACAAAAGAAGGCTTTATGGATATAAAAGATCTTGATGGAAATTTATTTGATAATTTAAACAAAGCAATTATCTTTCTGCAAGAACATTTACATTTACAAGCCCGGATTATAGGCCTTCGTAGAGAAGAAGAATGGGAAATCCCGCTCGAAGCTTTACGTGAAGCGCTCATTAACGCTTTCATCCATCGCGATTACCATGATACTAGTTTTGTATATATTAAAATCTACGACCAAGAGGTAATTATTGCAAATCCAGGAAAACTCCCTGATGAATTGTCTATTGCAGATTTATACAAAGAACATGAATCAAAACTGCATAATCCATTGCTCGCGCAAGTTTTCTATTATGCCGGTTTTATTGATGTCTGGGGGAGAGGAATTTTAAACATTTTTCGACTCCTTAAAGAAAAAAATCTCCCTCCAGCACGGTTTGAGGATCGAGCAGGTTCATTTCGTATCATTTTTGAAAGAAAAACTACCCAAAAAACTACCCAAAAAACTACCCAAAAAATACTTGAGCTGATTCAAAAGGATCCTTTTATTACAAGGGAAGACTTAGCGAAGGAATTAATGATAACTTCCGATGGAATAAAGTATCATCTTACTATTTTACGTAAGAAGGGAATCCTGATACGGAAAGGCGGCAGAAAAGGCGGACATTGGGAGATTAAAAACCTTTAAAAGAGACAAAGAATTACTCTCATTAGAATGAAAAAGAGATTGTTAGTACCTGTATTTGTTATGCTACTTCTAGAGGTCTTACATGAATAAGCTTACTTGGTGCCTTAAGCAGAAAAATGGGATTGAACTGGCTGAACCTAACGAGAATCTTTGTCGGGCATACTATAAAGAGGCCCAAGAAACACTGCAACAAATCGAAGGAAGAGATACAAAGTGGGAAGTGATAATGGCTTACTATGCTCGTTACAATGCTCTTTATAGCTTGTTGATGAAAGCCGGAATTAAATGTGAGATTCATGATTGCGCTCTGGAGATCTTAAAGCGTATCGACGGTTTTTCAGATCCTGATTGGGCTTTTTTATCTATGTTAAAAGAAAAGCGGATTCAGGCGCAGTATTATCTTAAGCAGGAACGCCTTGAAAATCTATTACAGGTAAAAAAGTTTGTTTTAAAGTGCGGAAATATTGCTGAAAATTTGGATATCATTAAACTGCGTAATCAGATCAAAAATGAAAAAAATAGACATATGTCTAAAAAATTGGACATAGGGGGCCTGTACCTGCATGATTACCATGCTTCATTCAATGGGAGAGAAATAGCCCGACGAATCCAGACGAGCCCTCAGACAGCCCTTTCTTCTTTAAATGCTCTTATAAAAGAAAAAATTTTTCTCGGGATTACGGAGGGCAGGAATATTAAGTATGGTCTTAATAAAGAAGATTTAAGAGCAAGGCTATTTCTGGAGTTATGTGAAATAGAGAAATCTTCTGCATTTCTTGACAATTTTGAACTGCGTGAAATAATTAAAACTATCCTGCCTTATGCTGAAACAGTTATTGTTTTTGGCTCATTTTCTCGCGGGACGCAGAAAGATGATTCAGATTTAGATTTAATTTTGGTGAATGCTCAAGAAAAAGTTCATAAACTCCTCAAGATCTTTCCCCGGGAAATTAATGTCCAATTTGTAAAGTGGGAAGATATTCAAAAGGCGGCGCTCAAGAAAAATCATTTAGCTCTGGAAATTCAGAAAAATCATTTGGTTTATGGAAATGCAAGCGAATTCGTGGAAACATTCCTTAATCCAAAACTATAAAAGCTTAGAAATAATAATAATCCTAAACATGAAAAAGAGGTTAGGTGTGTTTGTATTTATCATTCTACTTCTAAGTATGTTTGTAGTTGCTGAGACTGAAGAGGAATGCGGGGTATGGTGCAAGGTTGGAGAATTCTTTGATAAGTTTCTGGGAAGGGAGAATGTAGCGGGGGGGGCGGGGACGGTTCCGCTATATACGGATTTTCAAAGTCTCAGTCCTCAAGACAGAGCAAGAGCAGAACAAGTTTTAAAGAGTTTTGTTGAAAGTAGTAGTAATAAATTGAAACCAAATGTTTATCGAGCGTCGAGCAAGGATATATTAATATCTGATTTGAAGCTTGCGGGCTTGATCTCGCTTAATGACATTGGTAATAACAATCCCGAAGGAGCTTATGAAATCAAGAAAGAAGGAAATCAGTGGGTGTTTAAATCAACTCTTAGTGGTGGCACTGCTATAGTTCAACGAGCGAGTGGATTAAAGTATGATTTACAGAGAATACAAACAGCACAAGCGTCAACTCAACCACCTGTTCTCACTCCTCAAAATATCGTCGGCGGTCCTTTAGTAGAAAGAGTTCAACAGGCTTTAAGTAACCACAAATTAGAAATTAAAGAAGAAAATAGTAAGACGATTGTATACAAAGATGGTGAACCTCAATCTGAAATTGAAGCGACTGGATTGGAAATAGGGGTCACTTCAGATGGTGGTATCTTTTTATTGCATTCAAATGGTGTTGTTAATCTCAATAGTGAAGGTCGGTGGATCAGTTATACGGGTGATATAAGTGTTTCAAATCAGCAGCAAAGTGCTTTGGCAACGGGCGCATCTCCAACTCGCTCTTTCCCAGCAGCAGCTCCTGAACCAGAACCTGCAGCCGTGCCCATGGGTCCGCCTAATCCTTTTATTCTTACCGCAAAAAAATCAGATGGAACGGAAGTTAAAATTGATTGCCAGAGGTTTCCTGCTCGATGCGAAGAAGTAAAAACAGAACAGAAACAACTTTTAGATTCGGCTTCAAAATATGTTGATGATTATGTTGTTGTTCGTTTATCGGAATGCGGCAAAGATGATACTGTCTGTGTGGCGAGATTAAAAAATACTGCCATCGCTGAATTTTTACGAGACAGTTCTGATAGCGCTGGTTTTGATCAAACTTTAGATGATGCAGTTTCTCATACACAACAATACTCTAGTGATCAAGATGCTCTCAATGATCTTCAGGCAAAGCAAAAGACAATAGACTTAACGAGCCTTCAGCAGCAAGCAGACAACGCTCAAAAAGAATATGATAATTGCGGATTTTTAGGAATTAAAGTGTTTTGTGGAACGGAAAAAGAACAGGTTCAAAAAGCGAAGACTGAATTAGCTGCAGCAACCATTGATAAAGATCGTCTCACGGCTCAAGTTGATAAAATTAAAGATAGTTTGCCTTCTCAAACTCCACAAACTGCGGCTCCTTCGGGTATAAGTCAAGTTGAAAACATCAGAACTCTTCGCGCCCTTCTCCAGAATAAATTTAATAATGAAGAGATTAAAAAACTTGCTGAACAAAGTTCAATTTTGGGACAAGAAATTACTCTTTCAGAAAAAAATGGAGCAGCTCACAAATTTAAAATTGACTTTGAGCTAATCACTGCTGCCAAATTAGAGAGGATTCCGGATGATGAAGTTAAAACAATTGCAGGCACCGATAGTTATAAGCAAGTTGAAGCTGCATATAATCCCGCTGCAGCGACAACTGCACCACCTGGATTGGTAGGTCTGCCTGTGCCTTCACCTGAATCAGCAGTAAGTCCTGTTTCAGCACCTTCTCCAAGCCATTTACAAACATTAGAAAAAGATTATGCTTATTTCTCTTCCAATTTAAAAAATCGTCTAACCTATGCGCAGGAACGTTATGACGACTGTGGATTATGGGGCATTAAATGGGGTTGTGGAGGAGAAGAAGATGAACTTAAGTATTTGAAAGGGGAATATAACCGGCAACAGGTAGAGTTAGCAGAGAGATATAAAAATTTACCTTCGGGGGGACCTGCTGATTACGCTAAAGCTTTTGAGAGGTATAGGGAGTTAGATCCGGTAGGATTTTCTTCAGATCCAGAAAATTTACATAAATACGCTAGTGCACTGGAAGCAAGTGGCCAAAAAGTAAAAGCTATTGAAGCTTTGAAAGAGCATGCATCCTTAGTTTCTGATCCCAAACAAAAAGCTGGTATCTTAAGAGAAGCAGCTGATTTGCTAGAACAATCAGCCCCTTCTAAAAATCTGGCAGACCCGTTAAGAAAAGAAGCACAAGAACTTAAAAAAAGAGCGAATGAATTAGATCCTCCTCTTTTGGTAGGTCCTCCGCTTCCTCCAGCACCTGCTCCAGATGCAACAGAAAAAATAAAAATTACAGGAACAGCTGCTAATACTATTGCTCTTGAGTTAGCTAAAAAATATGATGTTAATGATTTAATAGATTCTGATCCTGAAACAGTTAAAAATTTGCCACAACAAATCGTAATAGATAACGTTTTGGCTGAACTTCGGTATATTAAAGTACGTGGAGTAAATCAATGGACGTATGTTAATATAAATACAGGCAAACATATTCCTGTAAAAACTGGTTCTAAAGTTATCGTCGAAATTATCCCACAGCCGGCTTTAGTCCCGCCAACTCCTCCACATTTGAGTTCATTTCCGTCTTCTCCTACAATTCCCACTTTTCAAAACATCATCCAACTTGATAAAGACTATGAAACAGCGCGTAAAAAAGTGGAAGAATATAATCAAGAAGCGCAGAAATTACGCGATCAAGCTGATGATTTGGATGAAAATGATCCGAAACGAACAGAGTTGGAAGCGGATATAAAGACAGCAGAAGCGAATGCGCGGCGTGAAACTGAATCTGCGGAAAAGATTCTGAATGAAATTCGGGGAAGACCTTCCGGGGAATCTGCATTAAGTGAAGCATTGATTTTAGATAAGCTGCGAAGAGGCTTCAGGGGAGATAAAGATGGAATAACGTATAGTGAAGCAAGCGATGAATTTGAAGCGCAGGCTGCGCGATGGCAGGAAGAGGTTACTAGAGATGTATCACTTATCAAAGCGTATGATGACAAGGAAGAGGCAAAATTGCAGTATGAAGCATTAAAAAAAGAAATCTCGAAATTGGATGTGAAAAAGGATAAAGATAGAATAAGTAAAGAAAATAAAAAGTTAGAAGAGTCCAAAAAAAAGTATGAAACAGCCAGCGCAAACTATAAAGAAGAAGCGGAGAAAAGCGCGTATGGAAATGGTATTAAATTCTTAAAAGTTAAATCAAAGACAGCAAAAACTGTTTATGAAAATAAATTAAATGAATTAAATAGGTTAGTTAAACCTCCGGGGGAAAATATTGAGAAAGCATTGAACCTTCAAAGCGATGTAGAAAAGGCAAGAAGAGAGCGTGATAGCGCAAAAGCGGTGTTCGAAGAAGCTGAAGCAAATCTCCAAGAAGATGTTGATATAGATGTGCAAAGTTTACAAGAAAAGTACACAGAAGCAGATGTTAAATATACCTTAAAATCAAGTGAATTTGATGAATTATTGAAAGTCTTAAGTGATGTGGAAAAAGATTATCTTAAAAAGGAAGCTGAGCTTAAAAGTGTTCTAGCCATTGCTAAGCTTGCAAGTGAGGAAGTAGCAAGGGAATATCAGGAGGCTTTTGATGACGCAGGCAAGCAAGCCAAAGAAGCCCAAAAGAAAGCCGCCCGCGCCAAAGAATTAGAAGACCGCGCGTTCTGGCAGTCAACATGGTTCGATACTTTGCAAAATTCAGAATGGTATAAAACTGCAAAAGAATATGGCACGTATGCTGGCGGTGTCGCCAAGCAGCTCGCTTCCTTAGGCGAGTATAAGGCTCTTTCTAATTTATTGTTTCCCACGGCAACGCAGAATTTTATTGAGTTTGCGAATGATGAGACACTCAACAAATGGTCAAATCTGCCTACGTTTATCGGCACGGCGGTTGCTGATGGGCTGGGAGTAGAGATCTGCCAGATAGATGATTTGAAACGTTCCAAAATTCCCGGTTCGGCAACAACCTTTGTCAAAACGAAAGGAAGCACCTACCAATTTGTCGGTTCCATTGCGGGAGAAAAATTCGATGATGATGGGCGTGGAACTGTCCCTATCCAATGCATTGAAAATCCAATCGAAGAAGAACGGGAAGAAAAGCCGTTCATCTGCTCTGATGAAACTTTTGTATGCAAGGATGGTGTCTTTTGTTACAAAGATGAAAATGCTAAAGAGCCGGAAAAAGGAATCTTCTACAAGATCAGCTGGGGAGTCACTGCGCCGCAGGATGAGAAGTCCACTCCCTTTATCGATGAGGATAATAAGTCTGTTAAGTTCAATATCGGATTTACAAAAGAAACGACGGGTGAAAACCAACCTGACTTAAAACAGATGTACTGGATTTATGAAGTTGTTGATGAGCAGACGGGCATCCCCACAGCAGATGAGACGGTAATCGCTCTGGCTAATGGGGAAAGCGATCAGGATACGCAGGTGGCATTCCTTAAAGAGAATTATGAAGAAGTGTGCATTATCTTTTCTACACAAGGATTAAGGGAAGATAAAGGATATGTTACGGATTCGGATTCCGGGGATCCGGTTACGCATATCTGCGCGCCTTTGATTGACACTGAGAATGGCCATGTGCAATTTTCTGGATCTGAAAAATCGGCGGCATCGAGGAGCTCTTCCTCTCCGCAGGTTAGATCGAGGTTAGGATAACTTGAAGAGAGCAAAAATGAATTCCTGATGGCTTGCCTTTACTGTTTCTATTCTGATTATGTTCTTTGTAATTCTCTTTTTAATAATGAGACAATTTCTAGAGAACAGGCATCCCAAAATTCTACAATTTCTTTTGCTTGCGCTACTGTAACTTTATACTAAAATGCGCTAGAATTCAAACATTATTTGGCGCATTTTATATATATAAAAATCATTAATATGTTCGATTTCTAATGATTTTTAGTATAAATCCACGATAATTGGCATCATTTCGAATCGCCTTAAAACGGCTCAGATAATTAAGTCTTACTTTTTCTTTTACACAAAGAAACCAGAAAGCCCTGTGCTTTAGCACAGGGATGAATGGCTTTCTAGTTTCTTGTGTCACAGAAATTCGCCTATCGAAGAAAGCGTCTCTGTTCAAGCCCCGCCTATTTATGGCGGGGTGAGACGCTTTCGGCGAATTTCTCATGACTTCCATCTCTTTTAAGATTTCCATACTAACTTCATGATTTCTCGGTTCATAACCTAACAGCCACCCACTTCACATCACCTAATTGTCGTATGGATTCATAGGTCTCTCGAAAAATAAGAATGGCGCTCTGTTCAGTGAGAGGAACGGTTTTGACAATCGTCATGTTTGTTGTAGAAGATTCAATCATAGACTTAACTTTTTCTTTATCAAGCGATCTCTTTCTTATCTGGTCTCCTCAAACCCATTGATCTATTTGTTCTTTTGCGGGAAAATCTTTCTGATTTTCTGCGCACCAATTGTACATTTTTGTGCGTTTCATGGTTTTACCTCTAAAAATCCTGAAAGAACGATCCCATTAGCAATATTATTAAAAACGTGAATATCAATATTTTTTCGATTGAAGAGATGCAGTTGTATTTTTCTCCCTATCTCTTTTTCAAAATCTGAAAGTATTCGTAATCCAACAGTTTTGTATTCTTCTGTTTCGTCACTTTCGATAGCAATATCAATGTCGGATGTTGAGAAGTCTTCGCCTCTCCTAAAGCTTCCAAAGAGCACGATTGCTTTAGGATTACCAAAATGTTCAGTAAGGAATTCGACTAACCCACTTTGGTATATAAAATTAAGGTTATAAACTATTTTGCTTTTGAGGAAGTTCCCGCTCAGCAGGTTTGCTTTAATCCGCCATATTTTGGTAAGTTTTACAATAGTAATAAAGCCAAGCTGCTCGAGCTGGGCAAGAGTGCCCCCAACATGAGGTTTAGCTACCCCTGCTTCTTTTGCAATATCGGAAAGGCTAAACTCTTGTTCAGGATATCGAAACAGGACTTCTAAAACTCTCTGCATCGAGTTCTGAATCAGCAATCCAAGGTACTTTTTTGTAACTTTCGGTTTCATTATGTAACATACGTTACAAATAA
>CAZCXW010000002.1:29276-29962 GCA_964502785.1 uncultured Methanosarcinales archaeon | reverse complement strand
TCTGCATTGAGTTCTGTTTCAGCATTCCTTGGTACTTTTTTGTAATTTTTGTTTTTATTATGTAACATACGTTACATAATAGAACTATTTAAACTTTTCGCTTGATTTTACTCTCTCGAAAATCTGGCAAAAAGATATTTAAACTAAAAGTTTTTTCGAATACAATAAGATGGTCCAATGAAATCATCTAAGAATAGAAAAATAACAAAGCGAAACTTCAATGCATAAATACCTACAAGAGTACATCCAATCATTTAAACTTGGAAAAGAATTTTCTTTTACTTTATTTATAGATTTGTGCGCTGCTGGGCTCATTGCCCTTCTTTTCTACGTTTTTAATTTTATTCTTAAAATGCAGACAGAGCGTGTCATGCAGGGTAAAACTCCGGAACAATTAAAAGCCGCTTTTCTTGCCGGTTCTCTCGAATATAATCAGGCATTTGCATCGAATTTCAAGATCTTTGTAGTGATGTTTGTCGCAGGGCTTGTTCTGGCCGTTGTTTTTACGATTCTTATCTTAGCTTTCAATCAAGCAAAAATATGGTCATATCTCCTTCATAAAGCTGAAATAAAACGTTCTTTAGGGAAGTGGTGTCTTTTAGTTATCTTAATCTTCATTTTAGCTCTTCTTTATCTCCTTCCTGTCGCTCTGCTGCGCTTTATCGTTAATCCTGTCTTGACATCGC
>CAZCXW010000002.1:22856-29266 GCA_964502785.1 uncultured Methanosarcinales archaeon | reverse complement strand
CTTTTTTCTTTCTGCTCTTTGTCGTCTTTACCTTTTTTGTCTCTTCGTCATTTATGCAGAAAGGTAAAGTCTGGGAATCAATTGGCCATGCATTTCATGTCATGAAAGAAAAATTCTCTGAATTATGGAAGAAGTATTTCTTTATTATGATTACGGCTTCTGCGCTCAGCGCCATTTTCTACGTGTTAGAAACAACTTTGCTTAAATATCAATCAGCTTTCTTCTTGATGGTTATCAATCTGTTGTTTTTCTTTTTATTATTCGCTTGGATGAGGATTTATCTTTTGCCGGTGCTGAAGAGCGAGAGCTAAGAAATGTTTATATAATCTTCTGATAATGTATTGGTTTATGATTGATGAAATTCTAAAAGATGCAAAGAAAGATAAAACCATTATTGCGGCATATCTTTTTGGCTCTCATGGAACAAAGCGGGAGACGCCACTGTCTGATATTGATATCTGTTTTTTTACGAAGGATATTGCAAAAAAAACAATCTTGAATGCTTTTTCTTTTGGCGGTCAAAAAATAGATATAAGTGTTTTTGATCTTCTTCCTCCGCATGTAAAAGTAGAAGTCTTCAAAGGCAAACCATTATTTGTCAAAAATAAATACTTCGTCGCAGAGAAATTTGCCAAGTCTTTCCGAGAGCATCAGGATTTTAGAAAATATCGGGAATCTTACCTCAAAGCTGTTAAGAGGAGGTTAGCGTAATGAAACGTCGCTTTGAAATGTTTGATAATTTGGAGCAATATCTTGCAGATTTAAAAGAGATGCTTCCTTCTGAAGAAGAGTTTCTTAAAAGCAAGACTCAGCAATATAGTGTTTCTATGGTCATGCTTAATATCATCAATTGCTGCATTGATATCGGCAGTGAAATCGTTACCCTTAAGCAACTAGGAACTCCACAAACCTATAAGCATATTTTTGACATCCTTGACAAAAAGAATATTTTATCTTCTCCACTTGCTCGGAAGATGAAGAATTTAATTGGTCTTCGCAACCTCTTGGCTCATGAATATGGGGTTATCGATTTAGAATTGTTATATGAACAAGCGAACAATCTTTCTTTTCTGAAGGAATTTGTTAAGAAGACCGCTTTTTATTTCTTGTAATCCTTAAATAATCCAATCTCTGGATTGGTCTCACAACCTTTAAATATTCTATTTTATTTACAACCCATCATGAACAAGAATATTCAATTGCTTATTGAAAAAGCCAGAAAAGACAAAAAGGTTATAGCTCTCGCTTATTTTGGCAGTTACGCCAGAGGCGAGAAATATCGGGATATAGATATATGTATTTTCTTAAAGCCCAAGGAATATGCCGCTTTGAAATTATCAGAATTGAAATTCAAATACACCTTAGAAAATGAAAAATATGATGTTCAGGTTTTTCAGCAGCTTCCTTTGTATGTTCAAAAGGAAATAATGAAAGATGCTAAGTTTATCTACATTAAAAACGAAGCGGAAATGTATGATCTGTATTTTCGAGCCTTCCGTGATTTAACTCATTACGAACCTATTTACAAAGAATACATAGAGGCCATCGCCAATGGATGAGAATGAAAGAATTATTACTCTTTTAGTGAAATTAGAAGGATATTATAATGACATTAAAAAATACCTGCCGGTGTCCTATACTCAGTATGCTGCTGATATTGAAAAGAGAGGGTTCATGGAACGCCGCTTACAGCTGTGTATTGAAGTGTGCATTGACGTTTGTCAATTGTTAGTTAAGGATCTCAAGCTTGGTCTGCCAGAGAAAGAAGAAAGCATATTTGGAAAACTTGCAGAAAAAGAAGTTATTACCGCCGCCTTGGCAAATAAACTTAAGAATATGAAACGTTTTCGTAACGTTTTGATTCATCATTACGTAGATCTAGACGATGCGTTGATTTATAAACACGCCAAGAGTGATGGTGAAGACTTTATTCAATTCAAAAAAGAAATTCTTGCTTTTTTTAAGAAAAAATAAATTTATTCTTTATTAGTAGTCATTGCTTTAAGATCAGACCTAACAATATTTATAAACTCTTACTCTATAATTCTTCTCAATGCAAAAAAGAGGACAAGTTGCTATTTTTTTATTAGTAGGTATACTTTTATTAGCCCTTTCTGCCGCGATCTTTTATATCGTAAAGACGAGAGTATCCGAACCCCTGGGCAGCGAAGGGGAAACGACTCTTTCCGGGCTGCGTTTCGAATCCAAAATCAATGCATTTGTGGAAAGTTGTCTGCATGAAATAGCCGTTCCCGGCATTTATTTGATGGGCATTCAAGGCGGGCTGCTCTATCCTGAAGACCCCCAGACGATCCTTCTCACAGAAAATGCTCTTCTCAATTATGGTTATCTGAATGGAGTCTCTTATTTTTCAATCGAAAAAATGGAGGCGGACCTTAGCGCTTATGTCCATGATCACATTAATACCTGCCTTAATGATTTTGCGGAATTCGAAAAAGAAGGAATCACCTTTGCAAAAAGGAAAGATCAGGATGTTTCTTCTACCATTAAAGATGATGAGATCTTAATCCGGCTTTCCTACAGCGGTGAGTTTATGAAAGGAGACGATACAACCCGCATCGACACATACTCTGTTAAAATTCCTCTCCGTCTCGGCGCGGCATTGAAGTCAGCCAATACTTTAATCCAAAAACAACAGAAGAATCCTTCTTCGTTATCATTATTCACAATTCCGGATTATTTTATTTCATACCATCCTTTTGACGAAAATACAATTATTTATTCTCTTGCCGACGAAAAAGCTGCTCTCAATAATGCTCCTTTAACGTTTATGTTTGCCGTCCGCAATGAAAATACAAATCGTCCGCCCGTTCTTGATTTCATCCCTGATTTTACGCTCAGAAAGGGAAATCCTTTAGCGTACGAGGTTACTGCTTCCGATGATGATGACGACCTTCTGATTTTTACAGCTGACAATACGCATGTGCGGGTTAATGAGGGGAATATCTTCACTTTCGTTTCTGAAGAAAGCGGTATTTTTCCTGTCACGATAACAGTTGCAGATTCACATGGAGAAAAAGATGAACAGAATTTCAAGATTGTGGTTAAGGAGTAGTACTGTACTCGTTATCTTTCTCATTTTAGCAGCTAATGCTCTCGCTCCTAATCATGATGGAACTCAACCAGCTGATCCCTCTGAACAAGTGCCACTTTCACTTCTCGACCAATTAAAAAATAATCCAACGCCTGAAAATTTTGAGATTCTTTTAACTCAGGAACCAACAAAAGCGATCGAATATCTTTCAAGGAATTATAATAATGAATTCGCGCAGATGTTATTTGTTCGCGATCCTTCTTTGGCGATTCAAAATTCAGATTTAGCGGAAAAGTTCTTTTCTGGTGACGGAAAACAGTATCAAAGTCGAGAGAATATCGCTTTAGCCAAAGATGCATCTTCGCAATATTTCCGTCAGAAATATGGGAATAAAGACTTTCTTTTCGAAACTTTCGCTTCCGATTTTGTCTATGACAAAGATAAGAAATCATTTGTCAATAATGGGAAAGAACTTCCTTTAACAGTAATACAAGAGCAAAGCAATATTCTCGGTGTTAAAATTGTCCTGGATGGATTTATTCTGATTGAAAAAGAGACAAAGCGTGAAGTTTCCATCGCTGGCGAGGGAACTGGAAAAATAGATTATCAAGAAAATAAATTATTATTCACAAATTCTGATAATCAAGTTCAAACAATCACCCCACAGGGAAATCAAAACATCGGCATAAAAATAGAAAATGATGGATCCGTTACAATTACTGGTCAGGCTGATGGAAATGTATTTATTCATGGCGAATGGATTGAATTTAAGAACAGACGAGGAACGTTGGAATTAGGGTCTCTTGGAGAAATTAGATCAGAGAATGCTCTGGTCAAGACATCCGCTCTTTTTATTGATGGCGCGGCCGCTTATGATATGCAGGCTAAAGTAGTTATTGCGTACGATCATGGTGATGCAAATTTAGGAAATACTCATGGAACACGGACAGTTGTCATTGACCGTGCTACGGATGTGGGGGTCGTTACACGCGGAACTAAAACCAGCATTTTCCTGGATCAAGTTCGTTCTCTTCCAAAGGCTGAAGAAACAGTTGATACTTCTAAACACACTCCTAAAAAAACAACTGAGAAAACAAAGGAACAACTTATCGCTCAAGCGCGGCAATTGATTCCTCCTGATCCTCAAAAAGAATGGGGGGAAAATGCGGAAGTCCATATTAAGAAGGATCCTGCGAATGGAAATGTAATCGTCAGCGCTCGCGGCGCAGTTCAAGTCGGCTTCTATACTAAAGAGAACGGTTTAAGGCATGACAAACCATTCTTTCAAGGCAACACTAAGACCGCCGAATTAGATTTGTTAACCAATGGACATCTTGTTGATGCGCAGGTACGAGGTCAAAGTAATTTTGTTACCGAGGGGTATGGTTCAATAGAATTTGTAAAAGATAAGAGTGATAAAGAAACTGGTGAGTTAAAAGCAAGGGAAGGAATTATTTCTCATAATGATAGGGCTTCTTTTCATTACCGCAGTGATGGTACCAAAGAAGCGGATCTTTTATTTGCCCATTGTTTTGGCTGCGCGCAAGGAGAAATTGCCATTACCGCTGCAAAGACGATAGCTATTGCCACACGAGAAGATGATAACCAACGTCTTTTTCAGAGCACGCGAACAACTTCACTTCCTTTACAATTTAAAGTTACGGAAAGTGGCGGTTTAGAAGCAGTTTCATCAACGAAAGCTCTGGGTCTTATTTCAGACAGCCTTGGTGAAAATGAGATTGCAATTTTAGGGAGAGAACTGATCGCTGAAGTTTCGCCTGCTGATCAGCAGCGTCAGCTCTTCAAGTATGGGAATTCAAAAGGAAAGTTCTCCGCTTTTATTGAAACTACAGATTTAAATGGGGCGAGGATTGGCGAACCCGTTGCTCTCCAATTTGACAGTAAAAAAGTTCTGGGTGATGCTTTAGTCGTTGCTGATGAGAAAACTGCCCGTCAAGTTGAACAAGTGTTAGACTTGATGGATGCCAAAAAATTCCAACAGATAAAAACAGTTGGCGTGCTTCAAAAGAATCCCGCATTACGTAGATTGCTTTTGCGGGAGACGGGATTTGACATCGAGTTGGCAAGTAATGAGCCATATCTAAAGCGGTGGGCGGTTCATGAACAAAGGAAAACGGAGTTGCAGGATGCAATTTCTAAGTTGAATGACTATGAAGTTAATGGTGAAAAAATAAATTTCAATGAAGATCTGGCATGTCAAAATAATGTTAAGATATGCACCGCGTTTGCGCAAAGAGTTCAACAAGCAATGACCAAAGGCGATCGTCTCGCGTTCATTTTTTCCCAGGCTCAAGTTAAAAAACTTCAAGCTGAAAATGAAGAATTAAAAATCCTGCAACTATCTGCCGAGCAGGAAGGAAAAGGAGCGGAAATAACCAGAGCACTTCAAAAAAATAATCGTCAATTGAAGCAGGTTCTCCAAGGCCGTGAACAACTGCAAGCCATCGCAGAACAACGGGTCCAAAGGGAAAATGTGGCTCGAAATATCCAACGCGGTAATCCGCCAAATTCTCAGGAAGATATTACTGCAGCTGTCGAAATTAAAGCTGAAACTCAGAAAATAGAGCAAGATATTCTTGAAACAAAACAGAAAATTGCCGGATTGCAGCATGATCTTAGAGAGATCGATACTTCCACTGCTTCAAAACCTAGTCAAATCCCTTATGATCCACGAGACAATTTTGCAAGAGCCCAGATAGAGCAAATTTCTTCAGCGAGGCGACAAGAAATAAATAAACAAATCGCTGCGTTGGAGCAGCGTCAAAGAGAATTAATTTACCAGTATCAAGAAGTACAATCAGATTTTATGGGTTTAACTGTTGAAAAACATGTTGCAGAGAATCCACACTATGCCGCAAAATTAGCGTTGGAAGGCGGATTGCCAGAAGTGGCCGAACAGATTGTTGAAAATTATGTTTTGCCTGTTGATGCCGATGCTGGAAATACATTAAAAGTGGAAGCCTTGCTCGCTCAAGGAAAAGTATCCGAAGCTGCGGCTGCCGCAGATTTTATTGATGATTCAAATGGAGCTGCGAAACAAGAAGCGGAGCTGGCGTTATATGCCCATGTTGAGGGTCAGTTGCGGCAACGTGAAGAGACCATCAAAGAGATGCAAACTACAAAAGCGGCAGAAGTGAGTGAAAAATCAGGCTTTTGGGGTTACTTAAATTTTTTTGGATACTTTGAAGGGGGAATAGCAGTAGAAGCCGGAATTGCGCTGGCTGACAATCCTTGCGTTGTAATTCCATTTCCAGGAGCATGCCTATTGACAAAAATAATTCCTGCGGTTTATGGAGACGTTGCCAAATCCGACGTAAAGGGCGCCTCTGCAGGA
>CAZCXW010000002.1:0-22846 GCA_964502785.1 uncultured Methanosarcinales archaeon | reverse complement strand
AGATTTTCAATATCTGGAAGCGCTCGAACATGAGAAAACAAAAACCCGTCTTGCTCTGCTTAGATTGAAGGAAGCGCGTGAGAAAGAAATCCCCATTAAGGAAGCACTAGAAAGCATTATTGCACCTCCAACAGCAGAAGCATTTGACCTGGAAGGAAAGCTCATCAAGGGTGAATTTGACACAGCAGGAAATCTTATTCAGGCTGAACAGAAAGAAGCGGTTGGCATCTATCAAAATGCAGATCTTCGTCTTCCTCAATTAGAACTAATGCATGCCCAATTAAACGGAGAACAGAATTCACCTCTGGCATCAGACGTCACTTTTGATGAAGTAAAACTTAAAAAAATCTTCCATAATGGAAAAACCAGTGAAGTTAAAGAGGAGTTGATTGCTCTCGCTCAACAGTATCCTTCCACAGCAAGGGGAAGGCAGGCTGTAAAAGATGTATCGTCTCTCTCTCATCATGTTGCTTTTGGAATTGGAAATGTTGAATTCTATGAACAATGGGGAGATGTGGGAATGCAAGCTGCGGGAATTACAAATTTTATCCCTGTAACAACGGCAGCCAAGCTTCTTCGTTATGGTGGAAAAGCTTTCGAAGCGGCCAGAGCAGTGCAAATGGCGCGTGTCGTTCTTGAAGCTACCGATACCTTCGCGAGAGTTGCGCCAAAATTAGTCTCCGCAACAAGTACACTCGTATCTGGCACCGCTAAAGCTGCTTCTGTCACCGGTAAGGGAATTAGCTTTGTTTTAAAACCCGTAACCATTCCTCTTCGCACCGCCGGTGATTTGATAGATCCCGGAGGGAGAGTATTTCGTAATAATCTTGATAACGCCGCTTTAAATTTACGGCAAGTCGAAAAAATCGCTCAGGGAGCAGATGACGTTAATCACGTAATGGCTGCGCAGCGTCTTGAGGATGCCAAAGAGGCTTTTCAGGCTTATAACTTAGCTAAGAAACATGCGACCGTTATTGGAAGAGTGAAGACCGCGGTGGGGGATGTTCTTGGTGAATCTGTTCTTTCGTTAGGGAAGAAAGAGTATCGGGAAGGAGTTGCTGTGCTGCGAAGCGCTGGTGATGATTACCTCAAGGCCGTGGCGAATAACGCGCCTGATTTGCTTGAAAAGCGCCAGGCGATTCTCAAGGCTGCAAAAGTCGTGGAAGAAAGCGCTTTTTCCTATGATGAACTTTGGGAGTCGGCGATTCGAAATAAAGAAGAATTGGGGACGGCAACTCGAGCTGCAATACTTTCTGAAGAGGCAGCTAAAGATAGTAGAAGGTTGACAGAATTATTTGAAGAAGTTGAAAAACTCAATAATGAATATTCTCAACTAAGTGATGCAACTGATCTAGGAAGCCTGACATCAGATATTATTTCTGGAAATAAGTTGAATGTTGAGCAAAAAGTAGCACGTTTATCTGCTGAGCAGCAGCAGCGGGCGCGGACGGCATTAGCTGATGTTCAAAGAATTTTGCAACGATACGATATTTCTGGCGAGGATCTTGTCAAGAGTAAGATAATGGTGCTGCAAGCGGCTGTGGGAGGAGATTCGAATCTTGCGGCAAAGGCAGAAGATGTTGTTGATGAATTGGCGCGAACAGGTGAAGGAAAAAACGGCGTCATCCTTCCCGTAACTGCTTCGAAAAGTGCTGAAACGGCGGCATTAGCTCCGCAGGCAACGCCGTCTCTCATTCCTGCTTCTGCAGAAAGGACCAGACCTGCGACACTTCATGCTAATCTTGAAGAAGAACTTCTTGGCATTGGAGCAAAGAGAGTTCCTTTGCCGGGGGAAGAAAAACCTTCTGCAGTCATATTTAGAAGAACTGTTAATGAAGCGCCAGCCCCTAGTCAAATACAGGAGTTGAATGATGATGTTCAAAGATTTGGCGCTTTAAGCGCTCGCTTAGCTCGCGAAGGCACTCTCCCTGAAAAAGAGTTTGCTGAATTAGGGCATCTCAATGAAAAGTTGCAGACAAGATTTGCGGCTGACGAGAATTTTGATGCGTTTAATTCCATCAGTCAAGAAGCTATTCCTTCGCAGAGAGAGTTGAACAACTTTAAGACTTTAACAAGAAAAAATCTGGAAGGAACGATCACTTCTGAAGAATTTACAGAACTGACTTCATTACGTAATCGTTTTAGTTTGGATAAAGATTTTGAAGATTATGCGCAATTATTGGTTAAGCCTGACATTAATTCTAATGATCTAACACGCCTCGAAAAACAGTTTGCAAAGAAAATGGAAGATCAAGCAAAGAGGCTTGAAGAACTGCAAAAAAAAGTCGTTGCTGAAGTTTCAGAAGATTTTTTGGTTAAGGATATATTATCGGAAGAGACAAGAAAATCTCTCGATGAAGAGCTTGCTGCTTTCTTGGCGGATGAAACGCCAACTCCAGCAGAAATCGATTTGGTCATCCTAAAAATCGAAGGGCAGCCATTGTATGCAGATGTCGCCTTAACAAAAGAAGATTTTACTAAAGCGCTTGGACCAAACTTAAACAAAGTTCATCGTGAGTTACAGCAGGGCGATGTCCTTAAAGTAGAAGGCGAGCTTTACATTCTTATTCGTGAGGAAGACAAGGTTAAATTACAACATATCGATTTCGCAGCTAAGAAAGGAGATACAAAGAAAATAGTTCCTCTTGTTGCTGATAACCAGGAGTTAACTAAAATTTGTCCTCCGGCAACCGTCGGCAATGCCATTGCTGTAAATTGTCCTTTTGAAAGCCTGGAGAATTTAATTTATCTTGGCGCGATTAAAGTTACAAAGAAGGGTGAACAGGTCAGAAATCTTAAAGAACCTATTCCTGATATTCTTGAACTTGTAAAGAAAAGGATAGGGGAAGGAAAAGTTAGGAATTTACCGGAAAGATTCGCAGCCGCATCTACTCCATCTGTCGTTGGTGGAAAAGCTAAGGGCACACAAGACGCAGTTGTCGATGCCGCCAAAATAAACAGTGAAGTAGTAGATCAAGGACGATTGAAAGCGGCGTCTGCATCATTAGATAATATAAAAGCTGCTGAGCTCGAAGCTAAAGCGCACGCGGAACTCGTCAGTCGAACTGCTCAACAAAATCCTAGTCGTATGGTGCAATTAGATGTCGCTGTGGGTAAAGAAACAATCCCCCTGGAAAAAATTACCGACAAGGCTTTTCTTGACGAATTAAGGAAAATAGGAATTATTAATGATCAAACTGCAACACTAACCGTAGAAAGATTTTACAGCGGAGTTTCCAAAGGATTATCGTATCAAAAATTGCAAGAAATCCGTCAGGCTCGTCTTGGCGCAAAAGCAGATACCGAAAAACTTCTCATTGAACAATTGAACTTATTTCAAACGATGAAAATTGAAGGCGCTAACGGGAAAAATTACTATATGAAAATCGGTTTTGATGATGCCGTAACTTCACCAACTTCTACATTAGGTGATTTGGTAAGAAGGCATAAAGCAGCAGAAAATCTAGAGCGGCGTTTAAAAGTCAGGATGATGGATGGATCATTATATGACTTGTCAGAAGCAGTTCCAGAAACACGGCAAGTAAAAACCACAGATGGACTTACTTTGCAGATATCTGAAGAAGTTCCTGCCTACCGCGGGTTAGGAAAAAACCAAAAAGATGTTCAATATAATTTTAAAGTTCTTATTGATGAACAAGAACTCTCTCCTGAAGAAGCAGCTCGTCTCGAAGATGAAATGCGTTTCCATCTTGTTTTCAATGTTTTTTCAAGCTCAACAGATGTAGAATTAGGAGCTGCTAAAATTAATGGAAAGTGGCATATAACAAGGATTGATGACGAATTGTTTTTGACAGGATTTAGCCTGCCAGACAGAGCATATCATTCGCCTTATTCGATGGGGCTTGAGACGTTAACATCAAACGACCTAATCCGCGCGGGAATTGACATTCAACGATATAAGAATGCAGACGGTACGTTTAACAGAAAGTTATTTCAGGAAGATTTTGCTCTTCATCTTGATTTTTTAAACCTTCATGGAAAGGAAGAAGCAACTCAAGTGCGGCTTTATACCACCATTGAAGAATCATTAAGAGGCGCTGGTTATTCGTCCAAAGAAAGAACTGCCATTCTGCAAGAATTAAATGTCCGGAGTCAAAATCTGGAAGAAAAAGTGCAGAAAATAGTAGAACATGGGGAAGTGGTTCTTACTCCCGATGGTCGGATCTTAACACGGAGAGAAAGCATTCCCGACAGGGAATTACGCAGTATTTTAATTCAGACGAGAGGGGGGGATGTCAAAGCTGTTGACGTTACAGATAAAATAATTGTTGAATTACTGGAACGTCAGGTTAATTTAGAAGATTTGCTGCGTTCCCTTAAAAATGCTGATAACTCGCTTCTTCCGGATGAAGAGTTTGAACGTGTACTGGCTCGCGCGCGGGGCCTGCCTGAACCGGTCGTGGAGCCGCCTGTCTCACGTGAACTTTTACTTTCAGAAGAATTTGCCGGGAAATCATTAGAAGAAGTCGCTGCTGCGCTGCCGGAAGGAGATACGCTGCTCATTGATGGCAAAGTTCACTACCTTGCACATGAACGAGGTCCAGTGATGGCTATTCCTTCTCTAAAAAAATATACTGTTCTTTACGCTTTTGATCCGGCTACTGGATACATTGAAAAGAAACTATTGGTGTTATCGGACGATGAAGCGGCGCTGTTTATAGGAAAATATTTGCCGCTTGAAGCAGAGAAAGTTGAAAGTTTGGAAAGTATTGTGGGAAGAGGTGCGATACATCTTGAGAAAAAAGTAACTGATCCGAGAAATCTGAGAAGAGAATTAGAACAGATTGCAGAAGCAGAGGGCATCGGTAACTTAGAAAAGAGCGCCGAACGGGGGATGGCAGGATCCAATAAAAAAGTTGCTGGCTTAGAAGAATCGGCATCTGAATTGGAAAAGAGGGTTGCAGAGAAACTTCCTGAAGCTGCGGCGTCAGGCACTGCGCCTTCGATAGCCCTTTCCCCCGGAGAGCAGTCTCGCTTAGTATCATTAGCTGATAGAGGGACGGACAAAGCAACCATCGACTGGTTTCAAGAACAAGGATTTACGGGAAGAATTGTTCCTTCAGAAGGAGAAAGTAAAAGCCTAAAAGATTATTTTATTTTAAAAGGTTCTACCATTGAAAAACTTCTGCTCTGGCAAGCTACAAAAGTAGAAAAAGCAGATGGAAGTTGGGTTTTCATCAAAGTTGGAATTGGCGGGAAGTTAGAAACTGGACTAAGTAAAGTTACCAGTGATTGGGTTTATGACGAAATAAGACGCCACAAATTTGCCGAAAATATTCTAGCAGAAGAATTTGGCATTCCTGTTCCCATAACTAGAACATTTCAAACTCCTGATGGCTTTACTATTGTTGAATCGCCTATATTGGGACCGTTTGCTCCTTTGGGCAAAGTTGATTATAAAGCAAAGCTGGAAACTATTCTCAGCCACGGAAAGATTCCCGCAGATCAAGCAGAAAGCTTGCGCCGTCAATTGGATTTCCATGCCGTGTTTAATGTCTGGGGAAATGCTGGGGATGCAGAATTGCTCTACACCAGAATTGGGGATAAGTATTACATCACACGGGTTGATGATGAGAAGTTCCTTGCTAGTTTTAAAGTAGGTGAGAACCGCTATGGTCTTGCCCGAGAGTATTCTTCAAGCGATACGTCGATTAACGATGCAATAAGCGCTGTGCCTTTCTCTCCAGAGCAATTAGAGCCGCGTTTTGGCTCTCATATTTCTCGTTTGGAAGAGTTAACAAATAGTCCGCAAGGAGTTCAACGTTTGCAGCAGTATGCGGCGAATGCTGGATATACTCCAAATGAAGCGGATGATCTAGTTTTTCAATTGCAGAAACAAACGGATGATCTTCGTGAAAGATTAACACTTGTCGGAACGAATAAAGGCGCAGTGGTTCTGGATGTTGATGGCAGTTATAGAACATTCTTTGATGCTGAAGGAAAAGAGGTTGGAGAACGTGGAATAAAAATAGATGGTTTGGGAGCGCATACTAAAGATGTTAACGGCGATATTTCCATTGATTCTAAAATTGTCAACGACCTTGCCTGCAACTGCGGTTCACGTGCAGCAGCAGGGGGAGCAGTGGTAGGATTAGTGTGCGCATGTCCGGTTCCGGCCCTGAGAAGTGCGGCAACAGCAAATCAGAATCTACAGCGATTAGATGATGGGAGAATAAGAATTGAAGCAGGTGGAAAAGTGTATGAAGGAACATTTGCAGGTCAGCTTCGTGGTAGTATTTATGTAAATACTCGGACTGGTTTAAAAAAATTCTCAGCCGATCTTTTTGACAATTCTATTCTAGTTGATTTACGCCGCTCACTCGGAGAGATTGTTGAGACACCTCCAGTTGTATCACGCCATAGCCTTACGGATGAATTTGCTGCTGGTATGTTAGAAAAGAAGGCTAAAAATGACGCACTTGAAGAGATCATTAAGACGTTTAAAGAAGGAGATGTTCTTCACATCGATGGAAAATTGTTTGCAGTAAGCCAGGAACGTACGGGAATTTTCCATTCTATTGGTCTTGGCAAAAAAGAGTACTATCTCACATCTATTGATGCTTCAGGAAATCTTGAGAAACACTTGCTCGTATTGACGGAAGAACAACGTTTGACCAAAAGCAGCAGTGTCAGCTTAGAAAGTATTCTTACGATGTCTGAAAGAAAGGCATCACGTACAGATTTTAAGGTTGCAAATATCAAAGAACCACAAGCGGAATTACAGCAAATACGACAACAATATTATACTCTCTTACCATCTGATGAAGGGCGTGATCTGGTTGAGAGAGTAATCGGTGTGCGCCGTGCTCAAGATTTGGACGATGTACGGAAAGAAGCTCTGCGTAATTCTCAACTCTTCCTTGGGGAGGGTGGTGAAGGGCTAGTGATTAAAGTTCCTCCTGAAGTACAACTGCAATATGCCCTTGGAGAAGAAGCGGTCATCAAAATAGGCAAAGGCTTCAGCTACTTAGATGAGCAGGCTGCTCTTCTTAATCGCCTTGCGAAAAAAGGCATTACACCGCATGTATTCAGCAGTGCTGAAGATTTCTATATTGCAGAACGCATCATTGGCAGACCACTTAAAGATATTGATTTGGCTTCTTTGGCTTTACCAGAAAAAGAAGCTTTGCTTCATGAATTGCGTCGGTTAGCTAAGATTTTAGAGGAAGAAGGAATTAAAATTGAAGATTTTTCTGCGCAAAACTTCATAGTGACTGAACAAAACCAGGTAAAATTGATAGATGTTGGTCTTGCACGTGTTTTACCAGAATCTGATAAGGGAAAATTTTACGAACAGAGAATTAAAGAGATTGAGCAGCATGCAAAAATTAAAGATCAAATTGGAAGACCTTGCCCTATTGCCGGCGGCGCCATCGTCGGCCAAGCGCCTTGTATTGGGGCTACAAAAATCCCCATTGAAAAAGTCAAAGTAAAAAATCTTCGTGGTGGTGATACAACATATCTTCTTGATGATAAAGAGTATGTTTATACCTCTGGCAAGGGCTGGTTCAGGTCCGAAGAGCAAGGCTTTGGTAAAAGTATAAAACGTTTCTTCGGATTTACGGATGAAAGAAAGCCTTTACAACAGTTAATTTTTGATGAGAAAACCGGTGGAATTGATATTCAAACTGTTGAGGATATACTTCTAGCAGAGACGATTCGATTGCAACGGACCCCTGATGTTTTCATTGATTCAGGTATTGAAGAAATAGTACAGAAACTATATTTAGGAAATCCGGATATTATTTTACAGAGGATTACTCCAGAAGTACAATCAGCTCTCAATTTACGCTTATTCCGTTCAGAGGCAGGAACATCTTATTTAATGAGAACTGATGAAATAGTGGAAACAATGTTTAATTTCTGCCGTGATTTAAGTGTGAAGTGCGGAATTGCTGGTTCAGATGCATATCGTTCAGTTAGATTACGAAAACCAACAAATATTGAGCGTTCATCTGATTTTGATATTATTGCTCCTTCAGAGCAGGATTTAGCAAGAATCAATTATCCAGAAGTAAGACTTCGTGAATTTAATAATGAACCTCGTGTTCAGAGCATTCAGGGTGTAACCGAAGATGAATTTGAGCGTGTCATTGGGGGAGGTTTGCTGGATGGCGACTTTCTTACGCCGCGGCAAGCGCAATGGGTTTATGATTTACAATTACGTTATAAACAAAAACCAATAACTGTTGATGTGATAGGTGACAGCGGTTTCTTTAGACATGGTATTGAAAATTTGCCAGGTGAAACTTCACGAAGATTTATTTTGCAATCGGATGGTTCTATAATTGGTCCAGAATCTTATCTTACTGATGCAATTACGGGAGAGCTTAAATTAACAAAACCACCACGAGAAATTCGGCAGGTTCTTCGTTTGATTCGCTTTGCTACGGAAGAAGAAGGAGTAGTAGTAAACCCGGAGGTTATGCAATCGTTAGCACAATTTGTGGATGAATTATTTATTCAAGGCATCAAAGAAGTACCACACCCTCAATATGGTCGAGTAACGCGCTCGCAACTTATTTTGCAGCTTGGCCCAGAGCAGGGTGAAAGTGCTTTCCAAGAAGCACTCTTTAATAGAGCAGTCTTAGGTGACTTAACAGAAAATCTTGCAAAAATTTTTGAAAACACAAGAGATCCTCATCGAGCTGGACAGCTTTTGCAAAATATAGGATTAGAACAACAATTAAAAAAACGTGGTTTTGATATCGAAGGATTAATAAATTTAGCAACAGAAGCAAATGCGGAAGGTTTTATCTTAAAAAGCAATGATTTAGAATTAATTATTAATAGAAAAATCCAACTCGGTAAAACTCCTTACATGATTAACGATGCTCAGGATTTAGTACAAAATACATTAAGGGAAGATTTACCTGAAGATTTGGTACAAAAAATATGGGGTGCTGTTTTTTCAAAGGATTATAATGATGCTAGTATAGATGGCAAGATGAAATTAATGGAATGGTCGCATAGGGTGGTGCAAGAACTTCAAACACCACTTAATCAATTAGATTACAGTAATGCAGGATATCAAGTGCAACAGTTACTTGAAGAATTAGATTTGGTTGATACCTCTGGAAATTTAGATCCAAGATTCAGTGGTCGAACGCTGACGGAGGTATTTGAAGAACAACAAGCAATAGCAAATTAAAAGAACACTTACCCTTTCTTAAATTCCCCTGCAACATCAATTAATTCTAAATGCCCCAAGAACAATCCGCGGCAGCAGTATCTTTCTAGGCCTAAACTATCCAATACTTTCTTGAGGTTTTCACCTTTCTCTCGGCGTTCGTTATATTCTTCCCAGAGATGGCCCACGGGCTTGCCGCAGGAAAAACAACGAATGGGGATGATCATGTTTCAGTTTCACCTATATGATTTCTGTCTCTTGGCTCTGGCCTTGCTGTCGTTAGGTTTTCTTGTTTCTTTCCTTCGCACGTCTGCTACGAGCAGCAATCGATCGTATTCATCAAAGACTTTTTTTAAATTGTTATCCTGTTGCACAAGCGCTCTGGCGATGGCGAGGCGGATGGCATCAGCCTGCCCTTGGATCCCCCCACCGATAACTTTAATGTCAAAGTCCACATTCTTGGCCGCTTCAGCAGCGAGGAGGAGGGGTTCTTTAATTCTTAATTGTGATCTTGGATCAGCATACACATTTAAAAATTGACCATTAATTTTAACCTTGCCTTTGCCCGCACGCAGCGTCGCTCTGGCAATAGCGCGTTTTCGTTTTCCTTGACTGTGAATAATTTTCATGCTTTGCCTCCGATTTGTCTGCATATTTCTCCTATTGTGATAAATTTTAACGTAGGCAATTTATTCACTGAAGCTTTTTGTACGATTATAAATTCGTTTCCGGCCAGTTCTCCAGGAATTCCTTTATAACACATAATTCTTCTGAATGCTTCTTTCCCCCGCGCTACTTTCCAGGGAAGCATGCCTCTAATGGCGCGGCGCACAAAGCGATCAGGAAGGCGCGATAATTTTTGACTTTTGGGAGGGTAGCCTTTTCTCTGCCGCCGTTTCCAGGCGTTAAAAACAGTGGTAACTTTATTTCCACTGATGACTACCTTTTCACAGTTAACGACTTTCACTTCTTCGCCAAGCAGCGCTTCTTTTGCGACAATGGCGGCTAAGCGTCCTAAAATCATGTTTTCTCCGTTGTAGATTTTCATTTTATCCTAAAATGCGGACTTTTTTTCCGTCGGGATTTTTTTCAAACAATTCGGCAATCGTGAGCACTTTTCCTTTCGCTGCTTCAATTTTTCGCTTTGCTTCTGCGGAAAAATTCCAGGCGGCTACGGACACTTCTTTATGCAAATCGCCGACGCTTAATACTTTTCCAGGAATGAGAACGGTTTCTCCTTTTCGAGCGTATTGTTCAATTTTGTAAACGTTTACGGTTCTTCTCTGTCTCGTTGGCAGGCGCAGGTCTTCCACAACGCGTTTCCAGAGCGGGCTCTGACGGGCTTTACTTTCTAGCACTTTTATGAGTTCCTGTAATTGATAATTTGTCGGGCCTGTGCGTTTCATAGGAGTTTTTCCAGCTCTTCTGTTTTTGTAATGAGAATCTGCGTTGCTTCATGAAGTATTTCTTTACAGCTCAATTGCCCCCAGCTTTCAAGGGTAAAAATGATGTTATCACTATATTCTACGGTGATTCCTTCATCCAATTCAGCATAATATTCTAATAATTGAGAGTCATAAATTTTATCTTCATTCACTTGAACTTTGCTTCCGGTAATGGTAAAGACACCGTCAGTGCAGTGCTGGCTGAGCATTTCTGGATTTTTTACTTTCCCTACTTTAAGTATCGGCTCTTCTTTATAAAAGGCGACTCCTGGCGTCCATTTGGTATGGTCTTTTCCTTTTCCTACAACAGCCCACATCGTTACGTCCACTTTTTGTTTTGGCAATAGTTTTACGACCGGCATTTTTGGGTATACGAATGTGCACTTGGGGTCGGCGCTTTCCGCTTGTTCAGCATAAACATAGCCTTTTCCTGACGCTTTTAATTTTATTTGCAGTGTACAGCGGGCGCTGTGTTCTTGAAGTTCAGCTTCGTTTTCTGCGAAACGGTAGCTCTTTAAATCTGTTTTAATGGGGATAAGACCAAGGCGGAGAGCCAGCATTTCATCGAAGAGGGCGGAAGTATTTTCTTTAATTTCTAAATCTTCGACAGCTAACGTTGGCACTTCTTCTAAAATCAAGCGGCGAATCGCATTGGCAAAAGCTTCATCGCTTCCTTTAATGAGGAAAGTCAACTTGTTCTTCTTTTTCTCGTCCTTGATTTTTTCAAGTTTAATTGCCATTTTTATACTCTTCTTCCTCGTCTTCCACCTTTCATCCGGCAGCCATTATGTGGCTCTGGTGTGACTTCTTCAATTTTACCGATTCTTATGCCCACTCTTGATAATGTTCGAATGACAGCCTGCGCGCCAGGGCCAGGGGTTTTTGGGCCGTTATGGCCGCCTTTCGCTTTTACACGGATGTGCAGTCCGCTGATTCCTTTTTCCCGGCAGATTTCCGCTACTTTCTTTGCGCAGCCCATGGCTGCGGTGGGTGAACTTTCAAGGCGATCTGATTTTACCATCTGTCCGCCGCTCGCCCGGGCAATGGTTTCCGTGCCGGTAATGTCTGTTACGGTCACGATAGTATTATTATATGTTGAATAAATGTGGGCAATTCCCCAACGGAGAGGCTGCTGCTGGCTTCGATCGTAATATACTGGTTTTCCTCCTTCCTTATTTGTTTCTTCTGTTCTCATTGTTTTTCACTTTCTTCTTTTGTTCTTTTTCTTTTTTGCTTCCATTTTTCTCTGGCGTGTTCTTTTCTCTTTGAGGCGTTTCCTCAGTTGCTTTCTGGGGTGAGCGAGCCAAGCGTTCGGGATGAGTTTCAGCTGCAAGCTGAGAGCGAGGATTAAACATAATCTGGCTTTCTTCAGCAATCGAAACAAGATAATTTGGCGAGGTTACTTCTTTGCCGCTGATTTGAATATGCCGGTGGACGATAAACTGGCGGGCTTGTTTTGCGGAACGCGCGAGATTGTTTTTATACACCATGCTTTGCAATCGCCGATTTAAAATATCATTAAGTTTGAGTTCCAGGATACTATCTGGTTCGGCGTTTGCCGGAAGGAGGCCCAGCTTTTGCAGTTTGCTAATAATTTGTTTCTTTTCTTTTTCTCCCTGGAATGTTTTTTGCGCAATTAATTTTTTAGCAAGATCCTTGTATTTTTTGAGAAACGAAGCAGCAATAAGAATTTCTCTTCTATTCTTGAGCCCAAATTCACTGCGCAATTGCTTATAGAGCTCTATTTCTCCCCGTATCCAAGGGTGCAGCGATGTAGAATATTTCTTCTTGAAGTGTTTTGGATCTCCCATGTCTATTTCTTATCTCCTTTCTTATCTTCCTTTTTTCCTGCAGCGGGAGCAGCTCCTTTCTCCCCTTTCTGAGCCTCTGCTTTTTTCTTGGACACGCCGACAACTTTTCCTTTGGCTTTTCTAAAGTTAGAGCGGGTACGCTGTCCACGGACAGGCAAGCCGTGCTGATGTCTGAAACCGCGTAATGTTCTTACTTTTTTCAGCCTTTTAAGATCGTTTTCTTGAACAAAGTGAAGAGTTCCCGTTAGCAGATGCTTGTCTTCTCCGGTTTCGTAATCTTTTTTTCTATTAAACATCCAAGAAGGTATGCCTGCTTTCGCCGGCTCGGCTACCGCTAAATTTAAACGTTGAATTTCTGTATCGGATAAATTTCCTGTCTTTGTTGTCTTGCTGATGTTGGCAACGGCGCAGACGGCATCAGCAAAGTTAACACCAATGCCTTTAATCCTGGTTAACGCAAAACGGATCGGTTCCTCTCCAGGAATATCTACATTGGCAATCCTTACGATATGCTTAAAATCGATTTTTGTTTCTTGTTGAACCATGTTGAAAATGCACACTGCCGAGAATTCACTTGTCAGTCCTATGCGCGTGAACTCGGACTTTTCTCATTTGGGAGAAGGCTTATTTATAAAGGTTTTGGTGAGTGAGCGAAAAATGGCCAAATGTTTCATTTTTTTCTTTGGAAATTCTTCTTCTTCTTCTTCTTCTTTAAATCGTTTTTATCCTCATCGAATACTCTATCCCTTCTCCAGCAGTATATATCCTAAGCTTACGACGGCGGCAAGGCCGAAACTGATGATAAAAGGATAAACATTGAAATAAAAGATTATCATCAGAATCGGTATAGCGATTAACCGCGCCAGATTAAAGATTATTTCTCTTTGGACAAGAAAAGTGAAATATCCTTGTCGTATGGCTAAATCAAAGGTGCGTGTCTCCCAAGGAATATGAAGTAATTTTTGGGCTACATGTTTGTACCAGTCAATAATCACAATTCTTGTTCCGGTGGTTGCGAAAATTCTTCCCAGCCAGGCGGCAAAATAAAGGAAAGTTGTGAATGACAGTAATTTTGTTTTGTCATATGAATCAGTTACCTTTCCGATGACATAAAATACCATCAGCGATAAAAAGAGAGAAAGAGCGACGACAAATCCTGTTTTTACCGTTGTGAGCAAAATGATAGTTAAAAAAATCGGCCAGAGCACGACATCAATGGTTGTTTCAATGGCATAACTGCTGAAGCTCAGGAAATTGCCATAATTTTTGGTGGCGATATTTTTCCAGAGATCTGTCATCATGAATGAAAGAATATTCTTTTTTTCTCCGGCAAAAAAGAGCGGCACGGCGGCAAGAATCAGGATCACAGCTCCTAGGGAATATAATGTAAAAAATCCCCAAAAAGCCGAGATGATGCCTCCTAATAATGGTCCTAAGACACTGCCGATCGCCATTGCTCCGCGCAGCAATGAAAGTTCCCTTCCTCTTTGCTGCGGCTGTGAATTAACCGCAAAGTAAAGATGAAAGCTGGTGTTGTATACGACGCGGCTGAAAGAAAGGAGAAACGGAAGAATGTAAAAAAATAAATGAATTGCTGGAATCTGGCGCAATCCTAAATAATAAACAATGGCAAAAGGAGTGGAAAGAAGAATGGCTTTCTTTACGCCGATTCTGGAGATGATTTTGGCGGCAGGAAAAGCAAAAATAATCACGGCTGTTGCTGCGAGAAAATAGTAGAATAAGATTAAACTGACACTGAATCCTAGTTTATAAAAATAAATTGGCACAAACAAAGTCATTAAGCTCTCGGCGAAGGCGGTAATTCCTGCGGAAATATAAAACAAATTCATTTCTTTATTGTTACTGTAAGAGATTTCCTTCTTGTTCTTGTCGGGATTTCCAAGCGGCATATAACTATGATTCACATCCTTTTTAAATAGGTTTCTTCTTGAAGAAGTCATTATACTTTGGGAGGGAGATATTTATGACAATTGATGAATTGATTGCAGAAGGGAAAGTTTTAGCCGGACAACGAAAACATCAGGAAGCAATCGGGAAATTTTCTGCTGCTTTAGCTCAATCACGCCTTGGAGATGCAGCTTCTTCAGTTGCTTCTATTTCAGCACTTAATTCACGTGGTATTTCTTATACGATGCTGGGAGTAACGGGAAAAGATCCTCATTCTGCTGACTTTGCCGCTGGCCTTGGCGATTTTCTGATGGCTGAGGACTTGAGTGCATTAACTGCCAGTAGGTTGGGAAATTCGGGAGAATATTCTACCGCAGTCAAATATAGAATTCTCGCTGCGGAAGCGAGGCATAATATTGCTGATAATTACCGCCGGCAAGGGCACCGAGATTTGGCGTTGGAAGCAATTGAAAAAGGTCTTGACCATCTTTATGATAAGACAGAAATGAGTGAAAGGACAGTCGAAGGATTTAATTTTATGGTTTCTCGATTATACAAACAAAAAGGATTGGTGTATTTGCAAAAAGAAGATAACGATAAAGCTATTGCTCCGCTGGAAAATTCACTCGCTTTATTAGAAGATCTCTCTGCGAAAACGCCTGAAGATAAAACAGTTAAAGAAGCGTTAGGAAATGTCAAAGAATTGCTAGGCACGGCACTTAAGAATTCCGATAATCCGTCGTATCTTCCCAAAGCATTTCAATTGCAGACGGAGGCAATCGCATTAGCAAATCAGGGAGGAGATATGCAAAAGCAGTACAATGCCTACATCACCAGAGGAGAAACTCAAATTAAAATGGGGCAATACGAGAGTGCTCTTGTTGATATTGCTCAGGCAGAAATATTCTCTGACACCACAGCGCGAAATCAGGTGCCTCTTTATTTAGATAGCGCTCATGCGTATTTGGCTTTAGGAAAAATTCAAGAAGGAATAGATTATTTATCTTCATTCCTGGGAGCATTCCCACAACTGCTTGAGAATGATAAGCAAACGAAAAAGAAAACATTTGAAACAGTGTTAAAGTTGTGTCCTGATAATTTAGGCTTAGATGGTTTAGCAGAAGCCAAAACATTTTATGGGATTTAATTGTATACAAGTTCTGTAGGCATCAAATTCACATAATTTTTATAGTAGTTAATCTTTTTTTAATCATGGCTGTTTTGATGAGTTAATTTTTGGATGAATCACTTTTCTTCTCTTTCTCTTCAAACTTTCCTTCTTCTTTTTCATGCAGATAACGGCGCCATTTGCTGAGGGTATAATTTACAGGATTCTTTAATCGTCTGCACCAGGGAGCATTACAGGACACGCCGAGGGTTTTATAATATGCTTCGTGATCGCAATTAGGCGGCAGTCTTTCTCCGGGTTTGAAATTTGTCAGCTGTCCTTTGATATACACTTCCCGCAGAGGCTCCCGATTTTTTTCCAGATTCCATTTTTTAAGGAAGGTTTCAATTTCATTTTTGTTCCAGCCGATTTTTCCAAGATAATTCATCAAGCAAAATACTGCTCTTTTCTTTCCATCTTCCATCCCCCCTAACATTTTTATCATGCATGGCGGAAAAAAGTTTTGAGGAATGGGAGAATTGAGAGGCATTTCTTCAAATTTCTTGGGAAGCGTTTCCTCGCGTTCGATCTCTTCTTTAATTTTAAAGTCTAGTGCTTGCAGCAGCAAACGCCTCGCGCTTTCCCCTGTCGCATGACGATTAAGAAAAACAAATATCGGCGATAAAATTGCTTCTGGTTTAGCCGTCTCCTTTTTGAAGTCCAGAATTTTGTGCGGATCAATAGGAAGGCTTGCTAATCCCGACTTTTCATGCAGACTGTAAGGCATCCGATACAAATGCCGTGAGGAAAGGAGAACGGTATCAATTTCCAGAAATTTGTCAATGTTTAATTTTGGGATGGAATCGCCTAATGGCGAGATTTCATAGCGAATGATATCTTCCTGAGGTAAATTGACCTTTTCTTTTATAGTTAGAAAATCGCCTTTTTCCAGCTCCAGAATTCTTTTGCTTAATTCTTCTTTGATGTTTTCTTTCACGTAGAACGCAATTTTCCGCGGTGCTTCCGGAAACAATAGTTTTGTCGGCAATTCTCCGACTTGTTTTGGGAAAGCTTCAAAAGGGATGCCGATATGAAAACCTTTATTGCCGGAAAATTTGACTGAAAAATCTTTCACTTCGCAATATTCTAAAAATTCAACGATGAGGTCGGCGCAAATTTTGCTGTATTCGATAAACGCGCAGTCTATGTCCAGAACCAAATCCCAGCCTTTGCGCAGTTCGTCGAGTTCTTTTTTACTCACATTAGAGTCGAGGGAAAGGGGATTTGACCATAATTCTTCGCTGGCATGGAAAGAAGTGACGCCTTTCAGCGCTAACTCCAAAACATCTCGCGGATAGTTCAGAATGTCCGGTCTTTTGCCGAAACTTTCGCCAAAGCGCATTCCGACTTCTTTATCTGAGCTGTGGGCGACCAATGCTTCCTGAATGTCACGGCGTTTATAGAAGCGCAGGCATGTTCCTTTATCAAGCATTTCTTTTTGGGAGAAAAGGTAGTTTAAATGATTTTTGTCTTTGTTTGTCCATTCTTATATGATTCCAGAACCTGCATCGTATGTGCTTTCAGCAATTCTTCTTTTAGATCTTTAATCTTTTTTTTAAAAATCGGATGAATCCAGCCTGGCGCGATTTCTGCCAAAGGTTCCAGAACAAACAAGCGTTCCTGCAGCCGCGGGTGGGGAATCAGCAATGATGGGGTGTTTATGATCACGTTGTCATACAGCAAAATGTCTAAATCAATAATTCTTGGTCCGTCCTTAAAAGTTCTTACTCGTCCTAATCTGTGTTCAATTTCCTGTAGGAAAACGAGGAGTTCTGTTGGTGTTAACGCCGTTTTAATTTTTACCACGCAATTCAAGAAATTAGGCTGGTCTTGATATCCTACCGGTTTGGTTTTATATAATGAAGATTTTTGCAGGATAATTGTTTTATTTTCCAGCAGTTTCAAGGCCCTGGCGATGTTTTCTTCTTTATTTCCGAGATTAGAACCAAGACTCAGGAAAGAGAAACTCATGGAATAGAATTATAACTCACTTAAATTATCTTTGAATTCTTCGCTTTTCTTTCGCAAGTTTTTAAGCGCTTCTTTGATTGCTTTTCTTGGTTCGAGACTTTTCGTTTGCAGCAAAAACTGAGGTATACCAATGAGCGGATGATCTACCCTGTAGGTGGCGATGCTTACGCCTTTAACTTTCAATAATTCGTTCTTAAGCACATTACAGAAGGTATTACTCTCTCCCGGCAGCTGAAAAACGAGTTTCTCATCGGTTTCTTCCAGAATCTTGAATTCCATAATTGCTATCTTTAAAGAAGTCATTTATAAATTTATCGCCCATGAATTGAGAAATTCGTGTTGTCCATGTTCATTGCACGATGCGCAGCCCTTTTCTCCCAAGGCAGGTTGTTCTTCGCATCTGCTCAACAAGACAGAAAAGTAAAAAGTGCAGGCTCCGGGAATGCCCTTGCGCTTCCGGCAGCGAGGCCGTGATTTGATTCAAGAAGTTGTTTTTCCAGGCAGGGGTAATTATTCCCTGAACTGTTGAATCATCAGCTAGATACAGCTCTTTCTTTAGAGGATAATAATACAAAGAATTTTTCTCAATGCTGTTTACTATTCCAATATTTGCTTTGTATAATATTCCCTTTGTTTCATCCCACTGCAGTTCATATTCTAATCTAAAAAAAACAATTTTTCTTTCTCTTTCAAATTTCCAGAAATCGACAAGCATATCTCTCTCGTTTTTGGATTCATATCGAATAGACATATCTGCAATGAGGCACAAATCTTCTATATAAATGTGAAGTTTGTTATTGTTTCTTTTTTGCGATTTGTTTAACTACCTCTTGAAATCGAAGGTGCCTGTTATGCAAAAAAATTTCGCAGGGTTTAAAACCCCGTCCTTTAGGGCGAAATTTTTGCATGCTAAAAATGCGTAGTTGAGAAACCGCCTCTTTTGAAACCTCGCCATAAATGGCGAGGTGAGGCGGTTTCACGCATTTTTATCATTTAATTACCACCACATCCTCTACAAATTTGTGATGAAGAAAAGTCGTTTCCTGCGGCATTTTTCCATTCTGTGTCATGTAGATAATTACCTGATATCCTTTTCGTTGATGTCCGCAGGCTAACATCTCTTTTTTATATGCTTCATGGGGAGCGTCTGTTTGAGTCATTTTCCATTCTTCACCCGTTTGAAATCTAACTTCGAGAACAATCGGCGGAACTATTTTTCCTGTCCAAAGATAATTATTTTTCAGGGCTTGGTAGCCATTCTCTTTTTTTGTTTCTTCGCGGTTGATGAGTTTGAAATAAGGATGTTTTTGGAGAGATTGTTCTGCTTTTTCTATTGATTTCCTGTCAGCAAGGACAAATGTGTATCCCCACGTATCTAAGAAATTGGCGTGTCCTGGTATAATGGAACGTTCCAAAGAGTTTGTCTGGGATGCTTTTCGCGCGATTTTTTCAAGCGCGCTTCCTGGGTCTTTCATTCGTCCGATAAGAGCTGTCTCAAAAGAAGGCGGCAAGGAAGCATATCCACGGATAATGGTTTTGCCGAGATGGTGTTCATAGCGGGGCGAATTCTGTTCAATGAATGCAATATTTGTCAACAACTCTGGAAACTTCTGGCGCAGCTCTTCTAAAAGAAAATGATGATACGTTTCATTCATCTCCAGAACAATTATTTTTTCCTGCAGCTTTCGTTCTGGAATTCTTAGTTCTATATCTCCCACAAGCGCTTCTAATTTTTCACGGGAAACGTTAGAAAAATAGTCTCTTCCTCTTTGTAATCCAAATGAGTATTCTCTTAACATCTCTGAATTTGATAAACAGTGAACTTTTATAAAAAGAATATGACCTAAATCTCCTCAAGAAGAAAATTTAATGGTTAAATATGTCAATTATTAAGAATTTTGACAAACTCAAAATTCTGACAGATAACTTTGCAATTCATGTGTAAAATTCCTACAAATTTAGAGCAGGAAATAAATTTTGCAAAGTTCTCTATTAAGATTTGATTACGGTCTGCAGTTTTCGCTTTGGTTTTTCCATCTGCGGAAAATAATGTTCAATCGCCTGAAATTGCTGCACTTCCTTGTCAATTTTGGCGAGAATCAGCAGCCCTGTATCTGTGAAGCGGATCATTTTATTTTCGTATGCAATCAGTTTCTTCTGCTCCAAAGCTTCCAGATTTTTATAAAGGGCGCGGCGTCGTTGGGTGATAATTTTTGCCATCAGCAATAATTCTATAAGCGCCACTTTCGAGGTCTGCAGCTGAATGGGCTTTTCTACCAGAGGCTGATTTAATTGGCGGTAGAACATCCCTAACGAATATAAAATCAAGCGCTGGGTTTTACTCAGTTTCATAACCCTTTTTAGAGAGACTTACTATAAAAACTTTTAGGAGATGCAGAGGGCAGGTTATAAGCAGAGAACTAAAATTTAATAAACCTGATATACTATTCTTCCATCCATGCAAAAAAGAGGGCAGGTGACGATTTTTATAATTGTAGGTATGGTTGTTCTGATTACTATTTTTTATTGAATGGAAGTTCGTCACGCTAGTCATTGTACTTATCGTATTCGTTATCATATTGTTTTTGTATTGAAATATAGGAAAAATCTTCTTAGTCTTGAAATATTTGACTTTGTTAAAAGAATATGCAATGATATCGAGCTACGTTACTACTTTCACTTTGATGCACTGGGGAGTGATGGAGATCATCTACATATGGTTGTAGAAGGGGCTCCTCGTTATGCCCCTTCGAATATTATGCAAATATGTAAAAGTATACTTGCGAAGCAAGTATTCAAGCAGTTTCCAGAATTACGAGAAGAGCTGTGGGGTGGAGAGTTCTGGTCTGATGGTGGACACATTGATACCGTAGGAGATGGAAAAGGTCTTGAAGCAATAAAGAAATATGTAATCAGCCAAGGTCAAGACGTGAACCAGCTAACTCTCCACGAGTTTTAACGAGATACCCCGCAGCTCTGCTGCGATTGGGAGTTTCATTGTCAACCCGTCACTCACGAAAAACTTAAAAACCTCAACAAAATACAAAGAGTAAAAAGGTGATGTACATGAAAATTGTTCTTCTTAAAAAGCCGAAAAATGTGAGAATTATTGAAGGATTTCCGGGGTTTGGTCTGATCGGTACGATTGCGACGGAATTTTTACTTGAGCATTTGGAGACGGAAAAGATCGGGATTATTGAAATGGATGAAATTCCGGCGATGATTGCTATCCATCAAAATAAGGTTATCGAACCTGTCTCTCTTCACTATAATAAAAAACATAATCTGGTGCTTATCCATGCCATTAACATCGGCAAGGACATGGGCTGGAAAATGGCTGATGTGTTACTGGAAGTAGCTAAGCAGCTCAGCGCTAAGGAGATTATCTCTTTGGAAGGGGTAGGCTCGCCGAATGATGATTCCGGCAGAGTATTTTATTACACGACGCGAAATGGCGAGCTTAATAAAAGATTAGGCGCTTTGGCGAATCCTTTAATGGAAGGGATCATTGTCGGGGTTACTGGCGCGCTTCTGGCGAAGCATGTGGAAATTCCGATGGTGGCTTTATTTGCCGAAGCCCATAGTGGCATGCCGGACAGCAGGGCAGCAGCGCATATCCTTGAAGCCTTAAATGCTTATACTCAATTACAAATCGACACGAAACCGTTGCTGAAGCAGGCGGAACTCTTTGAGAAAAAATTAAAAACAATCATGCAGAAAAGCCAGCAAGCGGAAGAAATTCAGGAAGAGAAGAAATTAAGTTACGTAGGATAAAACATGAGTAAAGAAGAAGATAAGAAAAAGGAATTGGAAGAGCATTTAAAATTGCAAAAAGCAGAAAAGAAAAGTTATTTTAACAAGCCTCTTCTCTTCTTTAGTGTTATTACTTTTGCTGCAGGCTTAAACCAGTATTTTCGCTGGTATCCTGTGCCTGAAATCGTTTTGGTGGTTATTCTTCTTCTTGCCGGCTTATGGCTGTTTAAGTTAGCTATGGGCGGCGGATTTTATGGGCGAAGAAAGGATATTTTTAAGAAATATATTTAGAGAATCTGTTTCTTGCCGAAGGCAACAGAAGAGAGAAGTTCAAAACCGGAATCTACGCACCTAGCCGCAGCGTAGTCCGTAGAGGTTCAATTGGAGTAACGTGAGTCAAATACAAAGACTGAAGCATACAACAGTGTCACAAGAAGTGCGGACACAAATAACGATGGCACGACCTCTCGTGAGGAGTGGTCTAATGTTTATAATAAATGGGGTATTGGTTTTGATTTTACTACCGTTCCTAAAGAAGATTTAACGCGTTCTCAACTAGAAACATATCTTGCAAGTCATTAACTCTGATTTAAGCAACCGCACACTCAACAGAAGAATCAGTTAAATTATATCCATTAAGAGATGTAGTCAATTGCTGAGTGAAATTTTCAACTGGAACTTCTTTATTTCTAACTTGCCCAACAAATGATAATCTGATAGTAATCATTCCACTTTCAACAGAGGTTTTGAATCCCCATTTTACAATATGCTTTAATGTATATTTATCAATTCCAAACACTTTGGAAGCATCAAAAATACGGATTCCAGTAACAAAACCTTCTGTATCAATATCAGCTACGAAGTTCTGAAATTCAGCAGAATTTTTATAATCCCTATCTTTAACTTTAAACATTAAAATATCACTATTAAAATCATACAAAAATTCTCCTTTTCCAGTTCCATCAAGATGTTTTACAGCCATTTTATAATCTGTATTTTGGAATTTCACTCATATCCACAAATGTGACCACAATTGTCTTATCATCTCTTACTTCAATAATAAGTTTTCTGTAGCCATCACTTTTGCGGTAATAGGCAACATATCTTTCATTTTCCTGAAGATATACTTTACGAGGATTTTCCCTCTCTACCATACCTATAAGTTCCTCTACATTAAAAACCTTTCTCTGCCGATTGCTTAAATGCCAGATTGCGTGAGGAGAGACCACTACTTCTTTCCCTTTAATCAGAAGCTTAAACTCCTCTTTACTGATCTCTTTTACCGGCTTTGTTGAGTAAATTCCCATCAAAAATCCTCAATTTTAAACACCATTAAATAATTTTCTAAACTTTTAGCCCCAACTCCTTAATTATCAATGTTAAAAACTAACTCTGCGCCAACTCTCTATGCACGGTGATGAACGAACTTCTCCGCTTCTTTCAGTCGCTACGACCTGCACATAAAGTGCAGGAGACTTAACATCGTTATATTCAATTTTTCTTCATAGTCATTCAGAAAAACTCTTCGTGGATTAACTGCGTTATCTCACTCAGCCTCTAGCGAGGGAACTTAACATTTATTAAATTCAATTTTTCTTCATAGTCATTCAGAAAAACTCTTCGTGGATTAACTGCGTTA
>CAZCXW010000001.1:47351-56322 GCA_964502785.1 uncultured Methanosarcinales archaeon | reverse complement strand
TCATTGAAGGACCGCAGATGTTGCTCTGCTATATCTTTAACTTCTTGCCAATTTTGTTTCTCTGCAGCCAACCTCATGTCCTCTAGCGTTTTATGAAACCATCCCATACGTCTGATAAACTCACCAATATCTTTATAAATATGCCTCTTTTTTTTATTTTCTATGTCTGAGAAGCATGCCTTATCGCTGAATGCCATGGATAAGATTATCCGTGAAATAAGTGAATTGCGCGTTTCAGATAAAGCAAAAGAAGCCTTGGCAGAAGCTTTAGAAAACTATGCCAAACAATTGAGCAAAAAAGCAACAACTTTTGCCGCGCATGCTGGAAGACGTACAATAACCGATAAAGATATTGAATTAGCGTTAAAATAGGGTGGTTATCATGGAAACAAAACCTATCAGTGTCGGAAGCTTAAAAAAAGGAGATACGATTGTCCTTGATGGCGCTCCTTGTAAAATCACGGATACAGCCACATCAAGGCCGGGAAAGCACGGTCATGCTAAAGTAAACTTAACCGCCGTCGGCATTCTCGATGGCAAAAAGCGGCAGACTGTAATGCCTGGCCACGATAAAGTAGATGCCCCTATTATCGAAAAAAAATCGGCCCAAGTCCTTTCCATCAGTGGAAAGATAGCCAATGTCATGGACATGGAAACATATGAAACATTTGACATTGAAATTCCAGAAGAACTGCAAGCGGAAGTGAAGGATGGGGTCGAAATCTTGTACTGGACAATAATGGGTGCTCGAGTGATGAAACAGGTGAAATAAAATGGTTAAATTTGAACAAGCGGCTGTACGCCTCATGCGTAATATTTTTGTGTGCCGAAACTGCAAAACTAAGATCCGCTCCCCCAGTCTTAAAGTGAGCCAAGGGACAGTGAAATGCAGAAACTGTAATTCACGAAAACTGCGCCCGAAACGTAAGAAGTAGGGAAGATACATTAGAAAACGCAACACATAAATAAGAGAAGAAATTCTTTTTTATTATGCCTTTCCTCGAAACAGTCTTTCAGTACAAGTCAATCATTATTTTTTATCTTCTCGTCATCCTCTTCCTTCTTATCAAAAGAAAGAAATTAGACATCCAAGGAAAAGTTATCTTATTGTATCGGACAAAATTGGGCCTGAAATGGATGGATTCATTTGCCCGCCGTTTTCGCGAATGGGTCATTCTTTTGGGCTACACGGGTGTGGGTGTAGGTTTCGTTGGGCTGATTTTTATTTCTTATCTCTTGGTCAAAAATCTCGTTGATTATTTTACCCAGGAAACGATTGTTGCGGGAGCTTCCATTGTTTACCCAGGAATGCGCGTGCCGGGACTGGGCGTGCTCCCTTTTTGGGATTGGATTATTGCCATTTTCATCATTGCTGTCGTGCATGAATTTTCGCATGGCATTGTCGCCAAAGCCCATAATTTGGAAGTAAAAAACACAGGAATTGTCTTCTTCGGCCCGATACTTGGCGCATTTGTAGAACCTGATGAAAATAAAATGCGGAAACAGGGAGATATTACACAATATTCTATCTTAGCAGCGGGATCATTTGCCAACATTATCCTCGCCATCGCCGCTTTAATTCTTCTCGTTGTTGCTATCACTCCTCTGCAAAGCGCCATCGTCGAAGAGACTGGATTCACATTTGATAAATATGTGAATGAAGAGCTCCCTTTCGCCAAAGCAGGAATTAAGCCTGGAATGATCATCACTGGCATTGATGAAATAACAACCAAGAATTTTCAGGAATTCCAGCAAGAATTGCTGACCAAAAAACCGGGAGAACAGATTAAGATTAAAACAAAAGAGAGAGAATATCAAATCGCCCTTGCTTCTAATCCAGAAAACAAGCAGCGCCCTTTCCTTGGCATTGAAGAAATCCGCAATGAAGTTGAGATTAAATCTGAATATAGAACAACCGGAGGCTTGCTCGTTCATAAAATAATAACACGGCTTTCGAGTTTTCTTCGCTGGCTGTTCCTGTTAAGTTCCGGCATTGGCATTTTTAACCTCCTTCCCCTTCCCATTGTAGATGGAGGGAGAATGGCCCAAGTCTTTTTATATCAATTAAAAGGCCCTGAAAAAGGAGAACGAAGATACCGCCAAATTAGTCTTCTTTTCTTAGCGATACTTATCTTAAACATTGTTTTGCCGTTCGTGTTGAAGCTCCTGTAATACGTCTCCCACCATATACATAGAGCCGGTCACGACCAGCATTTCATCTTCGTGCAGCAAAGCATACGCGTGATGGACGGCTTCCTGACACTGCGGAATGATCTCGACATGAGAAGTGAATTCCAAAACTTCCTCTGCCAGCTTTTCTCCAGGCTTGACCCGATAATTTCCCTCTGTAACAATCACTCTTTGGAATAATGGAATTAAAAGGCGCGCCATTTCACGTGAATTCTTATCCACCGCTGTGGCCAAGAGAAGAATCTTTTGCTGTGGCAGCGTTGAAAGATAACGTACTAACGTCTCAACGCCCGCCACATTATGCGCGCAATCAACAACAATCAACGGTTTTTCTGAAACGATTTGAATTCTTCCCGGCCAGGTAGTTTTTCGGAAACCTTTCTTGATTGCTGTTTCAGAAATCTCCAAACCTTGCTGCCGGAGTAATCTTATAACTTCTAATGCTGCCGCCGCATTTTTTTTTTGATGTTCGCCGCGTAAAGAAAGTTCAGAAGTCACCATTTCCGGATCTACGATATGCAAAATGCTTTTCTTTTCCTGACAGTACTGAGTAAAAACATCCAAAACACTTTTCTTTTTCTCTGCAGTAACGACAGGGACTCCTTGTTTGATGATTCCCGCTTTCTCTGAAGCGATTTTTTCGACCGTGTCGCCTAAAATTTCGGTATGCTCCAAATCCACATTGGTGATAACGCTGACCAACGGGGTTATCACATTTGTCGCATCCAATCGACCCCCCAGTCCAACCTCTATTACTGCAACATCCACTTTTTTGCGAAAAAAATAAAGAAAAGCGAGAGCCGTTGTAAATTCAAAAAAAGTAGTGTTAAGATGATGCTCAGCCAATTTCTTTTTGATTTCTTGAGTTAATTCTTGAATTTCTTTATCATCAATACATTGACCATTTACTTGAATGCGCTCGTTGTATCGTATTAAATGAGGGCTTGTATAAAGGCCTACATTGCAGCCTGCTTCTCGCAAGATTCGTGCCAGAAATGCGCAGGTGCTGCCTTTTCCATTCGTTCCTCCGACATGGATTGTTTTATACCCAAGATAAGGACTGCCCAAAAAAACCATCAATGCTTTCATTCCATCAAGTTTAAAATCTGTGCGAAGGTCCTTAAGACTGGAAATATACGTTTTATAATCCTGCGCCATAGGATAAAAAATATCATTTTCTTTAAAAACGATGCGGTAAAATGACTTACGCATCTGTTATGCATTTATCATCCCAAAAACACTGCATCTTTATATCACAACTTATTTAAACTGCTTTCCTTCCCGAAAGAATGGTGGTTTTTCGTGCAGCAATACCTTGACCTTTTACGGCATATTCTTGATAATGGTATCCAAAAAGATGATCGAACCGGCATTGGCACACGCAGCATCTTTGGCCATCAGATACGCTTTGATTTGAGCAAAGGATTTCCGCTCATCACCACAAAAAAAGTATTTATGAAAGCCGTTATTTATGAATTACTATGGTTCTTGCGCGGCGATACAAATATCCAATATCTCGTGCAAAACGGCGTGAATATTTGGAACGAATGGTCCTTTCAGATTTATCTGGAAAGAAATAAACTTGAAGAGCGATATCCACGCTACTCGGAGATCTGGAAAGAAAAGTTGAAAGAGTTTGTAGAGCAAATGAAGACAGACGATGCCTTTGCTAAAGAGTATGGAGAATTAGGCCCCATTTATGGGAAACAATGGGTACGCTGGGGAGCAGCAGAAGGAAGAGAAATAAACCAGGTGCAAAATGTGATTGATCTGATAAAAAATGATCCTACCTCCAGAAGAATTCTCATTAGCGGCTGGAACGTAGGAGAGATCGAAGGATTAATTCGAAACCATCATCATGCCCCGCCGAGCTGTCATTCTTTATTTCAGTTTATGGTCGTCAATGGAAAATTACATTGCCAGTTATACCAACGCAGCGCCGATGTTTTTTTAGGCGTTCCATTTAATATCGCATCTTATGCTTTATTGACAATGATGATTGCCAAAGTGACAGATCTGCAGCCGGGCGAATTCATCCACACTTTTGGAGATGCCCATATTTACCATAATCATTTTGAGCAAGTAAAAGAACAATTAGCGAGACCGCCTCGCCTATTGCCAACGATGAATATAAATCCTAATGTAAAAAACATTTTTGAATATAAATATGAAGACTTTGAACTCCTTAATTATGATCCTCATCCACCCATTAAAGCGCCGATTGCCGTTTGAGGTCTAAAAGAATGATTTCACTTATTGTTGGCATGACAAAATCAGGAGTTATTGGCAATAATCTGAAACTGCCGTGGCATATTGCTGATGACCTTAAAAATTTTAAAAAATTGACGGAAGGCAACGTTGTGATTATGGGAAGAAAAACATACGAAAGCCTGCCTCCTAAATTCCGACCCTTGCCAAACCGTCACAATATTATTATAAGCAGCTCCATTAACCATTTAGATAACGCTGAGATTGCTTCAAGTGTCGAAGATGCAATAAAAAAAGGAAAAACCAAGTACAGAGAAATTTTTATCATCGGGGGAGCGACAATTTTCACCCAAGCTATGCCCCTTGTTGACACGATGTATATTTCCTATATCAAAAAAGAATATCAGGGTGATGTTTACTTTCCGGCATTTAATGGTAAAGAATGGAAGATTGTCGAAGAAAAAGATTATCCCGAATTTAAATTGGCGGTGATGAAGAAAAAATGAATTCCTTACAAAAAGAAGACCCAGAGATATTTAGTTCGATAAAAAAAGAATTAGCACGCCAGCAAACAATCTTGCAAATGATTCCCTCAGAGAACTATGCGAGTTCGGCCGTGCTTGAAGCCTGTGGAAGTATCCTCAACAATAAGTATGGTGAAGGTTATCCTAAAAAAAGGTATTATCAAGGAAACGAATTTATTGATGAAGTGGAAATCACTGCTATAGAACGTGCTAAAAAGCTGTTTGATGCTGAGCACGTGAATGTTCAGCCTCTCTCGGGAAGCCCCGCAAACCAGGCCGTATTTTTTTCTTTTCTCTCGCCAGGGGATAAATTTATGGGATTAGATCTTAGTTGTGGCGGACATTTAACCCATGGTAATCCCTACAATTTTTCCGGAAAACTGTTTAAAGCTATTCCATACGGAGTAAATAAAGAAACGGAACTTCTCGATTACCATGAAATAAGAACCATCGCCTTGAGAGAAAAACCAAAACTAATTATTTCTGGTTTTACCGCCTATCCTCGAACAGTTGATTTTAAAAAATTTCAAGAAATTGCAGAAGAAATTGGTGCGATTCATCTTGCCGACATCTCTCATATTGCCGGACTGGTGGTAGCAAGAGTACACCTAAGTCCTTTCCCTTTTACAGACGTGGTGATGACCACAACACACAAAACTCTACGCGGACCAAGAAGCGCCATTATCATGTGTAAAGAAAAGTACGCGAAAGAATTAGACCGTGCCGTATTTCCAGGATTGCAAGGCGGCCCTCATGAACACATCATTGCCGGAAAAGCTGTGTGCTTTAAGGAAGCGCTAAGTGAAGAATTTACACAATATGCGCAACAAATTGTAAAGAATGCAAAAATACTTGCGCAAACGTTAATGGAAAATGGAATTAAATTAGTAACCAACGGCACGGATAACCATCTTCTCCTCATTGATTTACGCCCGCAAGGAATTGGCTTGGGAAAACCAGCCGCTGTTGCCTTGGAAGAAGCCGGTATTTGCACCAATTGCAATACTGTGCCCTATGACCCTTCAACGCCTTTTAAACCCAGCGGCGTGCGTATTGGGACACCAGCATTGACAACTCGTGGTATGAAAGAATCAGAAATGAAACAAGTTGGCGAATGGATGGCAAAAGTACTGAAGAATATGGATGACGCCGCTCTTAAACAAGGGATTCGCCATGAAGTAAAAGAATTATGCCAACAATTTCCAATTTATGAAGATTTGTAGAAAAAATGTTTAAGAACAAATAACAAGAGTCTAAAAGAATGAAAGACAGACTAATCCTTAATCTCGCTGATCTTTATTCGGTAGATCAAAGTAGAAAAAAAGCATATATCGATGCTGCAGATCATGCTCTGTCAACGATAGGTTTTCTGGGAGAAACAGGAGAAGGTCCAAGAACTTTACAAATTAGATCCTTGCTAGGAAATGTTCTTTCTGATTGGCGCCAATTGATGGAAAGTGATATGCTTACAATCGCTCGCTGCATGAACAGAGGTACGTATGGACAACGAGAGATTTGTTTTTCTGAACAATCTGCCGGCGCAGGCATGGAGAATGAAAATAGTATACGATTCACAGAACTTAAAGCAACATTACATTTAGGATCACATTATCCTGCAAATCATCCTATCAATGAATTACAAAAGTACAGTTTTTATTTACCAAACCCAGAAATACAAGAATTTCCCAATCTCATTCCTCGGGCAGAAGAAGTTGTTGATCTCGCAGAACAAGATGGTTTAGCATTATATGGAGGAATCTCCGAAAAAATATTTGGAACCCCACATTACCTTCCTTCAATATTAGCATATGGAGAATCATCTGTTCGCTTGATTTACTACCCCGGTCTGGAAGATGCAGAGATCATTGACACACCTATAATTAACAGTATACATGCTTTAACTGTACGTTTTGAATATAAGAAATTAAAAAATCTTACTTTAAAGGCAATGGTTGAACAATTACGAGATTCTATTCTTAAAAATGATCCAACAAATCATAATTATGAAATTACTTCTGAGCATCTCATCATAAAACATCTCGTACGCGCTGGTGAGCATACTGATATAGACGTTGATGCAAATCTGTGGGGCGCTAGCACGAGAGGTCTAAAAATACGACAAAAAGATGGAGAATCGTTCCCTTTTACTGCCGCTCCTGGAGTCATGATTAGGAACGCTGGTGAATTCTTAGAACATTTAACGGCCTTTGAAGAACAAGAGGAAGTTCGTACGAGATACATCGCTTCCCCGCATTGGGTTGATTTTCATCCAGATGAAAGAGGAAATATTGAAGATATTGTAAGAAAACCACGTGTTACCGCCGTAATGTTTGTCCATGGAGCTGCTAACGCACCTTATCGCGCGATGCAAAGAACGCCAAAAGTACTTGCTTTATACCCAGATAGTTCCGAAGGCTTCTTAATACGAAAGAGACTTATTGAAATCAATTTCACTCCGCCTGAACTACGAGAGAAATCAATGCAGGAAGTGCAAGACATGCTTGCCAACCATCCCTTTCACATCACTCATCCACAAATTATCGCCTTTGAAGAAAAGCATGGTGTAGAGAAATTATTGCCGCATAGAGAATTCTTAGAAAAATCGAATTACTTGAGAAAACCTTTCTAATCAGAAAAAGTTTAAATTTTTGAAGAACTATTAAACAGAATATGCAACTATTACCCAAGTTATTCATCATTTTAGGACTTTCTCTCATATTCATCGGCACTCTTTGGCACTTCGGCGGAAAATACTTTCATCTCGGCAGCCTGCCAGGGGACCTCAAAATCGAAAAAGAGAACTTTAAGCTTTATTTTCCTTTAGGAACATCATTAATTTTAAGTATTATTCTCACTTTATTATTCTGGTTGATTTCTTATACGAAAAAATAAATATGTCATGAGAAATTCGCCGAAAGCGTCTCACCCCCATCTTTTTGAGTAAGAAAAAGAAACTTCAGTTTAAATCATTCGTTCTTTGAACAGAATCATGTTCAGCCAAATATTTCTCCGCTTCCATTGCCGCCATGCAGCCGGAACCTGCCGCCGTTATCGCTTGCCTGAAACGGATATCCTGCACATCTCCTGCTGCAAATAACCCCGCAATATTTGTATGCATTTCCTTGGTTGCTTTAATGTATCCTTTTTCATCCAGATCTGTCAAACCTTGCAGAAATTTTGTATTTGGAACATGACCTATAGCCAAAAAGACACCATCACATATGAAATCAGTAATCTTATCGGTATTGATATTCTTCAGTTTCACGCCTTTCACTTTCTTGCCATCACCAACAATTTCTTCGACTGCAGAATTCCATATCACTGCAACTTTTTCATGATGTAAAAGGCGATCCTGCATAATTTTAGAAGCGCGGAATGAATCACGCCGATGAATGACAGTAACTTTATTTGCAAATTTCGTTAAGAATAATGCCTCTTCCATAGCCGAATCCCCGCCACCGATAACAATTACTTCTTTATTTTTATAAAATGCCGCATCACATGTTGCACACGTAGAAACACCTCTACCTTTATACTTTTCTTCAGAAGGTAATCCTAACCATTGCGCTGAGGCGCCTGTCGCAACAATAACCGTTCTTGCTTTAATTATTTCTTCGCTGATAAGTTTTAACTCAAATATTCCTTCCTTCTTCTCTATTTTTGCAACAATATCAACTTTAAATTGCGCGCCAAATCGTTCCGCCTGCTTTTTACATTTTTCAATAAGTTCCGGTCCTTGAATTCCTTCAGGAAATCCTGGGAAATTTTCTACTTCGGTTGTTAACGTTAACTGTCCGCCATCTTCCGGACCGGAAATAACCAATGGAGCTAAGTTAGCTCGCGCTGTGTAAATGGCTGCTGTACATCCAGCTATTCCCGTTCCTAAGATAATGATGTTATGGATCATTTTGTTGATTTTTGCCTTCGCGCTTCAGAATACATAAATAAACCAGCTATAACAGATATTGCGTAAGGCAACACCATCGTTAAACTCTTAGTAGCAGCATTACGATTTTCCAAAACTTCAGGTGAGGCTTCAAGTTTTAGAA
>CAZCXW010000001.1:32082-47312 GCA_964502785.1 uncultured Methanosarcinales archaeon | reverse complement strand
TGGAGACAGAGTTGGATTCTCGAGTTGAGAATGTGAAGCGGCTTTTGCTGAATAATAACGAGCCTGACCTAACAGAGCTACCTTGTTTAAAGATGACGAGCTAACAGCACTCATATATTGACCTCCATTGTAAATCATTCCAGTCATTCCGCCAACTACGAAAGCTATTCCCAATGCTCCGATAAATCGCCTTGTTTCTATCATTTAAATCTCCTCCACGAATCATTTGGAATAATCTTTCTGCCTTGCAGCATATGCTGTGATGCCACCGGCTAAAGCTAAATATACAAAACCTACATTAATCCTCTGTAAAGTTTTTAATCTTTCCTTGTCCGCTTTAACTTCAGGCAACGCTTCTAATCTTTGAATCTCTGCATTGACCGCAGCTTCCATCTGTTCGATGGGCTGTGATAAATTTGGATCATGCTTATATGAATATTCTACATTGATGACGCTTTGAAGAGTATCATGTAGACGACCCAAATCCTTCATATGAGAATGCATTTTAATCTCTTCTTGCTGATTTCCAAAATACCAAAAACCTGCACCTCCTCCTAATAATCCCACTAAACCTAATCCCATTACAGTTGTTCGTAAAAACATATGCATTCCCCCCTTAATTTCACACACAATTCAAACCACACTTTTCCTCAGTTCTCTAAAAAGTAATATGTTAACACCCGTACTCCAGCTCCTGTTGCTCCTTGCTGCATATAATCATTATCAACATATGTATACGCCGGCCCGGCAATATCAATGTGCGCCCATTTTGCTTTGTCGACAAATTTGCCAAGGAATACTCCTCCAGTGATAGAGCCTGCTTCGTAGCCTTTCCCTTTCAATGAAGTATTATTCAAATCCGTAATTTTTCCATCCATCCAATTTTGGTATTCTTCAAAAAAAGGCAGCGGCCATACTTTATCACCGCTATTCATTCCTGCTTTTTTAAGTTTTTCGAGCAATTCATCATCCGTTCCCATCACGCCAGAGGCATAATAACCGAGAGCGACGATACAAGCCCCCGTCAGTGTGGCAACATCAATCATCACTTCCGGCTTGTATTTATCTTCCGTATACGCTAAAGCATCCGCAAGAACTAAACGCCCTTCCGCATCCGTATTGCCAATTTCGATCGTCTTCCCATTGTAAGCTCGAACAATATCACCGGGACGTTGCGCTTTGCTGCTCACCATATTCTCGCACATTGCCATAACTCCAACGATATTTTTCTTCAACCCAAGCTCAGCGCAGATTTTAATTGTTCCCAGAACCGCAGCAGCTCCAGCCATATCTGTTTTCATATCTTCAATGTATTTTGTCGGCTTTAAATTATACCCGCCGCTGTCAAATGTTATTCCTTTTCCTAAAATGGCCTGCCACTTCCCATTCCCGCCTCCTTTATACTCCAAGACGATAAGCTTTGGCGGATTAACGCTTCCTGCATTCACTCCTAACAATGCCCCCATGCCTAATTTTTTTAATTCGGGCTCGTTCAAAACACGGACTGCGACGGAAGAATATGGTTTCATCATTTCATACACTACTTTCTCCATGTAAACAGAAGAAGTGATGTTCGCAGGCTCGTGAACTAAATCCCTTACTATATTTGTCGTTTCCCCGATAAGCTTACCTATCTTCAATCCTTCTTCAAACTCTTTAAGCGATTGAGACCATTGCAGAGAAACAACCGTGAGAGGTTTTCTTTTTACTTGCTTTTCTTGACTTAAATATTTCATAAAATCATAATCCGCCAAAAATAAGGCCTCGGCGCTGGCCCTTCCTAACAATTCTGGCTTGATTTTTTCCGCAACAAGAACAGAAAGGTTTGTTGCCAATGTCATGCGTTGTTGTTTTTTAGCATAATTAACGGCTTTTCCCAACGCTTTGCGTACTTTCTCTAAGGTTATTTCCTCCTTTTTTCCTAAACCGACCACCACAAAAAATTGGCCATTTATTTTCGTGCTGTACGTCTCACTGGACTTCCCAGTAAACATTTTTTGTTTAAACGCAATAAGCAATTCTTGATCAAGTTCTTTGTTTATTTTCGTTTCTTTTTCATCTTCAAACAACCCCAACGCAATTACTTCTTGTGTTGTATCTAACTTAGCAGCAACCGTTAATTTCATGGAAACCCACCTTTTTCTGTTTTTATCAATTTTATGAGTATATACAGCCCATTTTAGTGCAAATCTTTACGTGTACCGCTCAAAACGGATATTGCAAGGATCTACACCTTTGCGTATTAACAATCCTTTTGTCTCTAACACGAGTTCCTTTAGCCCACAGATATAAAAAGTTTTGTTTTGCAGATTTTCAGGAAGATGTTCCTGCACGTGGCCAATCTTTCCTTCCCAATTCTGCCGGCTGAGTGTTGGAAGATACGTAAAATGAGGAAAGGCTCCCGCCATTTCCTGGAATTCTTCATGAAACAGAAGATATTTTTCCGTCTTTGCCCCGAAGAGTAAGACAAATTTTGTCTGTGGCGATTTCCGTACATATTCCTTAATAATACTATACAATGGTGTTATACCTGTCCCTGCACCTATAAACCAATGCTCATTGCTCGTTTTTTCATCAAACATAAAATGTCCTAATGGCCCCGTTATTTCAAAAGGATCGCCGATTTTACATTTTTCAAAAACAGCCGAAGCAAAACCATCGGAGACTAATTTGATGCAGAAATCGAGCTTTCCCTTCTGCGAAGGCGGATTAAGAATAGAATATGATTTCAGGCGAAACTCCTGATTTTTACAGATCTTGATCGTCAAAAACTGCCCGGCCGTAAACGTAAACTCGGAAGAGATTTCTAGTGAAAGTTTAATCACTTCTGGAGCCAAAAACGCTTTTTCTCTCACAATCGCAATCCATTTTTTTGCTTTTTCCATCAGATTAAAACGAAAGAGTCCGTTTAAATAGTTTTTGGAATAATTGATATGTTCAAAAACAAAAGAGAATATAACCAAAATTATTTAAAAGAACCTTCTTTCTCTCGAAAGATGACAAAAACCTCTATTTCTTCTTTGGAATTAGCTGCGTTAGTGCAAGAACTGCAATTCCTTGTGAAAGGAAAAATATCCCAGATTTATCATTCGGAAGAAGAACTTCTCCTGCAAATTCATATTCCGGGAAAAGGAAAAATATTCCTAAAAATTATCTCGGGAAAATGGTTATGTCTTACCGAAGAAAAAAACCCGCCCTTGACGCCAAGTTCGTTCTGCATGCAGTTGCGGAAATATCTTGATAACGCGATTATTACCGCGATTGGTCAAAAAGATTCTGAAAGGATTGTCATTCTAGAATTAGAGAAGAAAGAAAAATATTTGATGATCATTGAATTTTTTGCAAAAGGCAATATTATTGTAGTTAATGAGAATTATGACATCATTGCAGCGCTGCGGCAATTACTTTTAAAAGAAAGATACATTAAAGCTGGAGAAAAGTACATTTTTCCCGCTTCACCTGTCAACTGGAAAACAATCACCGAAAAAGAATTGATATCGCTTTTTCAAAAGAGCGAGAAAAAAAATCTAGCCGCATGCTTGGCTACGGAAATCGGCTTAGGCGGGCTTTATGCAGAACAAATATGTGCAGAAACGGGAATAGATAAAAACAAAAAACCTGCTGACGCTACAAAAGACGAAATCAAGAAAATAGAAGAGATTATTCATATCTTTAGAGAAAATATCAAGAACCCTGAAGGATATGTGTACGAAGACCAAGTAACACCTTTTCCATTACCGGACAGAATCCCACTTCAAAAAAGAGAGACCTATAACAAAGCCATAGATCTTCTGCAGCCATTTAAAATTGCTTCTCCTTACGAGAAGAAGATAAAAACATTGCAGAGAAGAGTAGAAGAACAGCAGGAAGCAATAAAGAAATTAGGAGAAAATATCGAAGAAAATACCAGAAAAGGAGAAAAGATTTATGGATATTATTCACAATTAGCAAGGCTCCAGCAGATTGTAAAAGAACTGCGGGAAACAAAGGGTTGGCAGGATGTCGCCCAGGAGCTTAAGAGAGAGAAGAACATTAAGAGAGTTGATTTAAAAGATAAAGTTGTTTCGATCTCGTTGCAGTAGAGTATGTAGTGAATTGAGAGGAATAGAATATAGTTTGCATTTTACAAGTTCAAATAATATTCCCTCTTTTCTTCCGAAAATTTCTCAATGGCATAACGCAGCATCGTACGAGGCATCTTCCGAATATGTCTGTTCAGAAAATGTTCAAGAATGATTGGATCTTTTTTCCCCATCTCCCGCAGCATCCAGCCAACGGCTTTATGAATTAAATCGTGTGCATCAGCGAGAAGAGATTCCGCAATGTGAACGGTATCGGTAAATTGTTTCTGTTGGATGAACGCAAAAGTAGAAATAATGGCAATCCTTCGTTCCCAAACATTCGCTGATTTGGCGAGTACGTAGAGAATAGAACGATCTTTTTTATCTAATAAATAATCCCCAAGGATTTTGTAGGCAGAAAGATCAACAAGATCCCAATTATTGATGTATTTTGTATTGTGAATGTAAAAGTCAACATAAAATTTTTTATCTTCTGCTTTTTTATATTGATGAGCAAGGATAAAAAGGGCAAGGACTCTTTTTTCATGAAATTTACTTTGCAATAATTGTTGAATGTCATTCAAAGGTAAATGTTTATACTTTAATGACAGCATCCGAAGCGGAGGAACAGGTATGCCCAAAAATTTATCTCCTTCCCCATATTCGCCTTTACCAGTTTTGAAAAAACGATGATAAATTTCAGCTCTTTTGGAATTTGCCAAACGATGCATATCCATTCTTAATTCTTGAATCATAAGAGATCTATGCTGATAGGATTAATTTTAAATGTTTTGCATCGCTTTCGATATGGAGTTTAGAAAAAGCATGTACTACGCTATAAACTATTAAATAATTCTTTCCGTTGCAAAACAATATGGCAATTGCAAAAGGCCTTTCACAAGCAATACAAGAAGCATTGGCAGAGTATATGAAATTAGAAGTAAAAGTCCCTTTGGAACAAGGAAAATCTTTAACAGTGAACCCGCAATATGCTTCTGTTCATTATCGATCTTCAACTTTAAAGATGCAGGAATTTATAGACGGCGTACCGATGCAAGATCTGCCGAGCGCCTCTAGAGATCAGTCTATGCGTTTTTCTTTGTATGCAGGAAATAGCCCTCATGGAAGTGGAACGGGTATAGCCTCATTTCCGAGTTGTGGGGAAAAAGCGGCTATGATCAAAAAATCGCTGAGAAAAACCATGGATTCGATTGTAAAAGTGGCGGCAGGTCATTTTCTCCAAGGACTAGGAGAATCAATAATAACTACTACCCCAGAACAGTTGCAGCGGATTGGCCGCAATGAGAAAATTATATACAACCAACCTATTCAAACCGATGATTTATCTTTAAAAGAAATAGGAAAACTTGTTCTTAAGTTTATGGTTCCTCTCTACCATCATGACCAAATGGTAAAATTAGCGATTGGTAAAGAGCGAGAAGACTCGTTGTTCGTCGATTCTATAGGGAGTGAAATTTTTCAGCAGCAGCGAAGAATTCAAATCAATATGGCGGCGTCTGGCACAGATCGTTACCAACGAGATTTTACACACGTGGAAAATCTTTTTTTTACATCACCTCATAATTTGACAGAAGATTTACTGCGGCAAAAAGTAGAGCGGCTTGCATTTCTGTGTAAAGAAGCTAATGATCCTGTAAGAGTATCAAGTGGGAAGTACCCTGTCCTTCTTGATGGAAAAGCAGTAGGAACATTTTTCCATGAAGCCATTGCCGCGCATCTTTTATCAGGCAAGTATGTTGTGGCCGGTGCTTCTCATGTATACCCGCCAGAACGCTTAGGAAAATTAGTTCTTCCAGAATATATTAATATTCGGGATGCGCCTTCGACACCAGATGGTTTAGGCTCCTACGAATACGATGAAGAAGGAGTGAAAGCTCAGGATATCGTGCTCGTGGAAAATGGCATTTTAAGAAATTATCTTTTAGATAAAGATAGCGCGGCAAAACTAAGCCGCTTGTTAAATCAAAATATTATTTCCAATGGAAGAGCCCGCAGCCAATGGGTAAAAGAGGGCGACACGTTATTGCCTTTAGAGCCAAGAGTTACAAATTTAGCAGTGACAGTGGAAGCCAACCATCTTAAAAGTGAAAGAGCTTTATGGGCTGGATTTAAACAACAAATAGCCGACAATAGATATGCTGATTATGGGATTCTCGTAGAAGGGTCCGATGGAGAAGTCCAAATTGAAGATGGAATGTTTAAATTATTACCGCAGACCGCTTGGAGGGTTGATAAAAATGGCCATAAAAAATTACTACGAGAAGTAGTTATTGTGAGCCATCTCGATCACCTTTTTGGGGATGTCATCGATGTAGGATTACCCTACAAAACTAGTTATGGTTTTTGTGGAGCAATGTCGGGATACGTTCCCACGCAAGAGCGTGCGCCTTCATTTCTTTTACGTTCGATGAGTATCATTGATTATGGAGCTGATTCTTCAACGCCAAAACTTTCCGTGAAATTAGAAAAATAAATAAAAAGCTTAAATAAAAGAGAAGTGATGATAAAAAATTCGTTCATTTTTCTTGAGAAAATAGGAGCAAGAAAAGAACAAAAACTATGGCAGTCAGGAATCAAGGATTGGCCGACTTTTTTAGCAACAAAGAACATTCCAGGCACTGCTCCGATTAAAAAAAGTATTATGACCGTCAACTGCAAGAAGCGCAAGAAGCCTTACAAAATGAAAACTATGCTTATTTTTGGAGAAGAATGCCCCCTAAAGAACTCTGGAGGTTGTATCCTTTAGTGAGAGAAGAATGTTGCTTTTTAGATCTAGAAATTGACGGAAGAGGAATAATGACAGTGGTGGGAATTTCTAATTATTTTACCAGTAATTTCTTTGTACGAGGCGTCAATCTGGAAAAAGCGTTGATAGAAAAGGAATTACAGAAATTCAAAGCGATTATTACATTCAATGGCTCTTCATTCGACCTGCCAAAACTAAAGAAACAATTAGATGTAAACCTGAATTATTTGCATATCGATCTCAAACCATTATGCGTAAATCTAGGCTTAAGAGGAGGATTAAAGGAAATTGAACGACAGCTTAATCTCAAAAGGCCGCAGCACTTGTATGGAAATCCTATCGAGTTATGGAAAGCATTTCATGCTTCAGGCGATAGGGAATGGCTACAATTATTATTAGATTACAATCGGGAAGACATTGAAAATTTGAAATTGATTATGGAAAAAGTGTATAAAGAGTTGTCCTCGAAGCTAAATTCCTTCTTAAGTGAAATTCGGTGAATAAAGATTAATGTTCGACATACAGCTCTAAAGTATTGACACGAACAGTATTCACGTGGAGCGGAATAAGTCTCCCTTTTGTATCATTTTTTGAGGTATAAATTCTATCTCTCAGAGGAATATTTAAAGAGAGTTTCCCTGAATTATCAAAATAGTCAGCGACGGCAAGAGGGATAGGAACCCAAGTCATCGAAGGAGCAATAATTAAAAATTGATTGCCAAAACCAACCATCTGCCCTACGACCATATTATCGCGGCCGGGAAGAGTTAAGCGTACGATGCTTTCGATATCTTCCTGTTCAAAGGCATTGAAGCTCTTTTTCCGAAATCGATGGGATTTAAGAAATTGACCCTGCGTAATAACAGAACTTCCAACTTTAAATCCGCCATCATCTTCCGTAACATAAAATTCAGGAAGAGAATCTTGTAAACCATAATTTCGATGAGGAGGATTTGAACCTCGAGGGTTATACATCGTAAATTTATATTGATCTGAGATAGGATCAAACCCTAGTCGTGGCTGAAGCACTTCATCAAACTGGAATTCTGGATCTTTCTTCTTGAAAAATCGATCAAAGTAACCGACAAACAAGTATCCGTTGTCCAAAGAGAACCGGATGATATCCCCCATCTTCATTTTACGTACAATTCTCTCAATACTTTCCATAAAATTGTCCAACACGAAAAACCACTTAAATATTTCTATAGTACAGGAAATATTAATAAAAAGAAGCATAATAACGCCACCATGCCGCACATTGTCACACCTTGGGAAGTAAAAGGAAATATAGATTATGATAAGTTGATAAAGGAGTTTGGCCTGCAGCGGCTTAATGACCTCCCAAAAGAATTCATGAAATTACCGCTTTTTAGGAGAGGAATTGTCTTTGCTCATCGTGATTTTAAACAAATTCTTGAAGCTATAGAACAAAAAAAATCATTTGGGATGTTAACAGGATTAATGCCTTCTGGCAAATTTCATTTTGGACATAAATTAGTTGTCGATCAAATCTTATTTTACCATTCACTTGGCGCAAAAATATACATTACAGTAGCTGATGTCGAAGCATATAACACTCGGAATATGAATTTAAGTGAATTGAGAGAAATTGCCGTTAAAGAATATCTGATAAACTATATTGCTCTAGGATTAAATCCTGAAGATTGTGATTTTTACTTTCAATCTTCTCGTTCAGTAGATGGCAAGAAAGCCGGTGCTTATTACAAATTAGCAGAAATGTTTGCCCGTCATGTAACGTTTAATGAATTCAGAGCTCTTTATGGAGAAGATGTTACACCTGGTAAAATGGTCTCATCTTTATTGCAAGCTTCTGATATTATCCACATGGAACTTCCAGAATTTGAAGGCCCTATACCAGTAGTAGTTCCGGTTGGTGCAGATCAAGATGTACATTTAAGATTAGCGAGAGATTTAACTGGTCGAATGAAAGAGTTTAAGTTCCGGCAAATCAGTTCAACCTATCACTTCTTCATGCCAGGTTTAAAAGGAGATAAAATGTCCTCATCAGATCCGACTTCTTTTATTGCCTTAACTGACAGTCCTGAGGAAGCCGCTACGAAAATTAAAAAATATGCTTTTTCTGGAGGCCAGCCTACTGTAGAAGAACATCGTCGGCTTGGTGGAAATCCGGATATTGATGTTTCCTTTCAAATGCTTAGATATGGTTTAGAACCAGACGACCAAAAATTACAGAAAATTTATAATGATTACAAAACTGGGAAACTCCTCAGCGGAGAGCTAAAAAAAATCGTTATTGACAAGCTTACTTTATTTCTCAAGGACCATCAAAAGAGGCGAAAAGAAGCAGAAAAGAAGATAGATCAGTTTATTCTAAAACTATGAGAAAAGTCTATTACAACAAGTTGATTCGCGACAACATTCCTCAACAGATTAAGAACAAGCATGGAGAATACGAAACATATTCTTTAACGGAAACCGAATTTGAACGGGAACTTCTCAAAAAAGTTGGAGAAGAAGCGCAAGAATTGTTAAACGCTAAAACACAGAAGGAATTCTTAGCAGAGTTAGCAGATATTACCGTTGCACTTGAAGAAATAAAAAAAATAAAGAAAATGAGCGATACAGAATTTAAAGAAGCATTGAAAGAGAATATAAGAAGAAAAGGTGGATTTTCAGAACGATTATTTTTAGTATGGTCTTCCGATGCTAAATACAAGTGTAAAGAATTAACGCCAGAGTAACCTTTAAAAATATTAAAATCTTTCCAGTTAGAAAAGAGGTGAATCGGTATGAAAAAGAATAAAAATAGGACTAAAGCAAAAAAATCAATTTCCCGGGTTTCTCGAACCACTGTTCATTCCAGCAAATGGCAGGTCGCGCCGCTTAAGGCAAGTTTTATGGTCATTGCCATCTTAGGTTTGTTAGTGACGGCGTATATTGTGTATCCTCAAAGCAGGAATTTTGGGGTAGCTTTCTTATTGGTGTTCATAGCGATGTTTATCGCCTCATTGATCAGCATGACCAAAGCTCCAATTATTGCGGAATAAGCAGGAAAATTAACGTTTAAATTCCTGATCAAACTTTTCTTTCGCTTTATTTTCCTTCCAGAATACTTCATGAGAAGCGCGTTTTTCAAATAAAGCTACACCTAACGCGATTTGATTTTCCTCTGTATTTAAGCGATGTTTAATCGCCAGAGCTTTAGCATCATCCAAGCACTGGTCGAGAATCCGAAAATTCTCCCGCCGGCATTGCTCTTCAACGCTCTGCTCTTCTTCATCCGTGAGAAAAACCTCTTCCCAGACGGGGAAATTGCTGCCGGGAACAGTTTTAGGAAAGGTTTTGGAAAAAGGCATATTTTGAGCCAGAAAAGAAGTGTTTTTAAATTCTTTATGGTGAAATTTAAAAACTGAAGGAGAATTCAAAAAAAATGGAAGAGAAACAGCGAGAATATTATGGAAGAATTGTACGGCTAAAACCAGTCATCGAAAGCGAGAGCAGAATTATGAAAAGAATGGAGAACATCTTCCATCATGTATACGCCAATGAATCATTAGACGAAGACATTTCAAATTTGGGAGAAGGTTGCAGTCATAAAGTCTTTGGGATAGGGAGAATTGTCGACCCGCTCAATAGACAAGACATCTTCTTAGCATTAAGAGTAAAATTATATCATGGTTGGCCTTACCAAACAGAAGCAGAAGATTTGACGAAAATGCTGGCTATGTTTGAACAAGCATTTATTGATGATAATAATCCACCATATTTTGTCGGAGCAGTGACTTCAAAACTTGCCTATCGTGAACTTCTAGATGGAAGCAAGTTGGCAGGAATGATCACTGAAGATTTATCTGCAGGAAAAAAATATAAGATTGTCAATTGTGAAGATGAAGATTATTGTGAAAGAATACATGAAGGAATGAGAGAACGTTTCTTCATTGACCCCAATTGGATTAATTATATATATTTGGAAGGAAGCCATTATTTACAACAGGAAGCATGTATTAATCTTCCTTAACTGTCAAAAACCACCTGTCAGACGCACAGTGAAACATAGATTTCACTGGCGCACAAGAAGCAGCGGCTTCTTTGTGGACAGGTGGCATGACGTTCATAACGTCATGCAGAGTTTTTGAGCACCCCAGAATTCCACTGGTGGAACACCATTGGAATTCTGGGGTTTAAAAATTACCTTCCTTTCTCCACGCATCTCAAATATTCTTTATTTATTCTCGTACTTACACCGCTCCCTTCAAAATGGCCCCCATATGGAATGATCAGCGTATTCCCATGAAGATTGGTGTCAAATCCGCACTTCACAGGAACGAGCAAGTCTCTTCGGCAAAGGAATGTATAAGCCGTAAATAGTGGTGGAACAGGCTGATTCAAGCCTTGAAGATGCTCTTCACCAATTTTTTTCAGAAGATTATCCGCATCGCCCCACAATTGTCCTGCTTTGAAGAAAGCTTTCTGCACCCGATTGGGGGAATCTATCCCATTCATGATCGGAGCCGAGAAGATGAACGTCGTTTTACGATCATCCACATAATCCTTAACTTCTTCATTATGAAGCAGGGCATAACGGCAGTTGTCAGCGCCAGTGCTGTGACCGATAACCCCAACAATCGTCGCTCCTCTCGCTGCTGCTTGCCTCATAAGAGTTGTTAAAATCTCGCTGGAAAAACGTGAAGGTTCCATACGAAAGTCGTAACTCGGAGCCAGCACGGTAAAACCTTGATCATGCGCATCTTGAACGAATTGCTGGGCGGCATTGCCATTTTGATAGTAGCCATGGAAGAAAAGAACAACCCGATCCTGCCTATGAATCGCCTGCATCTTTTCTTCTACAATGACATCAGCCTGTTCTTGACAATACGAAAAAGTAGGAAGAAAAGCTGCGGCCGCATTAGCAGCAAGAAAAGGTAATGTAGGAATAAAATCTAAATCAAGAGCGCGGCCATTAAAATGAACAATTTCTTTTAGCTCATGAAACCGTTCCTGAAGTAACGTAGAAGTAATAGGCTGTTGAACTTGCTCAAAAATATGATACAGAGCAGCGCCATCATCATATATTTTCTCTTCAAGCGCGCCGCTCGCAAAAGTATGGTTTCTTCTGGAAGTTACCAGAGGCATATATACTTTTAAGAGAACAGAGATAAAAAACTTTCCCTCGAGATTTCAAATTTAATACCAAAGCGCGCCAATAACCACCAAACTATCTACAATAATCCACAACAAATACATAAAAATAATTGGTTTTTCTTTATGCACAAAGCCGTAAATGACCATGGGGATTGAAAGGATTGCCAACAAAAGCCAGGTTAGAAGGGAAACGCCTTGAGAATTACGTTCAAACCAAACCGTGTATAATTGAGGAAGTGCGGTAAGAGGCATGACAAAGGCAATGCCCCAGACCAGCCTATCCAAAAAGCGTATCCCTCTGCTAGGATGAGGATATTGCTGATGCAATTGATGAATCCGCTTTCTCGTATGAAGATGGTGTTCTAGTTGCATAGAAAAGGAATTATAGAGATAAATTTAAAGGTATTGGCTGAGCTCTTCTAACTATCTGTGCAAACAATTAAATACCGCTTCTTGCTTGGATAGAACATGGTCTCATATTGGGTGCATGTGAACAAAGTTCTGCGAGAAGCGGATATCATCATTGAAGTGCTTGATGCAAGAACAATCGAAGAGACAAGACATCGGGAAATTGAAGAGAAAGTAGAACGCAGCGGTAAAAAATTATTATATGCTCTCAACAAATGCGATTTAGTGCCGAGAGAACAATTAGAACGAGCAAAAAAAGAGTTAAGACCAAGTGTTTTTGTTTCCAGCACCAAGCATTTTGGAACAACGATGCTGAAACAGAAAATTCTGGAATTATCCCGGGGAGAAAACGTGGTAGTCGGAATTGTTGGGTACCCAAATGTCGGCAAGTCTTCTTTAATCAATGCTTTAGCAGGAAGCGGAAAAGCAAGGACTTCGGCGGAAAGTGGTTTTACCAGGGGAATGCAGCGTATTCGTGTTGATAAACGAATCGTTCTATTGGATACGCCTGGCGTTTTTTCAAAAAAAGAAAAAAATGAGACATTGTTTGGGAAAATTGGAGCCATTGATTATAGTAAAGTAAAGAATCCTGAATTAGTCGTGCTATCTTTGTTTGAGGAAGAAAAAGAAAAGTTTCAGCAGTATTTCGATACTTATGAAGACGATCCTGAAGAAATGTTAGAAAAACTTGCGTTTAAATTAAACAAATTGCAGAAGGGAGGGAAAGCAGATACTGAAGCAACGGCGCGTTATGTATTAAAATTATGGCAAACTGGGAAGATAAGATGAAAAATAAAATACTTCTATTGACTCTCCTATTCGTCCTTTTAATCATCTTCCTCTTTACCGGCTACGATCCAAAAGCAGGGCATTTAAACTGGTTTTTAGAAGTATTACCTGCTTTTATTGGAATTACTGTTTTAATTGTCACATATAAGAGATTTCCCTTATCAAATTTTGCCTATATTTGTGTTTTCTTGCATACTCTTATCCTCGTCTATGGGGGATATTACACCTATGCGCAAACACCATTAGGAAATTGGGCAAAAGAGGCTTTTGATTTAGCGAGAAACCATTATGACAGAATAGGGCATCTTGCCTTAGGTTTTTTTCCAGTGTTTATTATAAAAGAAGTTTTGCTGAGAAAAACAAAATTGGAACGAAATGGTTGGTTTTACTTCATTGTTTTAAGTATTGTATTAGCAATTGCCGCCTTTTGGGAGCTCATCGAATGGTGGACCACTCTCGGCGTTGCTGCCGATGTTGGGCAAGCCTACTTAGGCTCGCAAGGAGATATTTGGGATGCCCAATGGGATATGGTACTAGCTTTAATTGGCGCCATTGCCGCTTTATTCACATTATCAAAAATTCATGATCGCTCTCTGGAAAAAATAAAAGCTTAAATACCCATTTTATTTTCTGAGAAAAGAGGTGAATTGATATGGGTTATGTTTCAAATAAAGTTGAAAAATATGGAGATTATTTTTATGTTTTATTCCGCGTGTTGGTAGGACTAATGTTTTTCCTGCATGGATGGGATAAGTTGTTTGTCAATAAGATGGCTCTGGGAAGTCTCATGGGAGTTGCTGGATTAGTAGAAATAGTGGTAGGGATTGCTTTAGTAGTTGGCTTTTTTGTAAGAATGGCTGCAGTATTAGGCGCAATCCAAATGCTTGTTGCCTATTTCAAAGTTCATGCGCCGGGAGGTTTGAGTCCATTGGCAAATAATGGTGAACTTGCTTTGCTCTACTTTGCTGCATTTTTGGTCATCATTGTGTACGGCGCAAGAAAGCTAAGTTTGGAAATGAGTTCCCTAAAAAAAGAGACCTTTTAATTGTTTGTTGGGTGTAAATCCCCATTACTTGCAGTGAAAAGATATTTCTCCAACAAACATTTAAAAAAACCCACAGCTTGCTGTGGTCTGGTTTTTTATTTTATTTTTTTTGTTTTCTTTTTGATAGTTATGTTTGATTATAGAAATCTTTTATAAAGTATACAAGTCCATGCACAGGGGAGGCGATGAATATGGATCTTGACTTCAGCAAAATTGCAGAAGATCGTTTTAAAGATAATCCCTGCCGCGGCATTGTTATTGGCATGGATAACGATAAAAATATTTTTCAATTAGCATGGTTGATGGGAAGGAGCGAAAATAGCCAAAACAGGATTTATGTCGTTGACGAAGCCGGAAAAACCTTAAGAACGAAAGGATACGATGAAAATAAAATCAAAGATCCGCACCTTGTTATTTATACCACAATGCGAAGTTCCAATGACCAGAGAAAATCAAGAGCAGTTCATATTGTAGGAAATGGAGATCAAGTTGATTTGTTTGCAGACTTCCTTAATCTTCAGCCTCTCGAGGCCAGGACTTTATTCAATCGAGTTCTGGAACAAAAATACTGCGAACCTGACTCCCCTATCTTCACAGCCAGGATAACCGGTTACTATGAACATGATTCAGACACGGCCACGTTTTCGATATTAAAAGCTGATCCAGTTGTTAAATCTTTATGGACCGCTGCCGCAAAGAGAATTTTACACCAACCAGGCTCACCAGAATACATTCCCATTTTAAATAAAGCAACAGGGTTGGAACATCAGCAGTTCCCTACTATTCGGGAATTCTTCGAACTTCCTCTTCATCCAGGGATAGGCTACTGTGTAACAACTTACAAACCAGGAAGTCAGAATTTATCAGCATTTGAGGGAGAACCATTTGTGATACCAATGACAGACTCTTTAGAAGAAGTAATGAAACAATGTTGGAATTCTCTGGAACCAGAATGGCGAGTTGGAGTAGCAGGGAAATCTATCACCAAAGATGGAAGTTACAGATTTGCTGCACCAATAAATAGACATTTACAAGG
>CAZCXW010000001.1:0-32072 GCA_964502785.1 uncultured Methanosarcinales archaeon | reverse complement strand
ACAAGGAGTCTAAAAATGATTGAATCAAAAAACATAATATGGAGAAGACTGGTTTAAAATTATTCCTTAGAAAGAATATATACTAAAAGCACTAAATATTCGAAAACTAATTGCCTTTAGTATATCTTATCACAGACTCTGAACAACCATAAAAAGAAAAAGAAATTGTTCCTGGCTTCCCCAGGAGGAGAGAGAAATAAACTTATCGGCATTTTCAGCTTAAAGGATGTAAAAATTACCATGATTGCCAATCAAAGATTGCTGCAGGGAATTAAGCTCTATCTTGCCGGCGCTCTGGTCTATGGACTAGGTATCCTAACAATACAAATTCTCCCTTATTATCAAACAGCTTTACATCCGAAGACGCAGCAGATTTTATTTCTTCTGTATCTCGCTTATCTGCTGTTCAGCCCTTTCGTTTATTATTTCTCCGGAAAAATGACAGCTGAGGCGACCAATAAACCATTCTTAGTGTTGCGAGGACTGAAACACCTTTGGACAAAGCAGCTATTCCAGAAAGAAGAGCAAGTAGCCATGCTCTTTATGGGAGTGAAACTATTCTTCCTGCCGATTATGATCAATTTCTTCTTCGATAATCTCCACTCTTTTAGGGATAATATAGGACTATTTCCCTCCTACCCATTCTTGTTAAGCAGCATCTTCTTGGTAGACACATTTATTTTTTCTTTGGGGTATGCGATAGAACTCCCCTCTTTAAAGAATGTAGTCAAATCTGTCGAACCAACATTTTTCGGCTGGTTTGTCACATTGATCTGCTATCCTCCTTTCAACGGCTGGACCGGCAACATTATTCCCTGGGGAGCTAATGATTATGCTTCTTTTGGAAATCTTTTACTAACGCAGACCATGCACATTGTCATCATCATCCTGTTTGGCATCTATCTTTGGGCGACACTTGCCTTAGGACTAAAATCATCCAATCTCACCAACAGAGGGATTGTAAATAAATTTCCTTATTCGCTGGTCCGCCATCCAGCATATATCTCAAAAAATACAATATGGTGGCTGACACTGCTTCCTATCATCAACTGGAAGTTTGCTTTAGGCATGTTCTTCTGGTCGTTAATCTATTATTTCCGGGCAATCACCGAAGAACGGCACCTCTCACAGGATCCGGAATACCTGAAATATTGTGAGAAAGTGAGATGGAGATTTGTGCCGGGAATTTTGTAGGAAGAAAATGGGAAGGAAAAGTATCCGTCCCGATGGAACGTACGAATTTGCGAGATTAATAAATAAAAACGAGGGAAGATAAAAATGAAAGAAACAAGATACGGAGAAAATCCTCATCAGAAAGGAAAAGTCAGAATTGATCATTTTTATAGAGGGCCTTCAGTTTTAGGCACTCCGCTTCACGGCAAAGCAATGAGCTATAATAATATTCTTGATGCCAACGCCGCTTTGGAAGTTATGATTGATTGTAGAGATGAAAACGCCGCGGTGGTTATTAAGCACCAGAATCCTTGCGGCCTCGCCATTGCTGCCTCGTTAGCAGAAGCTTTGGAAAATGCTTGGAGAGGAGACGAAATAAGCGCTTTTGGTTCTGCCGTTGGATTTTCACAAGAGGTTTCTTTAGAAACGATGCAAGCCCTCTACGGAAGATTTGTGGAAGTGATAGTCGCCCCTTCGTATAGCGAAGAAGCATTAGCATGGGTACAAGACCCAAGCTCAAAAAAATCGAAGTTACGGGTTATCGAAACAGGATCTTTAAAAGACATCCCTTATCCTTTTCAGGAAAGACATGCCATAAGGGGTGGAGAAGTAATGCAGACTATGGACAATAAAATGTATTTAGGATCCATTGACTCTCTTTTCGCTGAACCACAAGAATTTGAGGAACCAAATACAGGAGAAAAGTATACCGTAGGAACGGTCAGCAAAAGAAAACTGCCTGGAGCAATGAAAGGATTAGTGAACTTTGGCATGATCGCTGTAAAACATACTAAATCGAATGCGATCGTACTCGGTTATGAATATAAACGCAGAAAATATAGGGTCTTAGGAATGGGAGCTGGACAGCCTAACAGAATGGATGCGGCAAAGAAACTGGCTATTCCAAAAGCGCAGGAGAACCTTTTGCGGCAGTATTGCCAGGAAAGAAATCTTAACTACCAAGAAACAAATGAACTTCTAAATAATTGTCCTAGTCTAAAAAGCGAAGTGGTAGAGTATCAGAGAAATATCTTCTCTTCCGAAAGAGTAGTCGCCTTTTCTGATGCTTTTTTCCCTTTCAGAGATGGCATTGACGTCTTAGCTGATGTCGGAATAAGCTATGTGGTTTCTCCGGGAGGATCCATCAATGATGTAGAGATTATAAAAGCTGCAAATGAACAAGCCGTGGGCTTAATTCATACAGGAGTAAGGCATTTCAAACATTAATTCTCTTTTTTCTTGTACTCTTCTTCAAAAATTTTAATGAGTCTTTCCGCTGTTTTCTCGCCAACACCTTCAATCTGCATAATTTCTTCCTTGGAAGCATCGACAAGTTTCTTAAAAGAAGTAAAATGGTGCAGTAAATTACGAGCATGAATCACCCCGATGTTCGGAAAAGAAGTCACCATAAATTCTAACTGCTCTTGAACGGTGCGCGGCTTTCGCTCGTGATAACTGAAATCACGGGCTGTGTCTTGTTCTCTCTTGGCCATGACCGCCAACAGTGCTGCCGTTTCTTTCGGGTTTTTAGTATATAAGATAGGCATATTGAAATCTACAGCGATGGCTGCTAACATGCCGCGAATCGCGTTGGCGTGAATTTGCCGTACACTGTAAATGTCCTCCTCGCCTTCGATAATTAAAACCGCTTTCTCAAAATTGCTTTTAAGAGCGCGGACTTGTTCAAGGAGGCGGCCGTCAATAATAGAAGCGACAAAATCAGGAACTTTCTTAAGCTCAACCGCCACTTTTCCGGAAATCAGATAATCAGCTAATTCCAGTTGGGAGGTTTTCACCGAAATACCCAGTTCAATTAATTCCTTAACAATTTTATTGCCTTTTTCCCGATGATCCGCAATGATTGCGACAATCTGTTGTTGCGGGATAAACTTCTGCAAAGGAACATTGCTTGTAAATTCTTTTTGAATGAAAGGAAACTCAGAACGTAACTTCTCCAGATTACGATACATTCTTTTTTCCTTATGAAACGATACCCAACGATAGCCTTCATCTCTTGTACCGGAAGTAGTAAGAATAGTCACTTCTCCTTTCTCAAGGCGAGCAGTCCTCCCTCGTCGTTGAATAGAGCGAATTGCGCTGGGAATCGACTCGTAGAAAATAACTTTATCGACCTTAGGAATATCTAACCCTTCTTCCGCGACCGAAGTCGCCACCAGAACGTTAAATTCACCGCTGCGAAACTCATCCAAAATTTCTTTTTGCTGCTTTTGCGAAAAGCCTAGTCCATTTTTTTTTGCCTGACCAACGAAGATATGATTCTTAACTGCATTATTTCCTAAAGTACGAACAATCTCCTCTCCGGAATCGCGAAACTGGGTGAAAACAATGATCTTGGCCGCCGCATTTTGCTGCAGGACACTTTGCACAATTTCCAGCAATCGCGGAATTTTAGGATGATTGATTTTTTTTTCAGTGAGTTCGTGAATAAAGAATTGAGCAGATTTGAAATTAGGATCGAGCATTAAATGCTGCACAGCCTTGACCTTAGAAGTAAGAGATTCCTGCTGCAGTTTTGTGCAATAACGTGAAAGCGGCTGAACTCCTTGCGTTTCTAAAAGTTCTAAAGCATGTTCCACTTTAAGCGCTTCGGCAATTAATGAAATACTGCGCAATGTCTCAAAGTCCCGAACACCAGAAGAGAGTTTCTTTTGCAATTCAATTTGGATGGCTAGAAGTTCTCCTTTAGTAACCTCCACGCTTTGGCAATATCCTAATTTTTGCACTTCCAATAATTTGCTTTTGCGGCATTCCTGAAGTGTGTGTTGGATTTTCTTAAACTCCTCCGGAAAATCTACTTTCTCCCAGCATATTTTCAAAGGCTGCAAATAAGGCTTGACATCAGGATCATTCTCCGTGCGTAATTCAACTTTTTCGATGCGCAAGTTTTGACATATTTCTTTAATTTTCTCTAAATCAGAACCAGGAGAGGCCGTAAGCGCCAGAATACGCGGAAAATGGCACGTTTTATCATACTGCTGCGCCAGCCACACATAAGAATAATCGCCCGTGGCATGATGCGCTTCATCAAAGATTAGTAAAGAAATTTCCTCTAATTTTACTCTGCGGTTAATAACATCATTCTCTAACCCTTGCGGAGTTGAGACAACGATTTGCGCATTTTTCCAGAGTTCACCCCGTTTTTCCGGACTGACACTGCCCGTGAAGAGAACCATTTTTTCAGGAGGTATTTCTAAATGTGTTTGAAACGTTTGCAGATGCTGTTCGCATAACGGTTTTGTCGGTGCAAGCATCAAGATTTTAGACTGCGGATAATGATGCAAGCGCTGAGCCGTCAAAAGAAAAGCAATAGCCGTTTTGCCTAATCCAGTAGGGAGAACAACGAGCGTATTCTTTTGCGCCGCAGTTCCGAGAATGGTCTGTTGGTAGAGGCGAGGACTGAAATTACGGATCATAATCAGTTTTAAGGGAAGGAGTTTAAATTAGTTTCCTAAAATTGACACAATCTGTTTTGTGAGTGATAGATACATTTTTCTCGAAAAAATTTGGAAAAAAACGGCAAATCACTCACTTTTCGAATTGTGCCCTAAAATTAAAAGTCATGAGAAAGTCAAAGAAAATAATCAGACTTTCTCTTCCGGCACAACAATCCATGCAATAATATAACCGATGATGCCTAATCCCATAGAAAATAAACTAAAGAGAGCCCAGATGAGACGAATGAGAACGGGATCTATGTCAAAATACTTTCCGATACCCCCGCAAACCCCGGCGAAGACACGGTCATTCTTACTGCGATAGAGACGTTTCATATCTTTCACAATAAAGTCTCATTATTTAAAAATATGCCGCCCATAAATCACTTTCCTTCTTTAAATTCTAAAGCTACAGAATTGATGCAGAACCTTTTCTTCGTCGGCTTTGGACCATCACCAAACAGATGCCCTAGATGACCGCTACATTTCCGGCAGAGAACCTCCATCCGAGTTGTCTCAAGTTCGTGATCTTCCTGAAGCTTAATTTTCTCCTTATGAGCAACATCATAAAAGCTTGGCCAGCCTGTGCCCGAGTCAAATTTGGTATCAGAAGAAAACAGTATCTCACCGCAGCCAGCGCATTTGTACACTCCTTTCTTTTTATTGTCCCAGTATTTTCCTGTAAATGGCGCCTCCGTTGACTTTTCACGAAGGACTTTATATTGATCTGGGGTAAGCTTTTTCTTCCATCCCACTTCAGAAGATTTTTTATTCACGTTGGTAAATCCTGCTTTCCTGTAATGGTGATGACATGATTATCATCTTTCTCTATCATTACCTGAGTGAGATTATTAATCACAATGTCATTCCCCAATAAATAATAAGAAATATTGCGTAATTCACGAATACGCACTTTTTCAATTTGAGGAATCTCAAAGACCTCAAATGGAGCTCTCCCTTTAAGATGCGGATTATTTTCTTTAAACAGACCAATAAACGCTGATTTTAATCCGTCTCGATCACGACCCGGTTTCCGACTAATTATGACACTTTTCGCCTTAAAGACTTTTCCCATAATTTATTTGTAGAGGTACTGCTCACTTTTAAATATTCCTATTATTTTATGCTTCAATAAATAATAAGAACCAAAAAAACCAACGGTGAAAAAAACAAAAGTCCAGAAGCGGCTCGCCCAGATCGTGCCAATAAGATAGCCTAAAAGAAAACCGACAATAATCAAAACGAAAGGAAAGATTGGCTGCTTCTGACGTTTAAAATAATACAAACGGGCTGAAAGAAACCCCCCTACGAAACTTGTGATGTAGTTAAAAAAAGCGCTGCGCAAAAGCACCGCCACAATAAAACCGATAACGAGCAGCGCTAACGCCAAGATATCAGCCCATTGTTCTTCAAGCTTTAGTCCGTCGGCCATTTTAAACATTGGAACTGGTCATGATATAAAAGAAAGCCACCGAGGCAGCAATAATAATGGCAGCCACCAGACCTATTTTTGTTTTTGTGAGTAAAAGTACGGCTCCTAACAAAACCGTAAAGACCAGGAGATAATAGAGCCAGCGGGATCCGAAGAAGATTGTTGGACCATCCAGCTGAGGCAATGGCAGGAGGGAACAGAACGCCATAATTAAATTAAGGAGCATTCCTTTAAAGAAAAAATAGCTTTGCGGCAGAATCCAAACGCCAATCGCAAATAAAATAGCGAGAATCATATTTCCCAATACGCCCCAGGCGGCAATCATCTGCATATGCCAGTTGCTCCAGCCCCCCCTGTATTCTCCTAAACGATGCTTCACCAGAACTTGAGGCACCATGCTGCCCAGCAATACTAACGGAACATAACCAAGAGTGACGAAACCTGTCACCAGCATTATTCCTAAACCCCCCCACCATACTTGAAATTCTGACTTGTAGCCTTCCCCTAAACCATAGATTTTCTGGCAGGAGATACGAAAAATGAAAGAGAGAGCAGCTGCAATGGTTATAACCACGAGATTTTTTAAACCAATCACATGATCAAAAGAAGTTTCTCCCCAATCTCGGAAAGAAAAAACAAAGCCCGTGACAACAATTGCAATAAGGAGAGGATATATTTCCTGCGTGCTGAAACGAAAAAAGTCCCCATAACGCGCAAAGAGTTCCTGCCGGCTTACCATCTTTTTTACTTGATTAAACAATAACAGTATTTAAAGGATTCGCTGACCAGCTCTAGGTTTTTGTTTTGCTTGCCGCCAGAGGATTTCAAAATACTTAGTATAACTATCAGCTAAAGCAGCATTTTTTATTCTAATAACAGTAAAGGGTTGCCAAATGAGAATTCCAACGTTATTGCCCCAAACATATGAAGGTGTTGGATTAAATGACTCTTTAGGAAGATACCGATAGATTGCAGTATCATAATCATAGACAAACTTTACGTCATCTCGAGTAAGAATTCTTTCTTTAAATCCTCCTTTTTTTTCTTCTTTAAAATACCAGTCCATAAATGGACCTAACTTTTCCTTAAACATTGTTTCATCGATGCCCATGATAACGTGATCTTTACCTTCCCGAAGAACGTCTTTCAGAAGTGTTTTTACACCTTCAACGCCCTCATACACTTCGACGGTAAGTTCATCTTTAAAAAATTCGGAAAGCTTTGTAAGATTTGGCAAGATTGTTGTGACTATATTCTCTTTTTCCTTAATATAATCCTGTAATTTATTGGGATGTGTAGCTTTATAATATTTAACACCGCCTCTGATAACGTAGTTGACTAAGCCTTTTGTAAGTAATTTTTCTAAGAAATCATAGACATTAGTACGGTGGATCTTTACTTCTTTGGTAATTTTCGCAACAGGAGAAGAGCCTAACTTCAGAAGAGCAAGGTAAATTTTACTCTCTCCTTCGCTGAAACCTATTGTTTTGAGGCTTTGCTGCAGATCCATGATATTGGTTTGTCTCTTCTCTATTTAAATGTTGCTGTCTAAAAAAAGACAACAAGAATTTATATACCAATTATTAATTTTATTACTAAAAAGTAACACTAAAAATGGGGGTAACAAAATGAACACGCAGCATATAAATGGGTTATTTGAAGTCCACCTCGCTGGACCAAAAACTGAGGTAGTATTAACCAAGAGAATATTCGAAGAGCTAAGAAAAGCAGGGTTAGCTAAAAGTAAATTCTTCCTCGGAGTGTATAACATTGCTGCTGAGGGAAAATGTAAACAGATGGCCTGCACACCACCAACAGGTCATGACTTAGCTGATCCAGGCTGGATGACCACGGCGAAAACTCGTGATTATGAATCAGCGAAACAATACATCCTCCAGGGGATGAACGTACTCCATCAGTATGGCTTAGAAGGCAACTTTGAGATTGAACGACTGATATCAGAAGAGACTTTAGACTACCGCGTAGACATAGAAAAGGACTTTCCTGACTATCAACGAGTTGATGATAGTCCTGAATATGAAAACCATATTGTCTGGAAAGCACATAAGGAAGATCTTCCCAGCAACAATGAAATTTGTAGACGAATCGAAGAAAAGTGGGGCATCAGTCCGCATCAAATTGTCGACTTTTCAAGAGATTCTGCGGGAAAGTCATTAGTCTCTCGAGTGGCAACAGTCTACCAACCAACGAGAGAAGCTGCTTTGCAGTTCAGCATCCAACTTGCTGCAGATGAAAAACTAGCCGGCCACAGATATATGGTAACAGAACAAGTATGTCTGGTCGGGGAACGAAAGCCGGTATGAAAGATCTTGAAAGCAGGGTACGCAATGATAGCAATTGGCTGAGGAGGGCATTTAAAGAAGAAAGATCAACCATGGGCAACCATTTAGCAGCTTCTATTGCGTCAATTGGAATGGCCGCCTGTTTTTCTTATTATGCTCCTCAATTCTTTCATTCCGACGCTATTATTTCAGGAATAGCTACAACATGCGATATTGGAGGATACTGGGCAGTTCTTTTGCCTCAATTGCTGTATAAAGATAGATATAAATTGAATAACAATGAAGGAAAGTTAGATAGAAAAAAAGTTGTAAGAAAGTTTGGAGAATACTTAACATATGCTGGAATCTTCGAAGGATTTTATATCATTGGTAGATTCTTTGGTCAATATAAATTACAAAAAGAAGGTTTTGATCCCGCTGTTGCTTCAGTGATCATTCAATTGAGTGGAACTGTTTTTCTTACAGCAGCTTTTCCACCTCTACGATATGCTGTTCGACAATGGAGCGAAAAATAATGATTTCCTAAAATGAAAGTTGAAGCTATTATCTTCGATCTCGATGGATTATTATTAGATACTGAGCTGCTACAATGGAAGGGATGGGCAGAGACACTACTTCATTACGGGGTCAACTTTTCCAAAAGTGAATGGTCAAAGTATGCGGGAAAATCTGCTCGTGATAATGCAGCGTGTCTGATTGAAAGATTTCTTTTAGATACAGATCTACAACACTTGCTTAATGAAAGGAGCTCTATTTTTCATCGATTGATCTCTCAGGGATGTCCGCAATTGCCTTATGCGATGGAAATTCTAGACTATTGTCTTTCCAGAAAAATAAAAATGGCAATAGCATCTAATACTAGTAGAGACGAGTTAACTCTAAAAATAAGGAATAGCCCTCTTTCAACTTATAGTTCAGCGTTCAACGTTATTGTTACTAAAGATGATGTGAAAGAAGGTAAACCATCACCAGAAATATATCTAAAAGCAATTAGTATATTGAGTGCTGCAAAAGCTAATTGTCTTGTTCTAGAGGATTCACAGGTCGGAATTATTGCAGCGAAAAGTGCAGGGATATATTGTTGCGCCATTCCAAATCAATTTACAATGAATCAAGATTTCTCACAAGCTGAAACTGTATGCGGAAGTCTCTATGAAGTAATAAGATTACTAATTAAAGATTTTTCTTAGAAAGTTTCGATACAAATGTAGTAACCTACTTACTTCTTCTCCAGCACCCATATCTTATGGACACTCTCGCCTTTCTGGATTTCTTCTTCTTCGATTACATTGAATTTCTGAGAAATAGAAAGATCCCAATCCTTTCGCCCCAAAAGCAAAAGAGTTCCTTTCGGCTTAAGGAGATAAGAGGATTGATAATATATTTCATTTATTTTATTTTCATCTTTACTCGTAATATGAAAGATAATCCTATCAAACGATTGTTCATCATATTTTACATCGAGATCTTCTAAGGAATATTTTTGAAAGTCAATGAATTCATATACTCTGGCTAGTTTAGCATTTTTTCTGGCAGCGATAACATTAGGTAAGGTTTCGTCGAAAGCATCTATCTTTGTGAATTTTTCAGGCGATGGCATTACAGTTGTTTTCGTATCTTTAAATGAATAATAATATTGGGACGAAAAAGAACGAGACGCCTGAAAAGGCAACCTCTGGGCAAAAATGGCCGCTTCAATAGGAATAACACCATCCTTACACATAGCCACAAGAAGTTTTTCTCCGGCCTTAAAACCGCTTTTTCTCATGACATAATATGCAAAATCTCCTTTGAAAGAAGCTTGATGCGGAAATACCCGATAAGAACGACTATTGAGCTCAAAACCGGCAATATCCATGCCTAGAAAGTAGTCTTGCCCATTAAAGTAAACAATAAGAAGAGTTTGCGGCTTCTTAAGCTCTAAAGTAGGAGATATCTTCTGATCTTCAAGAATCTTAAATATTTTTCCTGCAACATTCCGCGCAATTTCAAACCGATTCTCCTGCCCTTTCACCCCTTCTATTTCAACTTTAAAAGAAATATTTGAATTAAAAAAGCCGGACCACGGGAAGTTAGACGGTAAAGTAAACATCTCAATATTTTTTGTTTTAGTAATCGCCGCAAGAATCCGACGGGAAGATTGGGAATGATGAATGAGACTAATAATTTTAGAATGGTTTTCTACATCTGTTTCCAAAACATGAGGATAAAAGTAATTTTCAACTTGAATTAATTCTTTCGTTTCCTGTTGTGCTGCCCGTTCTAAACCTTTGTTGATAAGGATAAATAATTTCATAAGGATTGAAAAAAGAAGGTGTTTTAAAAAAGTATGGAATAAATTTCTTTATTCCTTATTCTTTTCAGTTCCTTCTGAAGGTCCATCTGGACTAGAAATAGTAGTATCAGGATTTTTTTGATCTAAAGTCTCGTTTCCTTCATCATCGGTGATAATTTTCGCCGCGGCCGCGACTTTATCCCCTTCTTCCATGCGCATAATACGAACACCTTGTGTAGCTCGACCAATGATTGAAATATCGGTACATTTAATGCGAATGCCAACACCTAATTTAGAGACGATCATTATCTCTTCATTTCCTTCTATAAGCATTACAGCCGTAACGGGACCATTTTTATCTGTGATTTTAATGTTTGTAACACCTTTCCCGCCACGATTGCAAAGACGATAATCAACAATCGATGTTCTCTTGCCATACCCTTTTGTTGTGATTGTTAAGATGCTTTTTCCTTCTTCTGCAGCGAGCATGCCAATAACTTCGTCCCCTGGCGTCAGGCGTATCCCACGCACACCGGCAGCTGTCCTTCCCATAGGGCGAACATCATTTTCTTGAAAACGGTTGGCAAGACCTCCCCTAGTTGCTAAGATAATACCATCATTGCCCGTCGTATACTTCACCCCCACTAAGCTGTCATCAGTATTAAGAGTAATTGCCTTGATGCCACCGCGCCGCGGATTAGAGAATTCTTGAAGTTCCGTTTTCTTAACCGTTCCTTGTTTGGTCGCCATGAAGAGGTAGCCTTCCCTGAAATCACGCACCGGGATGATCGCATTAATCCGTTCCTGTGGCTCCATCTCCAGAAGATTAGAAATATGCTTGCCCTTCGATTGTCTGCTCCCTTCTGGTATTTGATAAACTTTTAACCAATAGAGTTGCCCTTTATCAGTAAAAATAAGAAGATAATCATGAGTAGAAGAAATATAAAGGCGTTCGACAAAATCCTCTTCTTTCATTCCAGTGGCCATGACACCCCGTCCGCCACGCTTTTGTGTTTTATACGTATCCAGAGGCAGACGCTTCATATATCCCGAATTGGTAACCGTAACGACCACCGTGTCTTCTTCGATAAGTTCTTCCATGCTTATTTCTTCATCCTCGACAGGAATGATGCGGGAACGGCGTTCATCAGCATAATTTTTTTTAATATCCTCGAGTTCTTCTTTGATGAGCTCTAGAACCAATGCATCCGAAGAAAGGATTTGCTTGTAATAACTAATTTTTTCCAATAGAGATTGATGCTCGCTGCGAATTTTCTCCTGTTCTAACGCCGCAATTTTTTGCAGCCGCATTTCCAAAATTGCTTTAGCCTGATTCTCACTCAGAGAAAATGTCGTGATTAAAAAAACACGTGCGTCATCAACAGTTTTACTTTGTTTTATGCCGGCAACGATGGCATCAATATGATCCAAAGCAATAAGTAAGCCTTCTAGGAGATGAACTTTTAATTCTGCCTCCTGCAGTTCAAATTGCGTTCGGCGAATGATAACGGTCTTACGATGAGTAATATGGTAAATAATTAATTCTTTAATGCCCAGGGTAACGGGTTGACCATCAACTAAAGCAAGCATATTAATTCCAAAAGAAACTTTTAAACGGCTGAACTGAAAGAGCTGGTTAAGGACAATATTAGCATCTGCATCCTTCTTTAAATCAATAACGATACGGATGCCTTCCCGGTCTGATTCATCATTGATGTTGCGAATGCCTTCAATCGTTTTATTTCGCACTAAATCGGCAATTTGCTCGATAAGCTCCTCTTTATTGACTTGGTAAGGAATCTCCGTAACAATGAGAGAATCCTTTTCAGCTTTGGCAACCGCTTTAATCGTAACTTTCCCTCTTCCCCGAACATACGCGGCAAGAAGACCTTCGCCGCAGCCTACTTCCGCCCCGGTAGGAAAATCAGGACCGGGAATTATGTGCATAAGTTCTTCAATCGTAACTTCTGGATTGTTAATAACAGCAATAACACCATCACAAATTTCCCGGAGGTTATGGGGAGGAACATTGGTCGCCATGCCAACGGCAATGCCTGAAGAGCCATTCACAAGGAGGTTTGGCAGCTTGGAAGGTAAAACCTCTGGTTCTTTAAGAGAACCATCAAAATTCTCTTTGAAATTAATTGTATTTTTTTCAATATCCTGGAGCAGCTCTTCAGCCACTTTGTTTAATTTTGCTTCGGTATAACGCATGGCGGCAGGGGCATCGCCATCAATGGAACCGAAGTTCCCCTGGCCTTTAATCAAAGGATAGCGGAGGGAAAAATCCTGTGCCATGCGCACCAAAGAATCGTACACAGCAGTGTCACCATGGGGGTGAAACTTGCCTAACACTTCCCCGACGATTCTCGCACATTTCTTAAAAGGTTTAGTAGAGAACATCCCCATTTCAGACATCGCATAGAGAATACGCCGGTGCACAGGCTTCAGGCCATCCCGCACATCAGGAAGAGCCCGCCCGACAATAACAGACATCGCGTAATTTACATACGCAATCTTCATTTCTTCTTCGATGATCCGCGGAATAATCCGCTCTGGAGGGGAAGGATTATTTTCAATTTCGGAGGGGGCCATTTTTGGGTAAGAAATAAGAAGCGGCAAAAAGCTTCTTATCGTCGATATTCTTTACAAAAATTAAGAATTTAATGCTTTATAAAGATTACGCTTCTTCCGGCGATTTCGCGTCTTCCATGGCTTTTTTGATTTCTCCCTGGGAAGCCCTTTCTTTTTTGTCCCATTCCACGAGTCTTTCGACTTCATCAGCTTCTTTATTGACTGCTTCGGCTTCCTGCAAAACCTCCGTTGGAACTTGCTTTAGGAAAGCTTGCTTTGCTTCTTCAGAAGGAAGGTCAAAATATTCAAAGAATTTTTTCGTTAATTTTACTTTGTAAGTACGACCCGCCTTCTCTTTCATAATAAACCCTCGCTCTTCTAACTCTTTCATATGATCGTAAGCGCTGGCATTACGAAGTTTTACAATTTCTGACTGTACTATGGGATATTTCCAGGCAATGACCGCTAATGTTTCCATGAGCGGCTTTTCTAATTCCGTAGAATGAACAAGAGAACTTACTAAAGGCAGATACTCGTCACGGACCGTTAATTTCCAGCCATTTTCTCGCTGCACAAGATGAAAAGCTAAATCACGTTCTGTGTATGTTTGCTGCAAATGCAGCAGAATCTCTTCAACTTCTTTCTGTTCCAGATTACAAAGGCTGCTTAACCTTTCTACTGTAATCTCTTTACCTACCGCAAAAAGTACTGCTTCCACACGCTTGACTTTACTCTCCATGAGCTGCAACACGAGAAACGAGGAAATATTTTCCTTCTTTTAAATCTATGTGTCCCTCGTCGATTAAATGATCCAGAAAATCGGCTAATTTTTCTGGCTCGACACCGGTAAGCTCGCTTAATTGTTCCGTGCTAAGTTGCCTGCTGCCTAAAACGATGGTCACATAATTGCGCAGCAGTTTATGCATATTTTGTTTCATCTGATCGTGTTCAAACTTCATTTGCTTGGCGACCATGTCCACATGATGTAACTTGCCTTGGAGATCGCTTAGGAACAAAGAAAATTCACCATCATTAATAATAAGTTCACCCGGCCTGATGATTTCGATGACAGAAGGCATATACTCAAAACAGAACACCATCAAATGCTCTAATTTTTCCGTTTCCATTTCCAATTCAGCATAAACCGACCATAAATCCTGCGTCTCTAGTTTTTTAACTGCGGCTTTATCGGCAGAAAGCACTTTATATTTCTTATCCGCTTTCAATTTAACAAGGTATTCGCTTAACGCGTTTTCTACATATTCCTCTGGTCTTCCTAAGACTTCGATCATCGTGCGGAATGTGATTGTTCCTTGCATAAAAGAAGTCAAACATGAATGAGTTTTTAAGTATATCGGGAGAGAATAAGAGTATTGTTTTTTGACAACCGCTATGCTCCAATATTACAAAAATGACCACCAGATAGTGATTAATATAGTAACATTTAAAAATAACCTTTGTTTTTAGAGAAATATGAACAAAAGGAAAATGAGAGTTATTTTAATTGTTGTTTTAATGGGCAGTCTTTCGCTTCTTTACGCAGAAGGCAACCTCTTTGCCTCTCCGGATATTAATACTCTTGATTCTCAATACACTTTCGGCGCCCATCGCGGCAGTTCCATATTATATACTGAAAATACATTAGAAGCATTCCAGAAGGCTGTCGAAGATCCGCGATACAAATTCATCGAATTTGATATCCAATATACGAAAGATAAAAAGATCATCGTTCATCACGATAAGACGCTTTTCCGCTTACAGCATAAAATTGTTAAAGTTAAGAACTTGACATATGAAGAACTGCTAAACATTAGTACGTACCATATTCCTCTGTACGAAGAAGTCATGGAAGTCATCGGCAAACAGAAGAAAATCAATATTGAAATTAAATCACAAGGAAATTTTGAAGATGATAAGAAACTTGTGGATTGGCTTATCGAAGATTTAGAAAAAAGAGGAATTCTCAAAAATATCTTAATAAGTTCCATCTCCAAAGAGATAGTCAAGTATGTGCACGAAAGGTACTCGCGAATTAAAGTTGGCCAAGTCTTTTTGATTGTTCCTGCAACCTATTTGCCGGGAAAATCTTTAACCAAAAAATTATACCAAAATAGTAAGGAATCAGGAGCAGATTATCTCCTTCTCCACGGACTAAATCTGCGGGATTATGAAAATTTAATAGAATTACAGCCGGAAGATAAAACTTTAGCATTCTGGTTTTTTAATGATTCTATCTATGTTTTACACCACCCCGGAAAAGAAGAGATCTGGTAACCCGTAGAAAAAACATAAATTAATTTCTTTTTAAGAAGAGAATTCCTGCTAAAAGACCGAAGGATACAAGAAGAATGTAAGGGGTAATTTTTTTCGTCTGTTCAGTATTAGATTCATAAACTACAATCCCCATTGCAGGAAGGATTGCCCTTTTAGAAGAAGACAACTCTTCAGGGAAAGTTTTTTGGGGAGGGGAAGCAACATCAACAGAAGAAGAAAATGTATCCGATGAAGAATTTTTAATCTTTTTATCTTCGCGAGGGAGAGATTGTTGAATATACACTTTTTTAATTATTTCTTTAGCCGTTTTTTGTCCTTGACGTTGCACTTTAACCTTAAGGGTATACTCTCCTTCTTTTAAGTTGTAGTCCAAAGGCAAGTCCAGTTTGACAATTTTTTGATTATTCGCGCCAACTTCAACTACTTGTTGATTACGGTCACGATTCGTCGTCTCATTTAGGCAGGAATAACAGCGATTGCCACGGTAAATATAACCCCAAGCGGCATAGTTTTTTTCTTCCCCTTCGTTATTGATTTCTAAAAGAACATGAGCCATATTTCCTGCCTGGAGAGAAGGAGGATTAACCGTCACGATCTCAAAATGCTGTGTTTTCTTATCACTATTTTTTGTATCTTTTTTTTCAGTTTCGGCACAGGATTTTCTTTTGAATTCGATTTCTTTAGCTTCTTGCGCATCCAATCCTTCTACTATAACACGATATTTTCCAGAAGATGCTCCGCAAGGTTCCTTCAAAAATAAAGGAAAGGTGAGAGTATAATTAATGAATTTAGTTTCGACATCAAAAGAGAGTTTTTCACTTGCTTTCCGTCCTTTAGAATTCTCAAGATAAGCGGAAAGAGTATGCTTACGCGTTTCGCCACGATATAAAGTGGCCTTTACATTTATTGTATCATCAGTTGTTGGAGAAGAAGGAGAAATTTGCTCAATAACGATGAAAGAAGTGTTAAGTTTAAGTGCCATATTTCCAGGACTTTTTACAATAACAGGCTGAGCCATGACATTATTGTGAAGATTATAATCAGGACAGCTTGTACTTGTAATATTTCCAAAGAGTAAATAACCGCCGGGCTGAGAAAATGTTTTACGGAAAGGACCAAAAAGAGAGGAATGATTAGCAGCTTTTCCTGTCTTTTCCTTCACAATATTTCCATTCAAATCCTCAATCCAGTAATCAAAGAAAGCAATACTATTATTTTTATCATCATCAACTTTAATTTTCCAATGGACTTCTACACTTTCATCAACAACTTCCCAAATGGTCTTATCCATAATCAAAGAAATGCTCCAGTCGCAGCTTCCCTTCAGACTGTTTTCCTGGCCAGGTGTTCCCAGAGTAATCAGGCTCGAACCCCAGTTATTTGGATCGTTGACCAAGGAAAGATCAATTTTTTCCAGAGAATTTTCTTTTCCGCCCCTGGCTGTGGAATAATTAAGACTATCAATAACACCCAAAGTTGTATTTTTAATGGCAATATATTCCCCATCGCTATTTCGTAAAGAAAAACTGCTGGCGAAAAGAGTGCCATTAAAATAAGGATACTTTTCCAGAAATTTTAGAGGATCATCAGCAATAATGGCATAGTTAATAAATTCCCAGCTTCCGTTTATGAGAGTCAGGCGATGATCAACGTTGTTTTCAAAGAACACCCAGCCGGAAATATTAACAGAAGTATTGCTGTACAATTCAACCCACTCATATCCCTCATCACTTCCTTGTGGATCGTACATGATTTCGCTTATGAAAACATTGGCTGAAACAGAAGGAAGGAATATGCAATAAATAACTATAGAAAGGGGTAAAAGAAGAGATTTCATGAAAAAAGCGTTTTAATGAAGGAATTAAATAGATTTCTCCATTCTAACAGTTATTTACTATTCTCTAATACTAAATAAATTATTTAAAGCGGAGATGTTATATCTTCTAAATAATGTGGCCATTTAGTCAGAAGAAAAAAGTACCCAGGGTTCCTTTCCCTGAACCTCGACCTCTTGATGAAGGTTCTTTACGCTTCCCGCGGTATGCTCCACAGGAGAAAATCATTCAGCCAGAAAAAATCCAGGAAGCGGCGGGAATAAAAGAAGAAATGCTTCCACCAGAGGAAGATATCCCTCTCCTTGAAGAAACACCGATGGCCATACCCAGCGAACTGCCCTTTTTTCAATCTCAAATGAGTAAACCGCTCTTCATCAAAAAGGATGTATACCAACGAATCCTTGGAGAATTGGAAAGCCTCAAAGGGGACCTTTTTAATCTTTCAGAACTTAATCGGGACTTAGAAAAATCCGAGTACAACGAAGAGAATAATTATGTCATCCTGCGCAAAAGTATGAAATCAATTCACGATCGATGCCTGCAAATAGATAAAATACTGTTTAAATTATAAGGTGATAATAATGGAACGCATGCCAGTATTCATAAAAATCGAGGAGTATAACGACGTTTTGATGTTGATGAGAACAGTGCGAAGAAAATTAGACGAAGCGAAAGAGACGCTATTAAAAATTCACGACCTTAAAAATGAAGAAGACCACCAGTTAGAAATGTGGCAAAATACCCTTTCTGACGTAGAGAAAAAAGTAGATTTTATCAGCCACTCTTTAAACGAGCCTGAAGAATTGTAAAATGCCAAAGAAAAAGACAGTTTATCATAAGAAACTTAAAGAGATCCCGTACAAAGGACCTCAATACATGGTTCAAGTGAATGAGCCAAAAATGGTGCGTCGGGATGTTTTGGAATCATTAAGGGACATCATATTATTCATGCAGGGATACGAGAAATTTAGAAAGGTGCAGGAGGAAAAAGTAATATTATTCACGAGATTAAAAGCGCAAGTGAAAGAACTGTCCATGATTCTCCAGAATAAAATATACCTCTATTTCCCGAAAGGACAGCTGCAGGCCGTAACGCCGCCAGGTGAAACTGAGGAAGAAACCGATGAAGAGCCGGAACAGGAAATAAAAGCTCCGCCTCTCAAACCAGTAAGAACGATGCCTCAAAAAGTTGTCGGCACTCCGAGGGATGACCTTGAAGATTTAGAAATGCAGTTAAAAGATATCGAAAAGCAGCTGCAGGGTATTGAATAAGATTTTTTCTAAATATTTATAAAATAAACACTTGTTTTTAACGTAATTGCGGACGTGCCGGAGTGGTCAAACGGGATAGACTCAAGGCATTTGAGTGCGAGTGCTCTTTTGAGTGCCATGATGAAGCTCAGTGTAAGTCATCTATTGGCTTAGTGCCTTCGCAGGTTCGAGTCCTGCCGTCCGCACTATTTCTTCACGACGAGAATAATTTTAATGTTGTCATGAGATATGACAGGGGTCCGTACTGAAAGAAAAAAGACCATCTGAAACTCTTTAAGTTTAGGTCCCAAATAAGAAATATGTAAAATTACTTAATTCCTTTCTTTAATTCATACGTCCTCTTCACTTCATACCCAAAAGAAACAAAATTGGGAACGATTGGAACTTCAAAAACCGCTAAACCAAATGGCCCATATTCTGCAAAAAGATATCCTGCCGTAAAAGCATACATGCTAACTGTAATTAAGCTCATGCTATGATATAATTTTTCATAGAAAGATGATCTTTTAAATTCTTTTTTTTCAGCAACAAGACGATCAATCGTAAGCTTGATGTGAGGTCGTAGGAACCCATAAGTTATAGCCTTTGAGTAAGGCCGAGATGGCTTTAAAGCATGCAGTGCTTTTCGCGTCATCCGGGAGACTCGCCTCTCTTGTAAATTGATAACTTCCGCGAGATTGTCGGGATTATCAGTTTTTTTCATAGAATATCGAATTTAACTCCTTCATTTCCTTAGTCATAAAAACAAGAAATTATTTAAATTATTGTCTTCTTCTGAAGAAGATGGCAAGAATCGAAAATTTAAGTACTCTTATGAGGTCTATGAAACCTAAACTAAGGACAGGAGAAATTGTTTTTTGCACATTTGCCAAGGAACAGTATGCAAAGCTTAACGTGAAAGCATTAATGATGTTTAGAGAAAAAGAGGGAATAACTCTTATTTTGGAAAAGAAAATTGCGGACAAACAACTAATTGCATACCATGACACCTGGAAAATTATCACGCTCACAGTCCATTCTTCTTTAACCGCCGTTGGATTTTTGGCAACGATTACAAAGAGTCTTGCAGAACAGGGTATAAGTGTTAATGCTGTCTCTGCTTATTTTCACGACCATTTATTTGTTCCCGCAGGGAAAACAAAGAAGGCTTTGCAGATTTTAGAAGAATTAAGATTTAAGTTCAAATTCTCAAAAAGGAACAGACCCGAGCGAAAGCAAATTTTGGAGGAAATTAGAAGAAATAAAAATAGGCAGCCAAATCGATTTTCCCATTCTTCACAACTATCCATTCTTTTTTAAGTCGTGAGGAATTTGAGAGCATAAATCATAGATTTTTTCAGCGAATGTCATATACTAAAAGCACTAAATATTCAAACTTATTGTCAGTGCTTTTATATATATAAAAATCATTAATAGGTTCAATTTCTAATGATTTTTAGTATATATTTGAGAAAATAAAGATTTATAAACGGTTTGGTTCTGGAAAACAATAAAATGCAGGCAAATAAAACCATAACATCTTTATTGTATCCAAATTCTCAGGAACTTTTTGTGGTCACTCAAGGAGCTGTCCTCATGTATGCAGAAAGTCATACCGGAGAAACTTCTCAGTTTATGGGCCGATTTAATCCCGGATCATTGGTAAGTTGTTCTTTGTATGAACGCTGGCCAGAAGAAGGTATTTTCTTAGAATTACACTCAAATAATCTTTTAGATGAGGTAATAAAACGGGCAGATACCAACTTAGATAGTAATTTTATTCAAGCGTCAGCATTACGAGAAGCGAGAATGTATGCCGCTGCCGCGCGTCTGAGCGCCATTTGTAAAGAAGATTTGTATGAAGGAATTCTTTATGCCGTTGCTATTCTTAATGGAGATGAAAGTGCGAGGAAGCTAAATCAAGTTCTTTTCGGAGGAGCGGATATTGCCAAGGTTGTAGGCACAGCACGCGAAACTATAAGTAGAGAATTTAGAATGATTCTCGCCTCGGAAAAAGTAACTAAAATAGGACAAAAGTATTTCATTACAGAAAGAGGGAAAGGTGATCTTAATGGAGAACTGCTTCGAACGATAGTGCATTAGCTTTTTCCAGAACTCTTCAAAAACTCACTTACTCTCTTATCACCTTGCGCAATAGACCCTTTTCCCAAAGAATAATAAATCTTCTCCGCTAACGGCCCCCAAGAAAAATTTCCTTTTTCTTCTTCGATTTTGTGAACTTCAATTTCGGTCGTGAGAAGACCTTTCCGTAAGTGATAATAAATACTCCTCTGTGTAACTTTAGGAAAAATTTCATTATAGATTTTAGCAATTTGATAACCATACCCTTTTCCGAGAAAAAAAAGAATTTCCACGATATTCTGGCGGATTTGACTTTTTGTAGGCCTTCCTCGACTCATGAGTTTTTGGAATAAAGATTGTCATTTATATTCCTTTTGCTAAAGATACTATCATAAAACACAATTTAAGCAAATGCTTATAAAATAAGATACCTCTTAAATATCCATGAACCTTACTTTAGAGAAAACCATCTCGCTTTCAAATCCAGAAATACACTGGAGATATGAAAGCGGATTTAAAGATATTCTTTTCGGACAAGTGCTTGAAGATCTCGACCTGATTGCGGCAACTCTTGCAGGGAATTACGCTGCTGGACCAGTAGTTACCGCAGCATTGGAACAACTGGATTTTCATCATCAGATTGATATGCAAAAAGATTTGCTGTGCAAAGCAGCTGTGAATACTGTTGGCAAAAGTTCTTTAGAGGTAGGGGTGCGTTTAGAAAATGATAGAGAGCACATCGCCTCCACATATTTTACTTTTGTGGCAATTGATACACAAAAAGGAAAGCCAAGAGCAATTGCATCCTACACGCCTACGACTCCTGATCAAATCAGACGAAACGAAGAAGCAAAGGCGAGAAAAGAAAATTATCTGCATCGTCAGCAACAACGAGAACAGCCATTGACAGCCGAAGAAAGGGAATTGCTTGCTCAAGCACAGGGTGTTCATGGTGAACATATGTATCGTGGAGCAAATCTTATTTTTATGCGTCCACAACAAAAAAATATCCATAATACTATTTTTGGAGGTTATTTAATGCATGCTGCCCTTGAACTTGCCGAGGCTGCAGTTTATGAATATTCAGGAAAAAGGGCAGCTTTAGCATCAATTAATAGAATTAATTTCTTACGACCGGTGCAGATCGGAGCATTGTTAAGAATGCATAAAACCATTTGTTATATTGGCAATACTTCCGTTCAGGTAGAAATTCTCTTCGAAGAAGTGCATGGTAAAAATTCGCAACCAATCACAAATTCTTGTTATTTTGCTTTTGTGGGAGTTGATGATGACTTCAAACCGCAGCAGATGCCAAAAGTTATTCCAGCGAATGAAGAAGAGAATTATAAATATATCGAAGGAAGGAGAAGATACCTAGAAAATAAAACAAGATTAAGAAAATAAACGCAAGATATTTATCTTCATAGTTTTTACTTTGTTAGATGTCAAAACCACCCCTTTCCAAAAAAGAGCAAAAGGAAATTGCCGAGACAAGAATAAAAATTCTCTTTACGCAGGCAGAAACGGTTTTTTCTAAAAATAAACAGTTGGCGAATCGCTACATTTCTCTAGCGCGAAAAATCGCCATGAAAACTCGTTTACATATTCCGCTGCAGCTTAAACGCCGTTTCTGCAAACACTGTTATTCTTACCTGCAGCCCGGAGTTAACTGCCGAATACGCACAAGACAAGGAAAAGCCATTATTTCCTGTTTTGAATGCAAGAAGTTTATGCGGATACCTTTGAAATAAACTTTACACAATAATTCCATAAAACATTTAAAGACTTCATTTGCCCGACAATAAATGCATATAAATAATTTTTTATCGACCTTCCCGCGCAAAATAAATTGGCGGACCACTATTTTAGCTTTTTTTTATTTGATTATAATCAGTGGAATTATGACAAGACCAGTACTTGCCACGGAGCCGCCAACCGTGCGGATCAGCAATGTAATAGTTTCGCCCAGTCCGTTTAATGCCGACAGCGAGCGCGTGGACATCGATTTTCGCGTCGACGAGCGGGCGCTAGTCAGCGTATACATCAGCAGTTGGGGAGCCGTGATAAAAAATATCATGCAGGATGTAGACGTGCCGGCCGGCAGCGGCGTGGGCGTTTTTTGGGATGGAAAAAATAATGCCGGCGCCGATGTCATGGCTGGTTATTATAACTACAATATTGTGACGCGCGGCGTGCCGCCTTTTAGGAGTGTACGGACAGTTGTCATCGGCACAGTGATAGTACTTCGATCACCCGCAATTCTAAATATGCATTTTGAAGATGCTGAAGTATACGATAGGTTAAATTTGAATATTGCTGATAGCAGCCCGCGGCAGAACAACGGCGTGCTGACTGATCTCGATGGCCATACAGTTCGAACCGGCTTTGTCGCACGCGCTCAAAATCAGGCAACGGCAGTTGGCAACGGTGCTTTCCATGCCACTCTAGCGCGCTACATAGACATTCCACGTCACTACAGTTTAACACGTGAAGGGCCGATGACTATTGCCCTCTGGGTGCATCCGGACGGTACTTTTGGCGTGAACCGCGAGCAAGGACTTATAAGCACTGGTGATGGAAATAATTTTGCGTGGCATCTTGGTCTCAATAATCAAAATCAGTTAGTATATTTTACTAACCCTAATAACCAGTACGCAAGCATCGGCATGGTTGATCCTGACAGATGGCAGATGATTGGACTCGTTCTAGACAATTGTCAGCAAGGGCATTGTCGTGCCACGTTCTACAAAAATGGACTAGGGATTGGAGTTCTTCAAAACGTGCCGCGTGCCAGCTATCTGCCTAATTACCTAACCCGTATCGGCACTTGGTCTGGTTCAGTTAATGGCCATAACTTACCTGGTGTAACCCCATCACTCCCTTTACAAAATTATTTTGATGGAGGAATTGATGAACTATTAATTATGGAACGAGCTTTGACTCCTGCTGAGATATTAGCATTTTATCAAACCACGCGCAATGGCGTACCCGTGCCGCCAAGTGGCGCTTTGCCACCGCCGATAGTTGAATGCCAATCAATAACAGTGCAGCCTGCGCAGTTTCAAATTGTCGGAAATTCACCGATTACATTCAACCTCCAGGTTAGACCTTACTATTATGGCGGACCATTTACCTGGACAGCAGTGCCGTCAGGTCAGATCACAGTTGGACCGGAAACAAAACAAGCAACATTAACGCGCTTACCGGGGCATGAGACTGATCCTTTAAGACAAACCAGCGGTATTATTGTTCGCTCGGCCGACGGACGCTGTCAAACGACGATTTCAGGTATTGTGCCTGCACCAACATTAATAGTTGATTCTATACCGATTCCTTCTCAGGATTTCCAACAGGGATCACAAAATAATATTATGGCGCAAATTCGGTTTACAGCAGGAAGCGAAGATATGCGGTTAGAAAAGTTGAGCTTTGCTACTGGCACCACAAATGGAGCAATCCAGCCTATAGAAAAATTTTCTGTTTATGATGGTGTGCATCAGTTGGGAGAATTAATTTTAGACGATTATAATCATCATTTAGACTTTGATTTAACATCTTATCCGATAACAGTACCAGCCTATGGATCGACCATTTTAACCGTTAAAGCGGATATGTTGCCACTTCCCTCAGTCAGCTTCATCAAATCTCTTACCTGGGACAAAGTTCCAGCGAATGTCTGCATTGATAGCAACGATAACGATCCAGACTTAGGTGATTTATGGTGGGCAGATACTACTCCTGGAGGAATATGCGATTTGGATTTAAATGGAGTTGCGGTAAGATTGGCGTTGAACATTGTGAATCAGGGAAATATTCCCTTGACAAAGGCACGTTGGCGCGATGGAAGAATAGGGTCATTTTATAGCCAAACAGCGGGAAACCTTATTCCAGACATCATAGGGCATCAAATTAATGTCGCGATGGATCAGCCGAATTTGGATTCATTTGGGTATTACGATTTCAATAGTAATGACCTCTGGGATTGTGATGCACGCTGGTCGTGCGAACCACTTATTGCAACGCAGAATGGTACGATTCCAAGCACAGCTTCTGCCTTTGACTACAAACTTATACTTGATCATCCCCACTATTTAACAACAGGGACAAATCCCTGGGGACCGAGTAATCATCCGACGCGCACCGGCGGCGATATTATTCCACAAGGTCCATTTGAAATTGGACTTGACACGCTTGGGGCCAACTCTCTCCGCGCTGTATCGACCGGGGTCCAGCATGTTACTTTACAAACACCGGATACGAGTTCGCAACCCATGCCAACTGGCTTGACTATGCGTACAGATAGTGGTGGACATAACATAGGCTGGCTTGTCGGCAAACGACATGGGATCGCTTATGATCCAAATGCTGCCAATGCACCACTGCCGATTGTTTCATTTCAGACTTCCACCGCAACTGTTGACGAAGCAACCGGGCAGATAAACATCCCAGTCACGCTGTCGCAACCAATTGGCATTGCCGTCACGATTCCTTATTATGTAAATCAAGTTGCCATGCCAGGCGAAACACTAGCGCAGGCAGGCAGTGATTACATCATTAGCTCAGGCCCTCTCGTTATTCCTGCTGGATCTCGGAGTGGAATGATTATAGTAGATATAACTGATGATATTGATATTGAAAATACAGATGAAATCATTAAAGTGGCATTAAGCGCTAATCCGCGCTACGCTACACTTGGCACAAATATAATTCACACTATCACTATTACAGACAACGACGTACTGGTTCAGCCGCTGCCCACTTTACCTGGAAGTCGGGCGCTCCGCTTAACTTTGGATGAAGCGACCGGCGTGAATTTTCTGGATACAAGCGGAAACAATTATCATCCACTGTCGTACCAAAACGGAGCCCCGAATGAACCTCAGCATGTACTTGGCCACCTTAGTGGCGGTGCGCGGTTTGATGGTAATGATTATTTAGAAATTCCGGCAGCGGTTGATCTGAATCCGACGGGTGATTTCACAATTGAAATGTTTATCGAACCATCGACAAATGTCGGGAGATTCCGCACCCTCTACGCCCGAACCGATGATCCAGCGGGCAATACCCATCAATTTGGTTTAACAATTGGTTGGGGTGCCAAACTAGAATTTTGTACAGACTGCGGAAATAATGGAGCTTTCCCGGGATATTATTCTGTTAATGGTCCAATGATTAATTCGAACCAACGCTATCATATAGCGGTTGTTGCTCGTAGAATTAATGCCCAGACCATAACTGTGCGCTATTATGTTAATGGCATCCCGGAGATAATGGGACAAGGTCAAAATCCCCTTGGATACACAATGAATGCCCCGCGAAACTTACCAAGCGCCAGCACTTATATCGGCAGTAAAGTTGGTGGGGGACACGGTTTTGTCGGACTTATCGATGAAGTTAGCGTCTATAACCGAGCATTGACAGATTCCGAGATTTTACAGTTAGCGCAACGGTAAGTTAAATAAAATGTAGAAAAATTGACCTCCCCCCTAATGATAAAACGTGGGATTTCCTACTCAGAATTTATTTAAATTACAATTTAAACTAATTCAAGAGAAAGATCTTCACAACTTTATACACCGGCCCTTCTCTCCGTAATTCACTTTCATAAAGAATTACTTTATTAACAAGCATTGTCCCGAACTCCGTATCCTTATATTTTTCAATTAATTTTTTTATGATTTCTTTATTCTTTCCCGACTTTACTCGTGCGATTGTAATATGGGGCGTATCTTCATGCTTTTCTTTTCTTATAAAATCTAATTCCTCGTTGATTATCTTCATCAAAGATCTGAGTGAAGAATCTGCTGAACTGACCCAAATTGTATTTATTTGTTCTTCACAAGGAAAAACAGCGATGCCCTTTACGGTAACGGAAAAAGGTTTTTTCCCCTCTAAGCATATTTTTAAAATATTGCAGACAGAAAATATTTTTTCTTCCGCTACATCTCCTAAAAACTTCAGCGTAAAATGAAGATTATTCTCCCCTACAAGCTTTACATTAGCATGAAGCAATTCCAATTCTTCATAGAACGGTTTTACTTTTTCTTTTATCTCAGAAGAAATGGGAACACCAATAAACAACCGTTTCATTCTTCAATATCTGATCCAAAATCATCGGTATCCGCATACTTTTCTGAGGTATCTTCCTTCTCCTGAAGTTCTTCAGCAGCCACAGTTGCATATTTTGACTCCCTGACTGGTTTCTCTAATTTTTCGACAACTTCTGCAAATCCAACAGTAGGTAGAACTTTGGTAACTTTCACTTTAACATAATCGCCTTTCTGAGTATTTGGCACAAAAATGACAAACCCTTTTATCTTCGCAATTCCATCGCCTTTACCACCAATAGAATTAATGGCTACTTCATATGTTTCACCAACTTTAACAGGTGTTACTTGATCATTCATAGATTTAATCCCTCCATCCGGTTTAAAATATCATTATAAATAGTAGAAAAAGTCATAGGTAAAGTCATTTAATATCATTCAGAAGATTATAAATGGAAGTTCTTTTTTAAATCTTTTGAAAATTTTGGTAAAAAAAATAAAAAAATAAAGAAAAATTAAACAGCATCACGAAGCTCCGTCTCTGTAACTTCAAAGACCACTTCACCATCAGCTAAGTTTGGTGCATCAATCAGTTTTGCTACACGAGTCCCTTTTCTTCCTTTTCGTAAATAAATCCGAAAAGTGGAAGCATGCCCAACGATATGACCACCTATGCTTGCCGTAGGATCACCAAAGAACTGATCTGGTTTGGCCATGACTTGATTTGTAACATAAACACAAAGGTTATGTGTATTTGCCAGTTTTGATAATTGATGCATATGACGATTTAATTTTTGCTGCCGCTCAGCAAGCGTTCCGCGGCCGATAAATTCAGCCCGGAAGTGGGAAGTGAGGGAATCAACGACAACGAGCCTTACTGCTTTCCCCTGTTCTGTAATTAAGCTTTCAACTTTTTCAGCGAGCAACATTTGATGATCAGAGTTATACGCTCTTGCCACCATTATTTTCTCTAAGACTTCTTCAGGATCCAGACCAGCGCCTACAGCGAATTGCTTAATACGTTCAGGCCTGAATGTATTTTCTGTATCAATATATACAACAGTCGCTCCAGGTTCTTGTTTGAGAGTTTGCACTGCAAGCGAATGTCCAATTTGAGTCTTACCAGAACCAAATTCGCCAAAACATTCTGTTATTGCGCTCGTTTCAAAACCGCCGCCCATTAATGTATTAAAATTCTTACTGCCTGTATTTAATTTGCCGACAGCTTCGCGTTTACGTAATACTTCTATTCCGGTTTCGAAACCCATTTTCATACTGTCACGGGCAGCATTAATCATTCTCCTTGCGACGGCTTCCGTGACACCGGCAGTTTCAACGAGTTCACCAATAGAAGCAACCGCAATCGCCATTAAATCGCGATAACCAGCTTGCTCTAATTTTTCGGCTGTAGCAGCCCCTACCCCAGGAAGATCCTGTAACGATAATTTTTCCATTTGCATTTGCACGACATGATTTAAATTTTCTACCATTATAAAACACCTCATTATTTATATTTATTATGGGAGCCTAAACGTTATGCTCCTTTGAATAAATCTTGTTCTTTGAAGACAAGAAATTCATACGCTTTTTGCAAGACGACACCCGCTTTTGGCAGGTCATTAATCCGCATCGAGTTTGTAGATTGCCACTTTCCCTCCTTATCCATATAATTGCGGTCTATGGAGATTGTTCGATACTCTGTTTCTTCTCCCGTAATCTGCTGGCCTTTGTTTAGCCATACCGTTGCAGAAACCGCTCCTGCTCGGAATTTCTTTTCAGGGAGATTACCCTGACCACTTACTGTAGCTGTCGCTACCATTGTTTGTTTCATTAAGCAACACCTCATTGCTTTTCGCTTTTTATTTCATCCATCCCGAAGGACGGTGAGGCGCAACCAGTTTTGATTGCTGTGATTATAATACACTGATTGATTTAAAAAGAACGCCCAAGGTTGACCAGTGACCAGTGGCTTTTTAATCTATTAACCTAATAAAAGCAATAATTATAAAAAATATTGACTATTTGCATTAGCATGTCTAAACTTCGTCTTGCCGGCTGTGCCATCATTGAAAATAATAGTATCCTCTTACTCCATCGTATTAAAAGTTGTTGGTATGAAATGCCGGGAGGAAAAATAGAAGAAACGAAACACCAGAAATGGCAGCGATACGCGAACTCAAAGAAGAGCTGCGAGTAGATGTAGAAATTATTCGCTCTTTAGGAATCATGGATTTCATAGAAAATGATTATACCATGGAATATAATTGGCTTCTAGCAAGAATCCGGCCAACGCAGGTTCCTTCTTTAGGCGAGCCAGAAAAATATGACTCCTTTAAGTACATACCATTTACTGAAATTCAAAATTATAGGTTATCCCCAAACATGCACAATTTCATACGGAAAGTAAAAAAAAGATAGGTGATAATCAACCCCATACCTAAAAATTTACAAACATTAACTTATAAATATTTTGAAAGCATAATTTTATTGATTATCATCCATCTTTTTTTCGCATCTTTCAATCAACGAATCCATGAATTTATGCCATTGTTTCATACTTGCATACTTTGCCGTAAAGGCAATAACATCCATAACATAATTGCTGATGCCGCCAGTCCTCGAAGAAAAATACTCTCCGGTCACCGCAAGCCCGAGCAGCACTGGGTATAAAAAAGCAGATACTTTGGTAAGATGAGACCTGTATTGGTTAATCGCATCCGCGCCAGAGGCAATGGTAGGATCGTTGTCCAATTCTTTAATGATATAATGAAGATCGATGACCGTATTGAGCCGTTCAAAGCCAGAATGATTATAATATTCCGACACTTCTAAAGCTATGTAGTAAGAGACGTAACCGAGAAGCGGAACTTTAAAACGGGAATCAGCAACGTACGCTAAAGGATAGTACCCTAAAAAAATACTCATATCGCGCCGTACATTTTTTTCTAATTGGTGCTTCACGTTCCGTAAGACTCCCCCATACTCTTCTTGGGTTGGACTGCGGATAAGACTTTTAAACATATCAAAAAGATGCCGCCGCAATTCCGAAGCGTATCTTCCTGGAAATAATTTTAAGCCATTATCAATGACTTCATCAGCAGAAATGTCTGGTTTTAGAAGCCCTCTCGCCTCGAGCTCTGACGTATAAGATTTCAGCTGTTTTCGAATGGAATCGTAATCAATAAGAGTTAATTCCTGAAGTGTTTCTTCCAGGCGGGGAGAAGATTCGATATTCCAATGTTTTGATTCTGCTTTTATTTTTTCTTGGGCATCGGGTTCTTGAAGCAGACGTTCTAATTGCAAAATTTTTGCGCCAATATCAGCTTCTTCTTCCGTGAGTTCTGCTTCTGAAGCTAAATACTCCAAAGACTCTTCCAAACGGCGCCAGGAAGCGACATCCCGCCGTTCCACAATTCGATTAATAACATTATGCGGAGAATCAATCAAATGCGAATAAGAAGCGAGAGGCAGGCCCGAAGTGATTTCCGCAGCTTTCCTAGAATAAGTTCTTTCCGCGGGTATTTTTGATACGGTTGATGCTCCTGAAAGCCATAACATCCAGGCATCTCCGCCGACAGCTTTAATGACTCTTGCCAGAGTCGTAAAATTGAGCACAGTTTCAGCCACCAAATTAAGGAGATGACGATTGATGGCATACTTCATTTCAGGCATTGCTTCATGCAGGTTTCGCAATTCCTTCCTATTTTTCCCATACACAGATCTGGAAAACCAAGATTCATCTTTACTATTCTTATCCTTTTGAGTATAGCTCACGAAAATAGAATGAGGATCAAAGCGAAATTCCCCTTCAGACATCTCAACGGCTCTTCCTTTCTTCAGAAACTTGAATTCGTACTTGAGATCCGCCGGACACACGTAAGATTCGTCCTGATCTTCAAGGGTTACGGCGTAGCCATCAAATAAGCTCTTTTTTATAGTCACTAACACGCAGCGTTTTTCTCTGGTAGAAGAACTTACATCAAAATAGCCTTTGATTGTTTGGGATAACTTACTTTCTTTCAGAATTATAAAATCACTGGTAAGATAATCCCTTTCATGCAAAAAAGTAGCCAGAGCATGAGTAATATGACGATGATCCACCATAACTTCAATGGTTTTTCCAGAATGGGCTGGTGAATAAAAATGGCCTACAATTTTTTCTAGTTGCTGCTGTTTTTCATCTTCAGCCATGTGCTTATTTTTTGAAATAGATAGTTTATAAATCTCCTTTCCCTCAAATCACTCTTTTAGAGATGTATTTAAAAAGAGAAGTGGGGAGCGACAGCCCCTCGAAGAGATTAAAAGATAAACTTCAAAATAAGAAAAACAATAAGCAGGAGAAGCACGCTTTCGATGAAACCGCCCGCTTTTAATGGCCCTTTTATGGTATATAGAGAAAAAGGGGAAAAAACTTGAACGCCACGCCGCGTTGTTCCATCAGCTAAGAGATGAGCTAAGGAGCCGAGAAGCAGTCCAGAAGCATAATAAGGAGAAAAGAAAAAACTGACGATAAAAAAGAGAAATAAATGAAAGAGCAAAGAATGAAGCAGGCCACGATGTTTAGCAAAGAAAGTGATAATCAATCCCATAAAACCGCTCCATTGATGGATCTTGCTATACTTTGAATCCAAGTCTGGCAAGATGCTTCCCAATAACACTAAAATAAAAAAAATAATCAGATTTCCTCCATGGAAAAAAAAACGGAAAACGAGAAAGAAGAGAATTCCCAGCAAGAGATGAGTATGGAAGAGCATTTATTTATCGATAACAGAGATAGATAATTAAGTTTTTGGATATTGGATTAGGGAAGGTTCGGCATCAATTCTTTTCCAGCCGTGCTAACTCTTCAGCGGGATCTGCTCTTTGCACTGTATCTACATGAAGTTCCAGGCGTTCAAACATTTGGTTTTGTTGCACCCGACCAGTTAATTTAACCTGCTCCCCTAAAAGGTCAGTTTTACATTCTTCAAATAAATGGGGACTTTCTTTTATCTTTAAGAAAGATTCCTCAGTTCTTCCTAATAATTGATTAGTTTGATTTTTCCAGAAAACGCAGCGGATATTTCCCGTCCCGTCATCAACGACAACATTTAAGACATAAGAATAGGCAGGAGTGACATCGCTTTCCTCAGGTTTAAGACGTTTCCCTGTTTCTGGATGCACCGCAAAAAAACGCATATCAAAGATCTGGATAATCGTGGCAACAAGTTCGATGCTTTCTCCGATTTCTAAAGATTCAATATTTTTTCTCTTGAGCGAAGAGCTTTCCTCTTTAATTTTTTTTATGGAAATGCCTTCAGGATTGACGGTGATGGCGCTTCTAGATCGGAAGAGCGTCGTGTAGGGAAAGAGTGTGGAAGGATGTGTAGAT